>CAWIUZ010000305.1:0-39481 GCA_963838915.1 uncultured Acidobacteriota bacterium
CATTCCGAGTGGTCATGGGCCTGCGGCCCACCCAAAGGGATGAAAATTCGCGCGAGTGGCCGGCCGGTGTACGATAGGGTCGGCGTGGAATTGTGAAGGCCCTCTTCGCTCTGGATGAGTTGAGGCCGTTTCCGAGTGTGGCCCGGAATGTGCGTTTTGAACCCATAAATGTGTCGCGACCCCTCCCGCTCGCGGCGGGAGGGGTCGTAGCGCGTGAGAGTGCGTAACGTCTAACTGTGCACGTTCTACTCTTCCACGCCAGGAGAAGAACATGGCGTATAAGATAGCAGGGATTGATGTGCACAAGAAAGTGCTGATGGTGGTGGTTTGCAACGTCAGTGAGCGGGAGTGGGAGCCGCAGCGGAGGCGCTTCGGAACCACGACCAAAGATCTTCAGGAATTGTCGGCTTGGTTGCGCGCGCAAGGGGTGCAACAAGCGGTTATGGAATCGACGGCCCAGTATTGGAAGCCGGTCTGGTACGAGTTGGAACCGCATATGAAGTTGCAGTTGGCACGGCCTTCTCCAACCGGGCTCCGCGGGGGCGCAAGTACGACTTCCGTGACGCCGAGCGCTTGGTGCGGCGTCTGGTGGCGGGGGAGTTGATTCTGAGCTTTGTGCCGGAGCCCGAACAGCGGATTGGGCGGACCCTGACGCGGAGCAAGCTGCAACTCACCCGCGAGGCGTCGCGGCTGCAGAGTCAACTGGAGTGCCTGCTGGAGGAGATGCGCCTCAAGTTGTCCAGTCTGCTGAGCGATCTGCTGGGGGTTAGTGGCTGCCGCATTCTGCAGGCTCTGGCCGCGGGGGAGACGGACCCGAACAAGTTGGCGGCCTTGGGGGATGACCGCCTGCACTGCACCCAGAAGCAACTGGTCGAGGCTTTGACCGGAACCCCCCAACCCGCCCACCGGCGACTGCTGGCCCAGTATCTGGAGCGCTATCAACTGATCACGAAACAGATGCAGGAACTCGATGGCCTGATTGCGCAAGCCCTGAAACCTCATGAGGACGCGGTGGCCCGTTTGGCGGCGGCGGCCGGCTTCGGAGTGGACTCGGCGCAACAAGTCATCGCGGAAGTGGGAGCGGCGGCGGCCACGTTTCCCTCCGCCGCCCACTTGACCGCCTGGGTCGGGACCTGCCCAGGAAGCGAGGAAAGTGCGGAAGAGAACCACAGTAGCCGCTCGGCCAAGGGCAATAAATATCTCCGCCGTATCCTGAACCAATGCGCCCACGCGGCAGTGAAGAAGAAGGGCAGCCACTTTCAGGCGGTGTTCCATCGTCTGCTGCCCCGACTGGGCTATAAGGGAGCGATATGGGCGGTGGCCCACCGACTGTGCCGTTTGGTCTGGAAGATCTTGCATGACCACGTTACCTACGTCGAGCGCGGCACCGACCTCGACCCCAGAACCAAACGCCGCCGTGCTCAGGCACTCCTGCGAAAACTCCGTAGTCTGGGGTACCAAGTCGATATCAGGCTCATCACCCCTGAAGCGGCAGCAGCATGAGTCAGCCAGAGATGATTTTCGAGAGAGCGAAGCGAGGAATCTCGCACTAGTACTTAATGACGGAAATGGCCGTCATAACGGGGTGCCGTTGAAGGGACGGGCTTCAGCCCCGCCGTCTTCGCGAACGTGACGGGTTGGGCCTTTAGGCCCTGAAGCCACGTGGCCTCAGGGGCTAAAGCCCCGATGATAAGCGGTTTTTCCATGGCGGGGCTAAAGCCCCGCCCTTCCTAGGATTCCGCAATATGACGCGGACTTTTGTCAGCAGGTACTGGCTTGAAAACATTCAGAGCGAGATTCCTCGCGGAGTTTACGCTGAGCGGCAGAGCGAGATTCTTCGCTCCGCTCAGAATGACAAGCGAAGGGCTCAGGATGACAGCGAAGGGCTCAGGATGACAGCGAAGGACTCAGGATGACAGCGAAGGACTCAGGATGACAGCGAAGGGCTCGGAATGACAGAGTCGGGTTGTTTCCGCACAGATCCCAAGGGAGAGGGCTGACTTAATCGTGGACTCCAGGCGCGCCGAACGATGAAACAACTTTCCAACGCCACGCGAACTCTTGACACTCGACTCTCGACTGTCGACTCGCCTCTCCGCCGCGAACTGACTGTCACCAACGGCACCGCCATTGTGGTGGCGAACATGATTGGGGCGGGAATCTTCGGCATCACGGGGTTTCTGGCCGGCGATCTCGGCAAGCCTTATCTGGTACTCGGCATCTGGCTCGCGGGCGCTCTAGTCGCCTTGGCGGGCTGTCTTTGTTATTCCGAGTTGGCCATCAATCTCCCCCGATCGGGAGGGGAGTACGTTTACGTGCGGGAGGCATGGGGGCCGGCCTGGGGATTTCTGAGCGGCTGGATTTCATTCTTCGCAGGTTTTGCCGCGCCCATTGCCGCCGCGGCGCTGTTGTTTTCCGAGTATCTGGCGCATTTCTATCCCGCGCTTTCGCCGAGCTCCCCAACGGGATTGGCGTTCTCTTCGAAGTGGATTCACACGGGAGCCGGAAACCTCCTGGCGGTTGGAGTGGTCGCCGTCTTTGCGGTTGTCAATACTCTCGGTGTGCGTTTTGCCGCCAAAGTCCAGAATGTTCTTACCGGATTGAAGATCGGAATCCTGGGCGCTTTCCTGGCGCTGGCCTTCCTGGTGGGGAAGGGAAGCGCCGCCCACTTTTCGACGGATGCGGTCCGGACCTCACATCACACCTTGGGCGCGCAATTCGCGGTTTCGCTCATCTTCGTGATGTTCGCTTACAGCGGCTGGAACGCCGCAACGTACGTGGCGGAGGAGATGAAGTCGCCGGAGCGATCCCTGCCGGCTTCCCTGGTGGCAGGCACTTTGATTGTGGCGGCATTCTATCTTGCCTTGAACGTGGCGTTCATCTATGCCATGCCTCTCGAAGCCATGAAGGGCATCGAGCGCATTGGCGCTGCGGCAGCGACCGCGCTGTTCAAAGGCAAGGGCGGTGACATCTTCAGTGCCGTGATGTCGGTTGGGCTGCTTTCCACGGTGAGCGCCATGACCATCGTGGGGCCGCGCGTCTATTACGCCATGGCTCAGGATGGCTGCTTCTTTGCCGGGGCGGCGCGCGTCAATCCTCGCTGGGGAACGCCCGTTCAGGCTATTCTGTGGCAGTCGTTCGCGGCCGCTGCCATGATCCTCACCGGAACCTTCGAAAGCCTGGTCTATTACATCGGCTTCGCATTGGTCTTATTTGCGGCCCTGGCGGTGTTGGGCATGGTGCGCCTGCGCAAGCGGGCAGGATGGAAACGGCTTGGGGCTGCAAACTGGGCATATCCGCTCGTACCCGCGGTTTTTGCCGGCGCAAGCGTTTGGATGCTCTGCTACACGATGGCGCTGCGCCCCACGGAGTCCGGGTTAGGATTGCTGACGATGGCCGCCGGCATGCTCGTCTACCGCTGCTTTTTCCGTCCGCGGGGCGCGGCGTAAGATTCACCACAGCGAGGTAGGGGCGGCTCGCGAGCCGCCCCTACTGTGCAAATTCCTTCAGGAGAATCGTCATGGCTGAACCGAATGTGCACGAAATACTCTCGAAACAATATCGCGCTGCGATGGCGATGCTCAAGGAAGCAATCACCAAGTGTCCGGAATCGCTCTGGCTTGCTCCCGAGTACCCAAACAAGTTCTGGCACATCGCTTACCACGTGCTTTATTGCACCCACATGTATCTGCAAGATTCCCACGAGGCTTTCACCCCATGGACAAAGCATCGCGAGAACTACCAGTGGCTGGGCCGCTTGCCCTGGCCGCCTCACGAAGAGCCCAAGATTGGCACGCCCTATAGCAAAGAGGAGATTCTCGAATACCTCGAGATTTGCTGGCAGGAAATCGGCGCTAAGGTGCCGGGGCTGGATTTCAACGCGCCCTCGGGTTTTTACTGGCTTCCATTCAACAAACTGGAACTGCAACTCTACAACATTCGTCACATCCAGCATCACGCCGGGCAACTGATCGATCGGTTGAGAACTGTTGCAGGAATCGGAATTGGGTGGGTGGTGGAGGCTTGAAGCCTCATGGAGTGCGCCGACACGTTAGTAGTGGTATCGCGCCTGCAGGAAGTCGATGCGCAGTCCGGTGATCCTATAGACCAGCCGGTGTTCCTGTGTGATTCTTCGCGACCAACAACCGGCCAACATATATTTGAGCGGCTCGGGCTTTCCGATACCGGCAAACGGATCGCGGAGCACTGCTTCCGCAAGCTCCAGAATGTGGAGTGCCACTCGGCGGTCCGTCTCGACCCAGTAGCGCAGGTCCTCGCGGAACTGGGGGTGGAACACCGCCTCGCGCTCAGCGGGTGGGGCCAAGTCCCATCTCCCGGCGCAGATCGTCCACGGATTCAGGCTTGCCCGCGCCGCGCTCGGCCCGTCGCAAGGCGGCCACCAGGCGTTGAGCGTTCTTGGGGGACCGAAGCAAATGGGCCGTTTCTATGAGGCCAGCAAGTTCGTCAGCGGGAACGAGTGCAACGTCTTTGGAGTTCCTCCTCCGCACAATGACAACTTCCCGGTCATCCGACACCTGATCAAGAACTGAGGCAAGCCTCTGCCTGAGGCTCGTGTAAGTGGTCTCGACTGCCAACGCACACCTCCAAAGCTATTGTACAGCCTTCCTGTACGTTTTGCAACGGCAAGATTGCCAAACTCAGGCCGCTGCTCCGCTCACCGAGCCGTGAAGGGTTCTATCGGATTCCCGCCCTCGCAGGAACGACCGGCCCAGTGCGGGTTGTGAGCGCTAAGAAGGCGTGCAAACTGGTTGACGCGGGCGTGCTCGATGGAGCTGTGACGCGCGGCGGTGACATAGGGAACGAAGAGGAAAGGCGCGGCCAGGATACTGAGGAAGATATTGCGCAGACGGATGCCCGCAGGCAGTTCACCGTTCCTGATCCCGAAGACGGCGGGATAGTAGCGCAGCACCACGCCGTAAATGTCGGCTGCCAGCGAAAGGTGGTTGGAGTGTGCGCCGCAGACCTGGCTGCGGCCGCTGCGGATGGCTTCGATAAACTCCTCCCGATCGGCGGCGGGGCAAACCGTATAGGTCCGTCCCAGGCGGCGCAGTGTGTGCGAGTCGCTGCCGCCGATGATCCCAACTGCGCGCCCGCCCTCACGGAGAGCTTCGACCAGACTGGCAATTAAGTTGTTGTGGTCGCGTTCCTGGGTGCCGTTTCGAACCTCGAATACGTCAAACAGCCCTGACATCCGCTCGGTGAAGCGCTGCACACGCGCAGGGTCCCCAAAATCGTGGTAGAAGTGGTTCAGGTCAAACAGGAGATTCTGCTGGCGGAGATAGGGAACGAGTTCTTCGGCGTCCGAGCGCAAACGCTGGATTTCACGGTGCTGCGCTTCGTTCAGCCCGTACACCCCAATGTGCACGGTGTGGTTGAACTCCGGAAAGGTGGCGCTGACTTCCTCTCCCGTGATGAAGTCCTCGAGTTCGCCCAGGCGGTCGAGCACTTCCAGGCACCCGTCGATGGAATCGTGGTCGGTGATGGTGACGAAGTCCATACCGCGCCGCTTGGCCTTCGCATAGACATCCAGCGGCCGGGAATAGCAATCCCTGGCGCGCAGGAAGCGGAGGTGCTTGACCCGCCCCGAGTGAAGGCTATGACAGTGCATGTCCGCCTTGCGTAGCATGTTGGCTTGTCCCTGACCCCCAAAATGCTATATTAGAAAGCCCAGCGGCGTAGGGCAAGACTTTTTTGGGCGGAGCAGCCGCGTGCCGGAAACCTCAGCAATGATCAATCGGCCATCGTCAATCGTCAATCCCCGGATTCTCGCGGGCCTTGTTGCGCTACTGCTGCTCGCGGCTTCTGCCTTTGGCGCGGCGGAATCGATTCAGTACCAACTCGATTTGCGTACCCCCGCCTCGCATCAGGCGGAAGTTGAGATGGCGGTCGCTCGGGCCTCGCCGGGCACTGAATTCCAGCTTCCGGCCTGGAACAATCTCTACCAGATTCGCGACTTCGCGCGCAGCGTCAGTGACGTGAGTGCGAAATGCGACGGACGAAAGGAAAAACTAACGCGAGTTGACCTCGACACCTGGAAGTCGGGGCCCCAACCATGCTCGATGCTGACACTCCATTACAGCGTTTATGTGTCAGGGCCGACGCCGTTTTCAAGCGACCTGGATGACACGCACGCTTTTCTGAATTTTGCCGGCATGCTGTTCTATTTGCCCACCGAGCGCGAACGAGCCCTGCACGTCAAGCTGCTGCTGCCTGAGGGATGGAAGGCGGCAAGCTTGCTGGAAGAGGATGCCAACGGGTTCTCCGCGCCGAATTACGACTTGCTGGTCGACAGCCCGGTGGAAGCCGGGCAGTTCCAGGAATACAGTTATAACCAAGGGGGCGCCACTTATCGCGTCATCGTGCACGCGGACCCCAAGGATTATTCTCGCGAACGCCTGCTGGGATCGCTCGAGAAAATTACGGCCACCGAAACCGCCCTGATGCGCGACGTGCCGTTTTCCCGCTACACGTTTATCTTTCACTTTCCGGACAGCGCTCCGGGCGGCGGCGGCATGGAGCACCGCAACGGGACTGCGATCACGGTGCGGGCGAGGGAAGTCCACGATCACTGGGAAGGCGTGGAGAGCGTCTCGGCGCACGAATTCTTTCATCTCTGGAACGTCAAACGCATCCGGCCTCAGCTGCTCGAGCCGATTGACTACGTGCACGACAACGACACGCGCGACCTGTGGTTTTCGGAAGGCCTGACCAGCACTTATGGCGAACTCGCCTTGCTGCGAGCGGGATTGATCTCGCGCAAGACCTTTTACGCGCACGTGGCGGAGCAGATTTCCGTCCTCCAATCCAGGCCCGCCCGTTTCTTTCAAAGCGTCGAGGAGTCCGGTCTCGAGGCCTGGTTCGAGAAATACAACGATTACTTCCGGCCCGAGCGCAGCATCTCCTACTACAACAAGGGTGAATTGCTGGGATTCCTGCTCGACCTCGGGATCCTTCACGCCACCGGCAACGCCGCCGGCCTCGATGATGTGATGCGCCGCTTGAACGAAGAATTCGCCCGCCGCGGACGCTACTACACCGACTCGGACCTCGAGCGCGTGATGGCGCAGGTTGCTCCGGGCTTTTCGGGTCTGGAAGCGTTTTTCGCAGACTACGTCAGGGGCACGAGCGAACTGGATTACTCAACTTACTTGGGCTACGCCGGCCTGGAGCTCGAAAGCCAAGGTCCCGGCGCGGCCCGCCTGGGCTTCGCGGCCAGTGTGAATTCGGCCGGAGAGGTCCGAGTGGATTACGTGGAACGACCGAGCGCCGCGGCGCAGGCGGGGCTCGAACAGGGTGACGTCCTCCAGAAAATGAATGGCCAGCCGTTGCACGAATCGCCCGCCGACATGGTTTCCCACCTCAAGCCGGGAGATGAGATCAAGTTCGAGGCGCTGCGTGACGGGGCCGCCCGGGAAGTGACGTATCGCCTGGAGTCCACTGCCGGAACAACTTTCCGCCTGAAGGAAATCTCGAATCCTTCGCCTGACCAGCTCCGAATCCGGGAAGGTTGGCTGCGAGGGAAAACAAATGGTGAATAGCGAATTGTGAATAGTAAATGGTGAGCGGCTATTTACGGATTATGTAATTCACTATTCACTATACACTTCTCGATTGCTTGGTTGATTTAATGAGCGCAATTTCAAGTGGCACTCGGAAGGGCGGGGCTTTAGCCCCGCCGTCTGTGGGCGCAGGGTTGGAAGGGCCTTTAGGCCCTGAAGCCAAGCCGCTTCAGGGGCTAATGCCTCGTGATTACCTCGCGACATTAGCGGCGGGACTAAGGCCCCGCCCTTCCACCTCCGACAAATAAGTTCGCTTACTAACTCAGCTAAGGACTAGTTCATATTTTCAATGATTCGCGCCTTTCTCGTCACCATCATTACTTTCGCCTACGTTTTGATCTTCGGGCCGCCGGTGCTGATTTACGGCCTGCTGAGCGGCAACAGCGGTCCAATTTACAGAACGGGAGTTTTGGGGGCGCGCTTGGCTCTCTGGCTGGCGGGCGTACGGTTGGAACTCCAGGGACGCGAGCGCATTCCGCGCGGTCGGCCTGTGGTCTTCATGGCCAATCACCAAAGCAACTGTGACCCTCCCGCCTTGATATCGATCTTACCGAAGGTGCTGGTGCTGGTAAAGAAGGAGTTCTTCCGGGTTCCGGTTATCGGCAACGGAATGACCCAAGTCGGCTTCATTCGCGTGGACAGGAAGAACCGGGAGCAGGCGCTCGACGCAGTTGAAAGGGGAGTAATCGCGATGAAGGCGGGGAATTCCTTCCTGGTCTACCCGGAGGGCACTCGCAGTCCCGACGGCAGGCTGCAGCCATTTAAGAAGGGCGTCTTCGTCATGGCGCTCAAAGCCGGCGCGCCGATCGTTCCCGTCTCAGTTTCCGGCAGCAACAAGATCATGCCCAAAGGCAAGTTCGTGATGCGGCCGGGAAGCGTCCGCATCACATTCCACGACAGCGTCTCCACCGAGGGCTTGACCGTCGAAGATCGTGAAATGGTCATCGAGCGGGTTCGTCAGGCCATCCTGACGGGCCTTGAGAAAGACGAATGGCCGGAGGAAGCGTGACGAGGCATGCGCTGCCTTCACCTTAATATTGGCCTTGATTTAAGCGGAGTGTAGGGGTAGGGCTTGCCCTACCCTCGTCGGGGCCGGCAGACATGTGGGGACGGCAAGCCGTCCCCCTACGGCGGGGCGGTTATCAAAGGATTGGAGACGCTCGCTCACCTTGACATCGGCCCAGATGTGAGTAATCCTCAGGAAGACATTCCTCACATCAGGGCACGAGGTGATTATGGGCTCGAAGCGCAAGGGTACCGGCGTCTGCGATATTGTCAAAGGAGGGCGCGCCGCGGTGGTTTTTCTTTTCTTTGCTGTTCTAGGTTTTGGCGCCGGCAAAGCTTTTCCGCAAACTCCGCCCGCTCCGGCCGCCCCGGACGACGCAAACACTTTCACTTTTGGCGATCAGCAGGTGGGAACCCGCAGCGCACCCCAAGCTATACATCTTCAGAATACCGGCATTACCGTTCTTGTCATTACCAACATTCAAGCCACTGCGAACTTCGGTGAGACGGACGACTGCCGGCCCGCGGTGCCGGTGGGTGGACACTGTACGGTCCAGGTAACGTTCGATCCGACGACCACGGGGCCGCTCACCGGCACGATCACGGTCACCAGCAACGCCGCCAGCCCGCCTTTTGTGTTCAAACTGAACGGGAGAGGCCTCCTCACCGCGCCTGAAGTATCGCCTTCAAACCTGAATTTTGGCGACCAATCGATAGGTAACGCCAGCGCGCCGCAGACCGTGACCTTTACGAACACCGGCGCCCTCGCTCTAAGCATCACCAGCCTGAATATCTCTACCGGCTGGAAGCAGAGCAACAACTGTCTTCCT
This sequence comes from uncultured Acidobacteriota bacterium, assembly GCA_963838915.1. GTDB lineage: Bacteria > Acidobacteriota > Terriglobia > UBA7540 > UBA7540 > CAVROP01. Next base: position 9,416 of record CAWIUZ010000305.1, read on the forward strand.
TCCGTTCCTCCCAAGGGGAGTTGCACGGTGCAGGTCAGCTTCCGGCCCGGCTCCTCAGGGCCGGTCAACGGCGCACTTACTTTCAGCGAGTACACGACGAACAGCCCGCAATCCGTGACCTTGAGCGGCACGGGTGTTGGCCCGCTGGTCAGGCTCTCGCCCGGCAAGCTGAACTTTTCCGCCGATTCGGTATCGACCACCACCGCCGCCAAATCCGTCACATTGAGCAATTCCGGCAACGGCGCTCTGAATAATCTCACCATTGCCACCAGCGGCGACTTTGCGCAAACCAACGATTGCGGCGGCTCGCTCGGCGCATCCGCGAGTTGCACGATCAATATCACCTTCACGCCCAAGGAACAGGGAAATCGAAAGGGAACGCTGACGTTGACCGACAACGCGCCGGACAGTCCTCAAAACCTCAGACTGGATGGGTCGGTCGGTCCGGTCGCCGTGTGGCTGATTACGTCGAGCCTGGCGTTTTCGAACCAGGCGGTGGGAACATCCTCGCCGCCGGTCACCCTGGGATTGATTGCTCCTCAGGCCTTGAACATTTCAAGTATCTCGGTCACCGGCGACAACAGCGACGACTTCAGCTTGAACCAGGATTGCGGCAACTCACTGGCGGCGAATACAGCCTGCCAGATTACCCTGACTTTCACTCCTAAAGCGGCGGGGGCCCGCAGCGCCCGCGTCTCGATTGCGGACAGCGCCGCCAATAGTCCGCAGACGATTTCGCTGACGGGAACCGGCGTCAGTCCTCCGGCGGGACCTACGCCACAGCAGTGACGCGTTGCGGCGGGCGAATGCGTCCGTTTGCTTCTTGTCAGACAGTATGAGGCCCTTCTGAATCAGGAAAGCACGAATGTGGGAAAGAGCGGCTCCTTTACACCAAAGGCGGGCCGCCGGATTAAGACTCGAATTCGCTTCGAGGGACGCCGCATTGTCGGATAATGGCTTGCAGCGTGCCGATCCGGAGTTCCTTGTGGTCCGGGACGGGAACAGTTATCGTCCCGCCAGGCACGATCTTTTGCATTACGATGTGGCTTCCGCGTCTCCGAACCTGGACGAAGCCATACCTTTCCACAATCGCGCAAACCTCTTCGCCTGAGAGGACGCGCAGCTTACCCAGCGGCCACCTCCACCTGGGTCACGTAGACTTCGCCACGCAGTCGCTGCTTGATCTCCGCCGGAGACGCGCTCTCGAAAAATAGCTCCAGGGCTTCGCGAAGATTGTCCCGGGCCTGCTTAACGCTGTCGCCTTGGCTCGCGATATCCAGCTCCGGACAAAGCGACACATAACCATCTCCTTCTGCTTCGATAATTGCTGTAAGCTTCATCAAGTAACCTCCTCGACGATCGTCGAAAGAAGACCCAGGGCTCAAATAAGAATGGTGAATAGCCAAAGACGATTTGTCAACCAAGATTTAGGTTTGGAGTCAGAAGATCGGGCGCGCTTGAGTACGGAACGGCGCAGTGCGATGTTGCGGCGCTTCCCTAGTTCGAAGCTTCTCATAGGCCACCATCATTCAGAATGTGTGTTTTGTCGTCGACGGGTCAGAAGTTTTTTTCTCCAACGACTCTCGAACTTTGCGATAGGTCGCGAACATCTGGGGAAGGCGCGCGAAGGCCGCGACGCATTTCATCCATTGGGCATGGTCAATTGCGGGAGAGCCGGACATGACACGGCCCGGCTCGACGTCGCTGTGAATGCCGGACTGGGCGGAGACGATCACGCCATCGCCGATCGTCACGTGACCCGCCACTCCAACCTGGCCGGTGAGGATAACGTTCCGCCCCACTTTACTCGTGCCCGCGAGGCCCACTTGTCCGCAGAGAAGTGAATTCTCGCCCACCTCGCAGCTGTGGCCCACTTGCACGAGGTTGTCGATTTTGGCGCCGCGATGGATGCGCGTCTCTCCCACCGCCGCCCGGTCAATACACGCGTAGGCTTGAATCTCGACGCCGTCTTCGATCACGGCGGTCCCCGTCTGCATGATCTTGTAATACGAGCCGTCGTCCTGGCGGGCGAAGCCGTAGCCATCAGTCCCGATGGCCGCGCCATTCTGCAACGTCACGTCGTCGCCAATGCGCACGAATTCACGCACCACGGCGTGGGAATGAGCGAAGAAGCGATGCCCGATCCTGGCCCCGTGATAAACCACCACATGGCTCTTGAGCACGCAATCATCGCCAATCTCCACGCCTTCTTCGATCACCACGTAGGGCCCAAGGGAGGGATTCCGCCCAAGTTTGACGTCAGGGGCGATGACGGCCGTGGGGTGAATGCCCGCGGAAGGGCGGTAAGGAGCGTGGAAAAGCTCAAGCGCCTTGGCAAAAGCAAGGTAGGGATTCTCCGAGCGCAGGGCCGGCCGTCCCCCCAGGTCCTCGCCCGGATTGGCAATGATGGCTGCCGCCCGCGTGGTTGTGAGCTTGCGGAGGTACTTGGGATTAGCAAGAAAGGTCAACTCTCCGGGTCCGGCTTCGTCCATTCCCGCCACGCCCGCGATTTCGAGTTCTTCAGGGCCATCAAGTCGGCATTGAAGCCGCGCTGCAACTTCACCGAGTTTCATTTTTTTCTCCTTTTCATTGCCGGTCCCGCCGATACCCTTAGGTGACGCAGGAAGGGTAGCAGCGGTGGGCGATTTAGGCAATATGTCACTTAGTCTTGGCAAGGTAAGTATGTCCCCAGTCTTTGAGAATTTTCGGGACTTTCCTCTTGCCACGGTGAAAGAAACGAGCTAACCTTTGGTGAGTATCGGTGCTGTTCCAGGAGATTCTATGAAGGACAATCAGCGCTCCGGGATACGAATTCCTGTTGTGTTGCCGGTAGAGGTGCACTGGAAGAGTCGCGGGGGCCGCACTCGCCGCGTAGAGGGAACGACCGGAAATATCAGCGGGAATGGGTTGTTCACCATAATCCCGGTTCGTCCTCCCTGCAAAACCACAGTGACGATGAGAGTGCACCTGCCTGCGAACATGACTCCCGTCCCTGTCGAATTGCTCTGTAACGGCCGGGTTATCCGCTGGAACTGCTCTGGTGAAGCGAGGGGAATGGGGGCGACCATTGATGAGTACGAATTCCGGCCCGCTCGCACCTAAGCAGTTTAACGCCGTTTGTACCGAGGGTGCCGGATTCCAGCCTGTTTCAGCCTTCAGGCACGGCGCCGTTCAATGAAAGCAGACTTCCAAGAATCAACCTACGACCCGGGCGCCGGCCAATCGGGACAGGCTGGTGGGACGGACGAACCAGTGGCGCTGGGACGTGATTCCGGATGAGCGTGCGCAACAGCGCGAAGAAGAAGATCCGAGTTCTCATAGCCGACCGCGAAGGCATCTTCAGGTTTGGGTTGAAAGAACTCTTTGCGGTCGAGGATGACGTGCGCGTCGTCGCGCAAGCCCACACCCCATCGCAAGTCCTCGAACTGACCAAATCCCTACGCCCACACTTGCTCTTTGTTCAATCGGAGATCGTGACGGAAGCAGGCGGCAATCTGTTTTCAGAGCTTCGCCGCGATGTTCCAAAGTGCAAGATTGTGGTCACCTTCTCCACCGTACCAACCGAAGAGCAGGGCATTCGGTACGTCCAACTGGGCGCCGCGGGCATCATTCTGAAGTCGGTTGAACCCTCGCTGTTCGTCAGGTGTGCGCGCAGAGTTGTATTCGACGACGAGGTTTGGTTGCCGCACAAGCAGGTGGCCACCATGGCGAAGTTCGTGGAGGCTACCGCGGCACAACCCTTGCGGCCTGTCGACACCCTTACACAGCGCGAGAAGACCATCATCAGCTACCTCATGCAAGGATGGCGCAACCGCGAGATTGCCGGGCATCTGAACATCACCGAACAGACCGTGAAGAACCACCTGAGATCGATCTACGACAAAGTTGGAGTTTCGGACCGGCTCGAGTTGGTGCTTTACGCCATCCATCAGAAGCTGCTGCTTCCCCCCGTGGAGCCGGCCGTGACCCCGGCCGACGCAAAGCCAGCCCAATAGACTCGCTTAGAATCCGGAAGAAGTGGCGCAGGCACTCTTGCCTGCCAGGCGGCGCGCTAGTACTTAATGACGGAAATGGCCGTCATAACGGGGTGCTGTGGAAGGGCGGGGCTTCAGCCCCGCCGTCTTCGCGAGCGTGATGGATTGGGCCTTTAGGCCCTGAAGCCACGTGGCCTCAGGGGCTAAAGCCCCGATGATAAGCGGTTTTTCCATGGCGGGGCTAAAGCCCCGCCCTTCCTAGGATTCCGCAATATGATGCGGACTTTTGTCAGCAGCTACTAGGCTCCGGCCGTAGAGACAGGCAAGAGTGCTCGTCCCTCTCCCTTTTCGCCGCTACTGCTTATTCTCGTCTGAAGAATGTTCCGTCGGCATTGCACCAGAGGGCTGTGATGGGTGCTCTGTTATTCAGAAGGGCGAAGCCGATCGCAATCCGGAACCAGCGGGTGGGAGAAACAGCGGATGGGGCTTGGCGAGTTAACGAACACCACCTATAATGTGGGAAACGTGGGGGAAATCAGATGATTGCCCAGATCCTGAACCGGGAATTTATTTTGCAGCAACTGGACGACGTTCAGAAGGTACTCCCGTCACTCCAGGCGGATCTCCAACAGCCGGCACCGCAACGCAAGGAACTTCTGGGGCTCGACGAGCGGTCGATCGTCTCGCTGCAGGAAGAGACCGCAGCAGCCGTCGAGCGCGAGCGAAAGGAATCAAGCGGGCAACAGGGAGATGCCAGCGAATTGCGCGCCGGTGCGGCCCCAATTGACGACTTCTCGTTCATTAGCTGCGACCCGCTGATCAGCAACCTCCAGTCGGCGCTGGAAAGCTATTTTATCGAGGAGGAACAGGGCCGGCGGGTGGTGGACTCGGGAGTTCAGGACGACAACCGCCGAGGAGGACGCGTCCCCTCGGTCACGGACCAAAGCATTGCCCGCTGGCAACCTCGCCGGACGAACGAAGGTCGACGCTTGTTCAACAAGTTCTCGACCCTGGACGCGGGCTGGGTGGCTTGCAAGACGGCGGAACGCTGGCGGGCGCGCAACGGCCCGCACCACTTTGTGCCCGAGCCGAAGGGGTCTCTAAAGGTCACGGACCGCGTGCGGCTTATCCTGGTGGGGGACTGGGCGACGGGCATTCCGCGCGCCCGTCAGGTAACGGCCGCCATTCGTGCCGAACTCGACCAGGGTAAGCGCGAGGGGCGGGAGCAGCACGTGATCCATCTCGGCGATACCTATTACGCGGGCTGGGGCGAAGAGTACCAGCGACGCTTCCTGCCCTATTGGCCCGTGGATGATTGGGAAGCCGATTCGATCGGGTCCTGGTCGTTGAATGGCAATCACGATATGTACTCCGGCGGCCACGGATATTATGAGGTGCTCCTCCAGGACCGAAGATTTCGCCGGCAAAACGGCTCGAGCGTGTTCAGCCTGCATAACGACAACTGGCAAATCCTCGGGCTGGACACCGCTTATTACGACCACGACCTCAAGGACCAGACCGGATGGATTCGGGAGCAGATTGACCGCTCGAATCGCAAAATGGTCTTTCTGAGCCATCACCAGCTCTTTAGCGCCTACGAAAAGGGTGGTCCCAAGTTGGAGGAAAAGTTGGCTGGTATCCTGGCGACGGACCGGGTCCGTGTCTGGTTCTGGGGGCACGAACACCGCTGCGTGTTTTACAAGCCCTATCAGCACGTCGAGTTTGCGCGGTGCGTGGGACATGGCGGGGTGCCCGTTTACATGTGGCACGGAGCCAATGCTAAATATCCGGCGCCCGCCTTCTACGAATACCGCGATCGCCTGCCGCGCAAGCTTGAACCCTGGGCCTACATGGGCTTTGCGGTGCTTGATTTCGAGGGGCCCAACATCAACGTCCGCTACATCAACGAGAACGGAAGACGGCACTACAATCCCAAGGCGGCTTGCGATGAGCAGCTATCATGATCTCTTGTTGAAACTCGGAACCGCCGAAGCGCTGTTCGAGGCTAGGGACTTCGACCCCGCGATCGAGGTGTTCACAGAATTGCTGCGGACACCACGCTTCCGGGTGAAGGCGGCGCGCGCCTTTCTCACCATGTTCTCGTTTCAAGTCGGCGGCCGGGGTTTGACGATTGAGCTTCCGACCATCGCGGAGGTGCTGCAGCTTTCGTTTGCGGCCCTGTATCGAACGAAGGCCCGAAAGGAGGCGGATCGCCGGCAGGAAGAGGTTCGGACCATTCTTCGCGACCGATATGCCCTGGTTCTGCCGGAAACGGTCAAGTTGCTCCAAGTCCTCAAGGAGCCACTCGGGATTACGGCCGGTGACGTAGAAGGACATGACAAAAAGGAGGCTCTTCGCGAGTTAGCCGGAGTGGCCCAGATTGCCAGGTCTGCTCCTCGTCTCGGTGACTTCTCTGAGATCGGGCAAGCGGGTTCGGTCGGGCCTCACGGTGCCGGAGAAGCCCTTCCCGGCGCGCCTGTCGAGCCTACATCGGAAGCACCCCCGGCCCGGAAAAAGGGGCCGCCCCCTTCTACCGCGACCAAGCCGGCATCGGGCGGGGACGAGCCGCCCGAGCTAATCCGCCGTGTCCCCCACATGGATCTTCCGGGCGGCGTACCCAGCAAAGCAAGTGACACCTTCGGGGTCGTCGTGTATGCCGATGACCAGCCGGAGCGCGAAGGGGAGGAGTCTGCCGATATCGTGCTCGAAGGCGGCAAGGACGAATACAAACTTCAGGTGCTTCTCGCGGTGCCCCCCGGCATGTCGGTGGTCGGCCCGGACTCGCTGCCGCTGACCATCACCGCAGCCGCGCCGCGCTCGACCAACGCCACATTCAAGGTCAGCGTGGACAAGGAAGTCCCGGCCGAGGAGCAGCGCGCGATTACAGCGTACTTCAGCTACAATGGGCGGCCCTCCGGGCGCGTGACGGTGCTGATCGGAAAGCGCGAAGGCGAATTGGACCTGCCCCCGAATTCCATCCGCTTTCCGTTAACCGTCCGCCCGCCCGACCTCACTATCCGGATCATTGCCAAAGCAATCAACGACGATCGCCAATTCACCTGCTTCGTCTCCACGCCGCACCTCGCTAAGTACAAACCAAGGACGGACAAAGCGGGAGTTTCCGGAGATTGGACCCTCAAGAAAACAGCGCCCGACATTGTTAATGGCGCACTTCGCCGGGCTCGTGACCAAGGGGTTGGGCCCCGACAGCGAGTCGCTGCGCTGTGTGCTGCCGGGATCGATCTTTTCGAAGCCAGTCCCGCCGTGTTTCAGGAGGTGTTTTGGAGTCTCGTCGACGGTAAGAAGCCCCTCGAGACCATTCTCATCGTTTCTGAAGAAATGACATTCCCGTGGGAACTCATGATTCCCAACCGGAAGGGCGAAGAAGACTGGAAGTATCCCCTCGGCGCCCTGTTTCAGATCGGGCGCTGGATCACACGCGCCCACGATGCGCCCCGGCAGGCCCTTACGCTGTCGGACGCCTACGTCATCGCCCCCAAGTATATCGGTGATCGCGAGCTGAAGTCGGCCCCCCAGGAAATCCAGACTCTCCAGGCGTGCCTCAGCGCCGCATTGTGCGAGGAAATCGAGCCGCCCGACGTCGATACCATCGACGACCGCCTGAAAGCTCGAGCCACCACGCTTCTGCATTTCATCTGTCACGGTGAGACCGTTCGGGCCGGCGATCCCGAAGCGCTGGACAGCACCGACCAGTACATCGTTCTTGACAATGACAAGCCGCTCAGCGCCCGCGAGATTCGCGGGCTCGAAGGCTTTAAGGAAGCGTGCCGCCGCACTCATCCCCTGGTGTTCCTGAACGCCTGCGAGGTGGGCCGGCCGGCTCCGGCGCTCCTTGGAACGGGCGGGTTCGCGGACTCCTTCATCCGGCTCGACGCCAGCGGCATTATTGCCGCGCTTTGGGGCGTCAACGACACCATCGCCTCTAAGGTCGCGCAAGCCTTCTACGATCAACTGCGAGAGAAAAAGCGTGTCCGTTGCGCCGAGTTCTTCCGCGACGTCAGGAAGCTTGCTTACGACAGAAAAACGGGTGAGGACACCTATGCAGCCTACTGCTTTTATGGCGATCCCTGGGCTGAGGTAGTGATCGGCCAATAGGCGAACGAAGCGTACCTGGCGCAATTCAAAGGCAGATGCCTTTTGCGCGGCGCCCGCCACGGTTTTCAAAATTTGGAACAGTGCGGACTTGTCGCTCCACAGCTCATCCAAAGGGTTGCGCGTGGGGGGACATCAAGGGCATACACCCGGAGAGTTTAGAGTTGGCAGCGTGGAGCCAAGTGCAGTTGGACTCCCTCTGCGGCCCGTGGGGGCAGTCCACATTCTGATTCGCCGCAGCCTCGAGCAGCCTTATGATAGCCGCTTGACAAGCCCGACGACACTATCGATGCGTCGGCAGCGCGCCCCTTCGTGATCGAGAATTCATTCCGTAAGCTTCAACTCATCCCTCGCCCACCAATGAATCGTTGAACCATGCTCACGTGCCGAGATACTGAACGTGAACGTAAGCACTGGTTTGGATGTCCTGGAGGAGATACCAACCAGGATGACCATAGCCACGCCTACAATTCCCTTAGCGCCTTCGACGGGCCTCCCGGGGAGAAAGCCACATCGGCGTTAACTTAACGCCTCAAGTGCTGGCAATATAGGTCTCGCTCACGCTAGCACAGGCCCGGAGGGCCGACAGCGAGTAGCCCACGGCGTGAGCCGTGGGACCGAGGAGCCGCGCCTGGTTATCTCAGCCCCGGAGGGGCGGCAGTGGCTCTCGCGCGAGATCTGTCGCCCCTTCCGGGGCTGTGAATATTAACGCCACATTCCGTCCCACGGCACACGCCGTGGGCTACTTTCTGGCGCCCCTCCGCGGCTCTCGAAGTCCTGGCACCTTAAGTTAACGCCTATGGGGAAAAGTCCCCTCAGGCCGCCAGAAATAATGGAGGCGCGGACCTTCCCGCGGCGCCGCGGGGCTGACCGCGACGCCGGGCCGATTTCCACGGGCAGTGGCCTGAGCCATGAAGGATCGGGTACAGCCTTTTTCGCAATCTCGAGCGCGCCCGAGAAACTCGTGATTTTACTCCGTTCACGGATAAACCCAATTTTGCGGCGGTCTCCTTGACGGAAAGTTCTTCGACGTTGCGAAGGTAGAAAGCTGCGCACAAACGTGGGCTGAGGCCGGTGAGCGCGTCGTCCAGGATCCCGCCGAGTTCGCGTTGGGTGCAGTACTTCTCGGGGTAGTTACTCCAATCCTCGCACTCGCGGCGGACCACGCCACAATCAGATTCCGCCACCTCATCGAACAACACTTGTCTCTCGCCGTGGCGCCTTCGAACATTCATCAAAGCCTCGTTGATTGCAATTCGGACGACCCAGGTGTAGAAGCGCGAATTTCGCTGAAATTGTTTGAGATTGAAGTAGGCCTTGAGCATGGCTTCCTGCAACACGTCCTCCGCATCTTCGCGATTGCGCACGATGCCTATTGCCAGCCGGAAAGTCGGCTGGTAGCAGGAACTCATCAACGCGTCAAAGGCCTCACGGTCGCCCGCCTGTGCCGCGGTAACCAATTCCGCCTCGTTGGGTAAATACTTGGCCATAATGCTGCTCCTCCGCTACGAAATTTGCCTTCCTTTGCAACGTAACTTGGGCGCCAAATGGCCACAATCCGGCTTACTTGGTAGGCCGGGCAGGGAAACGCCGTATGGGTAGGAGTTGGATTGGCCGGTGGGAAGGAGGTGCGGTTTGAGCCCAAATTCCGAAGTTGCGAGGCTGTGTGGGAAGAAGCCCCTCACCCGGCTCGCTACTCTCGCCACCCTCTCCCCACGGGAGAGGGCTAGAACCAATTATCGTTGACGCCCCTCTCCCGTGGGGCGTGGCCCGGAGCCGGCGTAGTCATCAGTCCGTCAGCTGACGGAGACGGGTGAGGGGTCACTTCCGAAGAATCCAAACACCCGTTCCGCTCTCGAGGTTACCAAGGCAGGCAAGTCAGATTCAAAAGTCTAACGTTCAAGCAAAGCGACTTCTCGGTCACGCGAACGGGAGCTTCGAAAGTTATACAAGAAGGAATCAGGTCGCCCGCCCATGTTGGCGGCCTGCTTCCTCTGCGGTCAACTAGGCCCGCCTTCCGACATGCATGATCAAGCTAACGATGAAGAGGACCAGAAAGAGAAAGAACAATATCTTCGCAATGCCGGCAGCCGCAAAAGCAACCGCGCCGAAGCCGAGCAAGCCCGCTACGATCGCGACGACCAGGAAAACCAGAGCCCAATAAAGCATTTTTGCTCCTCCTTTTTTGTAACGCGTCCAATTTCGTTTCACTTGTCGACGCGCCACTATCGCCTTCGATGCCGGACGGGGACGAGAGGGGTTCTTTTTGCGAGAAACACCGAAACGCGGGCGGCATTCTCCGGGTAGGTAGCTTCACCCGGCGTGTGCGCTGCCAACCGCTGTGATGGCAAAAGTTCCGGGCGGATACTGCACCCCACCGCAAATGCGGAAGCATCGAACGAGGGGTGGTAAACCACTACCTGCGTCGCCGCCCGGCAAACGTCTCGAGCGACGTTTTGATGCGTTTGACCTTACGAGAAGTGAAGGAGGAGTCATGCCAGAACAGGAAACGCTCAAGCGAGCCCGCCAGGATGAGAGGGAAGGGAAATCCGCTTCCACGCAGGCTGGAGAATTCGTACGCGAAGAATTGGAGCACGTGAGGCAAGGCAAGCATGGCGCTCGATCTCCACAGCAGGCGATCGCGATCGGCCTCTCGAAGGCGCGCCGAGCAGGCGTAAAGCTGGCCCCTCCCTCCAGAGGCAAGACCTCGGAAAAGACTCGGGCGCAGGCGGAACGAGAATATGAGAAAGGCCAAAGCGGCCGGTCGCACAAAGCCTCGCCGCGGCGATCTCGCGCCGTCAGGAGAGCGCTCAAACGCGAAGGCCGGCACGCGGCCTCGGGTGCGGCCCTGGCGCGCCATGCGGCCGCGAGTGCTCGACGGCGGGGAAGCGCCGACCGGCGCCGCGCCGCACGGCAGGCGGCACGGACTAAGGGTCCTGCAGGGCGTGCGCAGGCAGCGCGCCGTGCCGCGCGCACTCGCCGGACCCGCGCCTCGCGACAGGCGTGAGGGGCACTAGAAGCTGTTTCAAAACCGCCCGGCAGAAGAGAGATTACTTAATGCCGCCCAGGATCGCCAGCCGCCGCTCGAGCTCTCAGCCCCACAGGGGCTGGACATGAGTAGCCGGGGGTGAACGCCCCCGGAAACGTCGCCCCCTCACCCCCATTCCCCTCTCCCCGTCGGCGGAGAGAGGGGTGCTGAAGGCGGGGTATGGGGTCGGGTCCGGGGGTTCCATCCGTCAGCCGACGGACTACTCAATTTGCTCCCCTCCGCGGAGCACGGCTTCGCGCGTGGTCGACCATCCACGTTGCAATCGAGGTACAGGAGGTTTTGAAACAGCTTCTAGTTCCGTTGAGTTCACCTGCAAACCTGGTGTCGAGTTCGAGTTGGCAGACTGAGATTCGTTGTGGTTGCGGGATGAATCCTTTTTCCTGGAGCGAGACATCCAATGGCGGGAAGCTGAATGGCAATTTCGAACCCAAAGTAGGGAGGAGAAAAGGATGAGGAAACACATAATCACCTTAGTGATTTTCGCGGTCGCCTTCGCGGCGCCCGCGCTAGCGGACACCACGCGGGAGGACAACATGAGGCGGATGACGACCGCCGCCGAGGTTCTCCGCGCGATCGAACGCGCTCCGGATAAGGCAATCCCGGCAAAAATCATGCAGTCAGCGAAGTGCGTAGCGATTATCCCCGGCGAAAAGAAAGTCGCCTTCTTCGTGGGCGGCAATTGGGGGAAAGGCGTCGTGAGTTGCCGGGAAACCAATGGGGACTGGAGCGCGCCCCTGTTTCTGAGTATGGGCGGCGGCAGCCTTGGGTTCCAGTGGGGGGCTACATCTACAGATGTCATCCTGGTGTTCCGCAGTCGCCATGGGTTGGAAAAACAACTCAGCGACAAGTTTCAGATTGGCGCCGGCGCTGAGGCTGCGGCCGGACCGGTCGGTAGAGACGCCGCTGCGGACACCGATGTGGCCATGCGCGCCGAAGTGCTGGCTTATTCCCGCAGCCGCGGCGTGTTCGCGGGAATCGACTTGAAGGGAGCGGTGCTGCAGCCCGATGAAAGTGGCAACAAAGCGTTCTATGGAAACGCAGACAGAACTGCGATTCTCACCGGAGGCGTGCCGGCGCCTGCCGGCGCCTCGCCTCTGTTGAGAGCTTTGGCCGCGGGGACGGGAAGGACGGAGCCAAAGACAACAAGTTCGCGCTGAACTCAGCAAGCGCAGGGCGCAGAGTGCCGTGTGTTCGCGCGTGTCTGTACAGTTTTTCTGAACCCTCATTCCTGACCTTGAGCATCTGAGGGTTGGAGGTTAGAACAATGGAACAAAGCGAACAGAAATCCGAGAAGTTCAAGTGCAACGAATGTGGTCAGACGTTCAATTCGGAACGCGAGCGGCGTGAGCACCAGGAAAATGCGCACCGACGGGGCTCCGGCCAAGGCAGTCAATCCGGCGGCCAAGGTCAATCCAGCGGACAAAGGTAAAAACACCTTAGTCCTTCCACAAAGAGGCAGCCTGCCGCCCCAATTGCACACACCTGCTCATGTTCGAGGTGGCGGTGAGGCTGCCTTTTCGTTTTGGACCGAGCCCGAAATACCCGACCAATGTAGGCGTTTGAATAAGCTCGTGACCCCAAGCTAAGCCGCGTCAGCGGCGCGAGAATGTGGCCCACGGCGACAGCCGTGGGATCGCGGCACACAGAAAGCACGCTAAGCCACGTAGTGGCGACAGAAGATCTGCGATCATCAAGACCGCTCTTTCGCCCCTCCCGGGGCTTTTCAGGCGCGTCGGACTTGCTTTCTCCCCACGGCTGTCGCCGTGGGCCACATTCTTGCGCCCGTCGGCTGACGGGCTCGAAACCTTAGTAGGGCGGCCTTACTTCCCCGCATCTGATTGCATACCAGCCGGATGCGCGCGCGGCTGCATCCGGCCGTCGACAGTGGGTTACAGAAAACTTGCCACCGTCCATGCCGCCGATGCATCCAACGTCAGGATGTGGAAATGTGGCGATTTGAACTGATCGAGTCCGGAGGAGGGCAGCGTGAAGACAGTTGCAGGTGTCTTTACTTCGAGCGAAGGGGCGCGCGAGGTGTTTCGCACGTTGCGCTCCATGGGTTTCGCGGAGGATAAGCTCTCAGTGCTTCTTCCCTGGGAGTCCGAGAACCAGGCCAAGGTGCCGGTAACCGCGGCCGAGCAGCCGGGTGTAGCGAAAGCTCTGGCTGGGACTATCGGAGCTGTCGCTGGCGCCGCCGGCGGCATGGAACTGGGCATGGCATTGACTGTCGTGCTGGCGGGTGTCGGTCCGGTTTTAGCCGGCGGTTTCCTGGGCGCCGCGCTCTTGGGAGTGGTGGGCGCCGGAATTGGCGCCGCGGCCGGCGCAAAGCTCGAAGCGTTCCTCTCCGAAGGGCTTCCCGAAGACGAGATCTACGTTTACGAAGACGCTCTTCGCCAGGGCCGCAGCGTAGTGATAGCTCTGGCCGATGACGATCAAGCCGCCGAGTCTATACGCGACGTGATGAGGCAGCACGACGTCGAGACCATTGACGCTGCCCGAGAGCGCTGGTGGATCGGTTTGCGCGATCCCGAGAAGGAGCATTACGACGGAACTGGGGGATCCTTCCAGCGCGATGAAATCTTCTATCGGCGGGGATTCCAGGCCGCACTCCATGCTCGAACGCGAGGCAAGGAATACGATCAAGTCCTCAATGAGATGGCTCAAGATATCGAGGACCTCGAAAGGCAATATCCCGAATCGGAGGTGGAAGAGCCGTTCCGCCGCGGTTACGAGAGAGGCCGGGCGCATTTCGAAGCGACCCGAGGCCGAGCTGCATAGCACACAACTCACCATTGAATGCTTGTTCCTCTGGGTGGGGGGGCGAGAGAGAGGAGATTTCCATATGCTCGGTACGATATTGCTGGTGGTGCTGTTGCTCCTGGTGGTCGGGGCGTTGCCGTCGTGGCCTTACAGCCGCAGTTGGGGCTACTACCCTAGCGGCGGGCTCGGCCTGCTCCTGATCATTCTGCTGATTTTCATTCTGCTGGGCGGCAGTTTGCGCATCTGACGGGACACTCGGCAGTGTCTCAGCTTGAACTGGAAGGGCGGGGCTTTAGCCCCGCCGCTGATCTCGCGAGGTAATTACGGGGCTTGAGCCCCTGAAGCGGCTTGGCTTCAGGGCCTAAAGGCCCTTCCAACCCTGCTTCCGTAGACGGCGGGGCTGAAGCCCCGCCCTTCCAAGGGCCACTTGAATTGCGCTCGTTAAACTAACCAAGCAGTTGATCGCATTCTGGTACAGAACTGGACGGGAAGAAGGGTTGATGGCCAATGCCCGCAAACGGACGGTTCTCGAGGGGCAACTTCCAGGCGGCCTGTTTCTGGCGCTGACCTTCTCTGTGCTCTTTCCGTGCGTTTTGTGGGCACAGCAAGGCAGTTCCGATCCAACCACTGCGCCGGTCACCGACAAATCGAAGAAACCTGCCCGATTTACGATCAAGGACCGCATTCGATTCTATCGGGAGACTACTTTTTCGCCTCTGGCCTTGGCGGGCCCTATCGGAGGTGCGGCTTTCACACAGTGGACCACCGGAAACCCGCCGCAATGGGGCCAGGGTTTTCCGGGCTACGGGCGGCGCGTACTTTCGGGTTATTCCCGGCAGGTGATCGCGAACACAATAGCGCTGGGAGTTGCTTTCGCCGCTCACGAAGATCCGCGGCGCAGACCTACCGGTGAGAACGGAGTCTGGAAGCGCGGTTTATACGCTGCCCGCGGCGCGTTCGTTTCGCACACCGCGTCGGGGGGCCTGATGCCGGCCTACTCGCGCATTGTCGGAGCTTACGCGGCGGGTTTCGTCTCGGACGCCTGGTACCCCGCGCCGTACTCCAACTTCCATAGCGCTCTCTATCGTGGCTCCACAGCGCTCGCCTCCGACATCGTCTGGCAGGAATTCAAAGAGTTCTGGCCGGACGTGCATCGCAATCTCCGTGGCCATTAACTGGTCTGTAGGAACCGAAGCATGATTGAACCGAGAAGGCGAATATGGCTGTGGGTCGTCGCGCTGGCTCACGTGCAGCTTCCATTTTAATTTGCACCCCTCCCAAAATCGCGCGCCATCCAAACGTCTGAACGCAGTTCGATACCCGGACAGGGGGAAGGAGAATACCTGATGGCAAAATTAGTCAATCTCAAAGAGCTTTACCTGAATGAATTGGAGGACATTTACGACGCTGAAAAGCGCATCGTGAAAGCCTTGCCGAAAGTGGCCGAGGCGGCCAGTGACCAGGAGTTGCGGAGGGCTCTCATGCACCACCTCGAGCAAACCAAGGGTCACATTAGCAGACTGGAACAGGTGTTTCGGGGCTTAGGCCAGTCCGCCAAGTCTAAAACCTGCGACGGCATGAAGGGTATCTTGAATGAAGCCGAGGATACGATCGGTGACATTGACGACCCGGCCGTGCGCGACGCCGGAATAATCGCCGCCGCTCAACGAGTTGAACATTACGAAATCGCGGCTTACGGCACCGTGCGGAAATGGGCGGAGCAGTTGAACGATACGCAAGGCGCGCGGATGCTCGAAGAAACTCTGCAAGAAGAGAAGGAAGCCGATAAGAAACTCACCGGCATAGCCGTCAGCGGAGCCAATCCGCGGGCCGAGGGAATGAGTCAGGTCAGCCTGTGATTCAAGCTACTTTAAGGCAGCCGCCGGACAGCCGCATTTCGGTCGACAGGAGACAGGGGGCGGTCGGGACCCACCATTCCCGCCGCCCGCCCATCCCTCGCTCAACCCTGGATGCGGCTACCCTCCGGTTGTGTTCGGTGCTGAAGCGGGTTAACGACCGCTCGATACCTTTGGCCTCGCGGATCTCGAGCGGGCAATCCGCAGCTACAAAGAGAACGCGCTTCGAGCCCGCTGGTCAGATTTCTGCCCTCCACCGCATGCGGTAGGCTTTGTTACGTGCACAACCCCGGGGAACCCCCGTCTACTGCCCTCATTTGTCACCCAGATGCATCCAATTATTTGCCAGGGCTTGAATCAGGTGCACCCTCGATGGGTTGGGTCGTCAATCGGAAAGCTGCGCCGGGCGCCGGAGTTAGCGTTCCAATAGGTGAACTCTGCCGTCGAGTTTGGAGAGAAATCGACGCCAACAACTGCACGGGGTGGGCGGCAGAGATGTCGTACTACTTTGTCGCCGCGCTCTTTCCATTTTTCATTTTCCTTGCGGCGCTCGTCGGCTTCCTGCCTTTTACTGGCTTTTGGAATGGAATTCTCAATTGGGTGGTACGTTATCTGCCCCCCGACGCCCAAAAATGGGTTCTACTCGCTGTGCTGGGGCTTACGCGGGGCCGCATACCGTTCCTCTCCCTGGGAGTCTTAGGCACCGCCTGGAGCGCCTCCACTGGTATTATGAGTCTGATTGATTCGTTAAACGCCGCTTACGAAGTGCGTGAAACGCGCAGCTACTGGAAGAGGCGCGGCCTCTCCTTGCTACTGCTGGTCGTCCTCTCGTTTCTCGTAATCGCGGCGTTCGGAGTTTTTAGCATTGGTCATTGGGTAGGAGTCTGGCTGGCGGTTCGCGCCGGACGGGTTGTTTCCCTGAGCCCCTTGTGGGACGTCGGTCGATGGCTGATCACCTTCCTCCTGATAGGGCTGGCCGCCGCTATCACAGACTACGCGCTCCCCAACCTGAAGCGGCCTTGGCGCTGGATGACGCCCGGCAGTCTCTTTGTGATATTGGCGTGGCTGCTGGCGCAAAAGGGCTTCGACGCCTACGTCCATTACGTGGGAAGCTACAGCAAAACCTACGGAGCCTTGGGTGGGCTCATGATCCTCATGGTTTGGATCTACATCGTCAGCCTGATCATCCTGGTGGGAGCGGAAGTCAACAGTCAGCTCGATAAGCTCCGGTCTGAAACATGGCGGCCGAGGACGTACCGGAGTTCAGCCCAACAAGATGTGCGGACGCCGACTGACGGAGGAATTGATGACGCTGGGGTTTGATCTTCGCTCAGGGACGGCTTGCCTCATCCTGGCGGCGCTGTTTAGCCTGGCCTACCCCGCCGTCCCGAGCGAGGCGCAGGAGCTGACCGTGCAACAGCAGGTCATCTACGAAGGCCAGAAAGTTGCCGTCGTCGATTTGATATCAAAGCCCGCGACGGACGTCGAAGCCTTGCGCCCCTTGGTGGTGCAAAAAGCCGAGCAGCCTTATTCCCAGGAAAAAGTGAAGGCGAGCGTGGCCGCGCTCGGAAAGACCAGACAATTCACCACGGTGAACGTGCTGGTCAAGCCCGAAGCCGCCGGTTTGCGGGTGGTCTTCGTATTGGAACCCACGTTCTACATAGGTTCAATCAGCTTTCCCGGCGCCTCCCGCACGTTCAATTATGGTCAACTGCTCCAGGTTGCCGATTACCCTGCCGAAGAACCGTACGAAGAGAACCGAGTGAAGGCTGCGGAGCCGGCGCTTGAGGGATTCTTCGCCACACACGGCTACTTCATGGCCAAGATCTATTCGGAAACCAATTTCGACGAGACTCATAAAGTGGCGAACGTGGTTTTTCACGTCAACTTGAACAAGCACGCCAAGCTGGGCAAGATCGCGGTGACCGGGCCTCCCCCCGAGCAGGCAATGCGCCTCGAGCGCGTCCTGGGTTCACTTCACGCCCGATTGAGGGGAGCATCCCTCAAGAGCGGCAAGGCATACGACCCGGAGCGCATCCAGGCTGCGGCTCGCTACCTGCGCGACTATCTTGGCAAGGAAAACTACCTGGCGAGCCAGATTCGTCTCGAGCGGCCGCGCTACGAACCCGAAACAAATCGGGCGGACCTGGCTTTTCGCGTGACACTCGGCACCCAGGTCTCCATTCGGGTGGTAGGCGCCCACATCTTCGGGAGAACGATGCGCAAACTTATCCCTATGTATCAGGAGAGCGCGTTTGACCGGGATTTGGTGGACGAAGGCCACCTCAATCTGGTCTCCTATTTTCAGAGCAAGGGCTACTTTGACGTGAAAGTGAGCCAGGAGGTTCACGACGAGCCGACCACAAAATCCGTTGTCTACCAGATTGAGAAAGGGAATAAGCATCGCGTCGTAAGCGTACGGATTGCCCATGACGGACACTTCAAGGACAAGGATCTTATCGGTCAAGTGGTGGTCGAGAAGGCGCGCTTCCTTTCGCGTGGCAAGTTCAGCCAGGATTTGCTCGAGAAGAGCACCGCGAATCTGAAGGCGTTTTATCAAAATGCGGGATTCACGGACGTCAGGGTCGATCCTGATGTCGTCGACCGCGAGCCCGACGTTTATGTGACTTTTCACATTACCGAAGGCCCGCAGACCCTGGTGAGTTCCTTCGAGATGCAAGGGAACAAGACGCAGCCCCTTGCGAAGCTTGCTCCCCATGGTTTGCAGCTGAAAATCGGCCAGCCTTATTCACCCTCCCGTCTGAACGAGGACCGAAATTCCATCGTCGCCACCTACCTGAACCTGGGCTACGTGAACGTCAGTTTCAAGTCGGCCGTCAAACCTGCCGCGGATAGTCCTCATCGCGTGACGGTGACCTACCTCATTGACGAAGGGCCGGAAGTGCACATCGGCGACGTAGCCTATCTCGGCGGGCCGCACACGCGGCGTTCGTTTCTCGAGCGGAACACCACCGTCAAACCCGGTGGGCCCGTCAGCGAAGGTCAACTGTTGGAGTCCGAGGGGAAACTGTACAACTTCGGAGTCTTTGACTGGGCCGAAGTCACACCACGCAGGCCGATCACGGAACAGACGCAGGAGGAAGTGCTGGTCAAAGTCCATGAGGCGAAACGCAATTCTTTTAGTTACGGGTTGGGGTTTGAGTCGACCTCGCGGCAGGGCGGGCTAAGCTCCGGGATCATCGCTCTACCCGGCCTGCCCACCATCGGGTTGCCGAAGTCTTTCACGACCCACGAGCCGTACATTCTCAGCCCGATGGGATCGGTGGAATATAGCCGGCTCAATCTGCTCGGACGCGCAGAGACGGCATCTGTTTCCACGCTGGTGTCGCGGCTTGACCAGAAACTCTCCTTCACTTATACCGACCCCCAGTTTCCCGCTGTCAACTGGAGCGCCGTGTGGGGTTTTTCGGCCGAGCGCAGCACTATGAACCCGTTGTTTACCGCTCGCCTGGGGTCGGCGTCCTTCGATCTCCAGAGGACGCTCAATGCCGCCAAGACGATGCGGGTGCATTTTCGCTACTCCTATGAACGCACAACGCTCACTGATCTGCAGATACTGGACTTCGTCCCACCTGAAGATACCAACATCAAGATATCCAGGCTTTCCACCTCCTTTGTACACGACTCCCGTGACAAGCCGCTCGATGCCCATAAAGGTGTTTTCCAGACGCTGGACTTCGGAATCACTCCGACCGCTATAGGATCCACCGATAACCTTGTGCGATTCTTCGGCCAGACTGCCTTCTATCGCCAGTTCAAACCCTGGATGGTGTGGGCCAATAACTTTCGCCTTGGGATGGTGAAGTCATTCGACGGGAGCCACGTGCCGCTCAGCGAAAAATTCTTCTCCGGGGGAGCCGACAGCTTGCGTGGCTTCCCGTTAAATGGCGCCGGACCGCAGCAACCCGCAGAGTTGTGCACCACCCCCAACGACCAGGCCTCCTGCACGACGGAGATCAAGGTTCCAACGGGGGGCCGGGAACTGGCGATCTGGAATACTGAGGGCCGCTTCCCCATTCCCTTTGCAAATAATCTCGGGATTTCGATACTGAATAATCTCGGGGGAGTTATCTTCTATGATGGCGGTAATGTTTATAATAACATCAGCTTCAGGGGTTTCGTTCAAAACTACAGTAACACGGTCGGCTTTGGCCTGCGCATCCAGACGCCGGTGGGCCCCGTGCGGTTCGATATTGGGCGAAACCTTAATCCTGTGCCAGGATTAGATGCGACACAGTATTTCATTACGCTCGGGCAGTCGTTTTAGTGGTGCGAAACGTGGGGTAGCGCAGACATTGACTTGTATGTCTGCGCCACCTTTGCGGTTCATGAAGATGTCGTCGCCCCTGCGAAAGTGGGGGCCCATTGTCGGTGTGGAACACGATGGATTCCCGCCTTCGCGGGAATGACGTGATGTTCGAGAGCGGAGGGAGGAATCTGCATTTGCCTATTTTCAAGGGGATCAATGCAGATCCTCCGCTTCGCTCAGGATGACAAGCGGTTGATTCACAGCTTCTGAGCCGCGGAGCGGCGGCAGAAAGTAGCCCACGGCGTAAGCCGTGGGACGAGGTCGCACGGCGACAATCACAGCCCCGGAAGGGGCGACAGTGAGGGTGGTGGAGTATCTGTCGCCCCTCCGGGGCTGAGGCAGTTCAGGGTTGCTCCTCTATCCCACGGCTCACGCCGTGGGCTACTCTCTGTCGGCCCTCCGGGCCTCTGGCAGTGGCCAGTGAGTGCTTACGAAGCGCGAACTGAGCCCTTCGGTCAACACCTATCGGGCTTGGCCCCGGGCTATGCTCTTTCGCCCCTTCGGCGCTCGTTCCGGACACCTCCAAGGAAACGGGTCATGAAATCCAGGCGTATTTTACACATCGGATTGATAGCGCTTCTTGCTGTGGTAGCACTCTACTTCGCGGGCGTGCTCGTGGTGCGCAGCCGCGCGTTTCACCGCTACCTACTCGCCACTATTGTGGAACGCGCTCAGCGGGCAACTGGAGGACGGGTTGAGATCGGCGACTTCACGTTGAACTTCGCGAAAGCCCGGGCTGACTTATACCGCGTCGCTATCCAGGGCACCGGGTCGAATCCGCGCGAACCCCTGCTGTGGGCTGACCACCTCGCGGTGGAATTGAGTCTGGCCTCCCTTCGCCGCAGAGAACTGAGGCTCGAAGAGGTCATCGTGGATCACCCTGTGGTTCATTTTTCCGTGAACGGTCATGGGCATGATAATCTTCCGGCGATACCTCCCGCGCCCGCCGGAAGCAAGCCCATGAGCGTTTTCGATCTGGCGATCCGCCACGTGGCGCTCAACCACGGCGAGATCTACTACAACGATTCCGAGACGCCGCTTCAGGCCGAACTTCGCGACCTTCGCGTGCAATCTACGTTCGACGCCTCCAAGTCTGAGTATGACGGCAGCCTGAGCTACCGGGAGGGCCGTTTTCGTTATGGCGCTTACAATCCGTTCGAACACGACCTCGAGGCGACGTTCGGGGCAGCGCCTTCAGGCCTGACATTGAAGTCCCTGCAAATTGCGAGTGGCACGTCTCGAATAAGCGCCCAGGCGCGTCTACAGAATTATTCGAACCCGACCGTTGACGCCACTTACGATGTGTCTCTCGCCACAGGCGAGTTCAGGAAGATCCTAAGGAACAATACTCTGCCCGCAGGCGTAGTCTCGATGCGCGGCAAAGTCCATTACCAAAACCAGGCCGGCCAGCCGCTGATGAACAACCTGGCAGTCGAAGGTGAGCTCAGCAGTCCGTCGCTGGCAGTCGAAAACCCGCAGGTCCGCGCCGCCGTGCAGGCTCTCCAGGCAGAGTACCGCCTCAACCAGGGTGATTTCGAAGTTCGTCAAATGCAGGCGAACATTCTGGGCGGCCACGTCACGGCCCGGCTGTCCTTGAAGGATCTGGCCGGCACTCCGGTGGCACACGTCGAGGCGAAGCTGAGCGGTCTCTCATTTCGAGATGCAACCAATGCGCTCTCGAGCAAACCTCCGCTGCGAATCACGGGTCGACTGGATGGCACCGCTGAGGCAGGGTGGCGCGGCAGCCTCGAGGATCTCGAGGCTAAGTCGGATCTCACCATTGCCGCTGCCACACCCGTTGCGACCATGCCGGGAGGCTCCCGCGACGACCTTCCATTGGACGGAGCGGTGCACTTGAGCTACAACGGACCTCGCGGGATTCTCACGTTGCGCCAGAGTTCACTCCACACGCTGCACACCACTGTGAATCTAAACGGGAGTGTGGGTAAGAACTCAAGCCTGGGCATTCAGGTCGACGCGAGCGATCTAAGCGAGATTGACCGGCTCATACTTGCCCTCCGGAACGCCAGTAAAGCGACGCCATCTTCGCCACCGCCGCACCTGCTGGGCCTCGGAGGATCCGCATCGTTCAGCGGCCAGGCGCTGGGAACGTTACAACAAATACGCCTGGCAGGAAGCGTTTCGGGTGCGAATCTCCGCTATCAGGGAAGCACTCTACCGGCTCTCCGAGCCAACATCGAACTCGGCCCGTCCGGGGCGGCCTTGCATCAGGGTGAGCTCAAGATCGGCGCTCAGGGGCGCGTGCAGCTCGACGCAGCGGTGGGTCTGAAAAACTGGTTGTACACACCCCAAAGCCCGATCAATGCCCGGGTGACGGCCAATAACGTACCACTGGTCGAATTGGAGCATCTCGCTAACTTGCATTACCCCGCCAGCGGTAACCTCACTGCCGACTTTTCCGCACACGGTCCGCTCGAGCGGTTGCAGGCGACGGGAAATCTTTCCGGTGCGAACCTTCGGTATCAGAACACCGCCGTTCCGGTGTTGCGAACCAATATTGAGGCGAGCCCGTCCGGGGTAGCGCTGCACCATGCCCAGGTCCAGATCGGCACGCAAGGCAGAATCCAGCTTGACGCGGCAGTGGGCTTGAACAACTGGTCTTACACGCCTCAAAGCCCCATCCAACTCAAGATGACAGCCAGTGACGTGTCGTTGACGGAAGTCGAGCATCTTGCCGGCCTCGAATACCCGGTCAGCGGAAATCTCTCCGCGAATGTTTCCCTACGGGGTTCCGAAGCGAATCCGGAAGGACAAGGAAGTGTGCGATTGACTCAAGCGCGCGCCTGGGACCAGCCGATTCAGGACTGCGGTATAAAGTTTGATGCCGCCAATAACAGCATCCACTCGACGTTGAAGCTCGACACGAGCGCCGGCTCCGGGAATGTCGAGCTCACGTACTCCACCAAGGACCAAACCTACGATGCGCAAGTTGATTTCCCTGCCATTCGCCTCGACAAGCTCCAGCCCGTTCAAGCACGAGATCTGGGAATAACCGGCTTGGTGAAGGTATCCGGCCAAGGGCGGGGCACGCTCAAGCAGCCTGGCTTTGAAGCAACTGTGGAAGCGCCGAGCCTGGAGTTCCAGCAGCAGAAGTTGGACGGCCTGAAGGTGCAGGCGAGCATTGCGGGAGAGCGGGCTAGTTTCTCGGTCGATTCGAGCGCCGCAGGCGCCCATATCCGAGCCGAGGGTAGTGTGAATCTGAATTCCGACTATGACACTACTGCAAACATCGACACGGGCGCGGTGCAACTCGGCCCGCTGCTAGCCGCTTATCTTTCGAACGCTGGTATCCAGGGCGAAACCGAGATTCACGGTTCGCTGAAAGGTCCTTTGAAGCAGCCGGGGCAACTCGCAGGACAGATCAACGTTCCGACATTCCACCTCAGTTACCAATCCGTCCAGATTGCCAACGCCGCGCCCATTCGAATCGACTACCGGGGACGCACCTTGACTCTCCAGCGGACAGAACTGAAAGGGACAGGGACCGACCTGAGCCTTGAAGCAACTGTTCCGGTGGGCGGGGAAGGGAATTTGCGCGCTGCGGCCAGCGGCGATGTTGACCTTCACCTGATCCAAATGCTGAATTCTCAGTTGGGTAGCTCGGGCCAGCTCAAGCTTAACCTTAATGCTGAGGGGGCGCTTTCCCACCCCGATCTACGAGGCCAGGTGCGCGTCACCGATGCAGCTTTTCAAGCCGCCGGCGCGCCGCTCGGGGCCGACAAGGTCAATGCCGAATTCGACATTCAGGGCGGCCAAGTTAACATCAAGTCCTTCTCTGCTGTTACAGGAGGCGGTCAGGTCACAGCCAAGGGCTTTGCGGCATTTCAGCCCGCGGTTAAATTCGATGTCAGCCTGTCGGCTTCCGACGTTCGGCTGCGTTATCCGGACGGGGTCCGGGCGCTGCTCAAGAGCGACTTGAATCTGGCTGGAACGCCTGACGCGGCAACGCTCAACGGTCAGGTTCTTGTCGATCGTCTCTCCTTCACCCCGGACTTCGATCTCACCACCTTTGCCAATCAGTTCTCGGGGAACTCTGCGCCGCCCAGTGCGGGATTCCTGCAGAATGTCAAAATGAACGTGGCGGTGAAGTCGTCTCAGGAGATGTCGCTGGCCAGCAACCAGGTGAGCGTCGAGGGTTCGGCCAACCTTCGTGTGGTTGGAACCTTGGCGGATCCGGTGATTCTGGGCCGTACCGAGATATCGGGCGGTGAGCTGTTCTTCAACAACCTGCGCTTCCAGGTGGAACATGGAACTATCCAGTTCGCAAAC
This sequence comes from uncultured Acidobacteriota bacterium, assembly GCA_963838915.1. Taxonomy (GTDB): domain Bacteria; phylum Acidobacteriota; class Terriglobia; order UBA7540; family UBA7540; genus CAVROP01. Next base: position 33,788 of record CAWIUZ010000305.1, read on the forward strand.
CCTGTCAGCACTGAGCCGGTGCTGAACATCGCAGTGACGACAACGGTCCAGCAGTTCAATATTACGGTAAACCTGGTGGGTCCCCTCGACCGCTTGCGCACCACTTACACCTCCGATCCCCCGCTTGCTTCGGTCGACATCATCAGCCTGCTTTTCACAGGCCAGACCACCGAGGCGTCTGCCGCCAATCCCAGCACCCCGCAATCCGTCGTGGCCGGCCAGGTGGCGGGTCAGGTCAGCAACCGTTTAGGAAAGCTGGCCGGAATCTCCTCGCTGACCATTGACCCGGGGATCGGCGGGAACCAGAGCAACCCGGGTGCAACGCTCGGAATACAGCAACGTGTGACCAAGAACTTGTTTTTCACATTTACCACGGACCTCACAACGACTCAGGGGGACGTTGTCCAAGTCGAGTATCAGATTACAAAGAGATATGCCGTGAGCGCCGTAGCCACCCAGAACCAGGGTTATTCGCTCCAGGTAAAGATGCACAAGAAGTTCTGAGAAGTACTGACCGGAATGTCAGGAGTTTCCTTCGGCCGAGTGTAATTTCTTCGCCGCAGTACTCTGAAAATTCTTCTGTGGCCGCGCCTACCAAAATCTCTGTCAATCTGTGAATCCTTAAACGGCTCAATGGGTTACAACCGTTTCCCGGGTGGCTCCGAAATTGCTACGCCGCTAATTGAAAGGTCGGAAGGATATCCGCTCGCGGCCGGCGAGGGGACTGCATGCGAAAGCGACGGAAGCAAACCGGATCGAAAGTGCGAGGGAGATCTAAAATGTTTACCAGAGAGAATCGTCCAGTTGAAGGGTCGCGCATCCGAATCCTGATTGCGGACGATCATGACGTGGTTCGCACTGGACTGCGCGGGCTGCTTGAGGCAGAAGGTGACTTCGAGGTATGCGGAGAGGCAAGGGATGGACGTGAAGCGGTGAAGGAGGCTTCGAGGCTGGCGCCTGATGTTGTAATTCTCGATTTCAGCATGCCGGGTATGAATGGCCTGGAAGTCACCCGCCGCATCCGGAAGACGCTCACCAACACAGAAGTGTTGGTACTCACTGCTTACGATTCCGAGCAGTTGGCCCGCACCTTGCTCGGCGCCGGCGCGCTGGGGTACATGTCCAAGTCGGATGCGGACAGGGATTTGGTGGTCGCCGTCCGCTCGGTGTATCAACGGCGGCCCTTCTTCAATTCTCGAGTGGCAAGAATGGTTTTGGAGGGCTATCTCAAGCTGCTGTCTGAAACTTCCCCCACGGCAGAGTTTCCGTATCCCCTCACCGCGCGGGAACGAGAGGTCCTGCAACTGCTCGCGGAGGGAAAAAGTAATAAGGAAGTGGGTAATTTGCTTGGAATAACTGTTAAGACTGCGGAAACCTACCGAGCTGCCCTCATGCGCAAACTCGGCTTGGATTCCCTGTCCGAGCTTGTGCTGTACGCGGTTCGCAATCGGGTGATCGAGCCGTGAAGAACCAGGACGAGTGAATAGAGCGGGCCCGGGGCCAGGAATCAAAGGTCCCGAGTCAGAATGTTGCGAGACCTCTGGTCTTTGCTCATCTCCACGCTCTTGAGGGTTTTCCCATGAACGGTCTCCGAATATTGCTGGCAGACGACCATTCCCTGGTGCGGAGGGGTATCCGGTCATTGCTTGCCGTGCACACGGATTGGCAGGTTTGCGGGGAGGCAACCGACGGCCGGGAAACCCTCGAGAAGGTCAATGAGCTAAAACCTGACATACTGATTCTGGACCTCAATATGCCGGAGCTTAACGGACTCGAGGTGACCCGTCGCGTTCGCAAGATGTGGCCGCAGACTGAGGTTCTGGTTCTCACAGTGCAGGATTCAGAGCTCGTGATGAGGCAGGTGTTGGAAGCCGGAGCCCGCGGGTACATGCTGAAGTCCGACGCGGGCAGCGAGTTGCTGGCCGCCGTCGATGCCGTGCGGCGCCACCACGGGTTCTTGAGTTCACAGGTCTCCAGGATGCTTCGTGGATCTTCCGCGATTGCGACGAAGCACGATGTCTCGCCGAAGGACCCGTTAAGTCCACGTGAGCGCCAGATTCTGCAACTCCTCGCGGAAGGAAAAAGCACGAAGGAAGTGGCCGCAGCGCTTGATATCACGGTCAAAACCGCGGAAACCCATCGCAGCAATATTATGCGCAAACTCGATCTGCACCACCTTACGGAATTAGTCCGCTACGCGATTCGAAACCAAGTTGTACAAATGTAGCGTCCTGTCCCAGTAATTCGTGAAGCAAGCCGGGCGATTCGACGGTGTCTCGAGAGCCCCGCTAGTGTGCCGGCGACGTTCTTAATCCCCAAAAGCGGCGGTCTGACAAAGCCCAGGCCCACGGCCCATCGGCGTTAACCTAAGATCGCCACGACCATCGGAGCCCGTCAGCCGACGGGCGGCAGAATGTGGCCCATGGCAAAGCCATGGGATAAAGCATAAGCGTCATGAGCAAGCCCCGTAGGGGCGACAGAAATATTGGACGGAGCGCGGAATTCTGTCGCCCGCTGATGCGGGCTTGATCGTTAATCAACACGGCCATCCCACGGCTTTCGCCGTGGGCCACAGTCTTTCGGCCCTCCGGGCCTGCGAGAGTAGCGGCGCGAAGCATTTCGCAGGCGGCGGCACGCTTAGCTTAGTGCCCATGGGCCGTTGGCCTGGGCATTGCTAGCTCGCCCCATTAGAGCTCGAAGCCCCCGTCAAGGGCTGTCCCGTCGAGCTCCTCCATCGCGGCGCCGGGAATCCTTACAGCATCTTCTTCCCGCATCCACAGAAAGTACCCGATTGAGGGCTCACACCTGAAGCACTAAGCTTCGAGTGTGGCCGGCTTCCTGTGCGGCCGGTAAGTGGGATGCAATCCAGGCGTGAAAGGAGAGTGAAGAAATGGCAGGCACAAACACGGCCGTTCTGGGGATTTACCCGAGGCAGATTGACCTTGAACTAGGCCTTAATTCACTAAGAGCGGCGGGATTCCGCAACACGGATATTTCCGTGCTCGTCCAGGAAAACCTGGGGACCAAGGATTTCAGTCACGCAAAGAGCACCAAAGCGCCGGAAGGTGCGGCGGCGGGAGCCGGTACAGGCGCGGTGATCGGAGGAGTGCTGGGCTGGCTGGCCGGAATCGGGACCATCGCCATCCCCGGCATTGGACCATTTCTCGCGGCCGGGCCTATTGTGGCGGCGCTCGCCGGCCTGGGCGCCGTGGGCGCTGTGGGCGGTATTGCCGGGGCGTTAGTGGGCCTGGGGATCCCGGAATATGAGGCCAAACGCTACGAGGGGCGCGTCAAGAAGGGGGGCACATTGCTTTCGGTTCATTGCGACGATTCGGAATGGACCAAGCGCGCCAAGCGGATACTTGCCGATACGGGCGCTGAAGAGATCGGCTCGACCGGAGAGGCGAGTGCTGACTTCGCCACCAGCAACAGACCGTTACCGCGGGATATGCCCGTGAGCGGCAGCCCCGACGCTCGGCTCGGCGAGGATGACATCAGGCGCCGGTCTTGAGTCAACACGGGACCGTTTGCTGATAGCTGTGGGTTAAATTTGACAAGGAGGTTGTTCCGATATGAATTGGGACCAGATTCAAGGAAAGTGGACTCAGATGAAAGGCTCCGTCAAGCAGCAGTGGGGCAAACTTACCGATGATGACTTGGAGGTAATCGCCGGCAGCAAGGACAAGTTTGTCGGGAGGTTGCAAGAGCGCTACGGAATCAAGAAAGAGGAGGCGCAACGGCAGCTCGACGCGTGGACACAGACCGTTTTCGAAACTGAGGATGCCTCTCGCCGGCACGAACACGCGACCCGATAGGCCTGAACATTCGTGGCTGGCGGCTGTTGCCTATTGCTCTGGCCGCCAGTGCGGGCGTAACGCCCGCGCCCCGGGACCGGCGGCTGCCAAACCCTGGCACCGCCGGTCACGGACCATCGCAGCCACGGGGAGGGGTCAACTTATGAAGAAGTATCTACTAACAATTCTGTCGCTGGCGGTTTTCTGCGGTACGACACTGCTGGTTGGGTTCGGTGCGCAGAACGACAGCGCGTCCAGTCCCAAGCAGGACATGAAGGATGCCGCAAAATCTTCCGGACGCGCCGCGAAGAAGAGTGCCCGTGAAGGTAAGAGGACGGTCAAGAAAGGCGTCAATAAGTCCGCAAAGAAAGTGAAGAAAGGCGCTCAAAAAGTTCAGAACAAGACCGACACCCGCCAGTAGCAGGTTGCTGAAGAAGCCCGATGGGCGCTCAGCATGACAGATGGGATTTTTCCGCAGGCTGTTAGGTGAGTTAAGCGGCCCTCACGACAGGGTCCGCTAATCTCGAGCCGTCCGAACGGGCAGGCCATTCCGGCGAGAGCGGGAGCCATCGCACAAATCTTCGCAAACCCGCCGCCTACGGCTTGGATTCCCGCTTTCGCGGGAATGACCTGCGTCTAACCTCCTGACACCGCGATTTGAGGTAGTGTCCTGATTTTGGCGCAGCGCTGGCCTTTAGGCCAGCATCTGCCGACCCTTCGCTCCGCTCAGGGGAGGCTCTAAAGGTCGGCGCTACGAGTCGAGTCAGGAAACCGCCGCGATTTGACAGCGCGCGTTGGAGAATAGTAACATTTTGTCCGTGCCGTTCGTGGGTCCGTTCGACGCCTCTTCAGGCTGTCAACACCCTGCCGGACCACTTGGGCATAGCAAGGGCGACCAGCGGGTCGGCCTTTGGCGTGTGAACCCATGTGCAGCGCCCGCAGAGGAAACCGAACGATCGACTACTCTTCGCAACTACCAGAGCATCTGCTCGAAACGACCATCTTAGCCGGAATGAGTGAAGGGTTTGCGCTGCTTGATCGCGAGTGGCGATTGACCTGCGCAAACCCCAGCCTGGCCCGAATGGCCGGCAAAGAGATTTCCGAGTTAGTGGGCAAAAACGTTTGGGAGATGTTTCCTGACCTGGTCGGTAGCCACTTATTTGACGAGCTCCATCGTGCCCTCGAGCAACAAACCCCTTCCAGTTTCGAATTCTACTATCCTCGTTTTAACCGATGGACTGAGCAGCGGGTCTATCCCCGTGAAGGCGGGCTCGCAATCTTCGTGGCCGATATCACAGAACTTAAGCAGATGGGGGACCTTCTCCGGTCGCAGGTACAGAGTCCTCAACAAGCTGTCGAAGAACCGGGTGTGAGCGGAACGCCGAACGAGCAGTCCCAGATTCTCGAGCTGGCTCATGATGCGATTATCGTCCGTGACCTCGACAGTGTGATTACCTATTGGAATCGAGGCGCAGAGCTCACTTATGGATGGACCAGGGAAGAAGCGGCCGGGAAGGTCACTCATTCGCTTCTACAGACGATCTTTCCCGAGCCCTTCGAAGCAGTCGAGCGCAAGGTGAAGCGGGGCTGGTGGGAGGGGGAACTCGTCCATACGCGCCGCGATGGCGGGCGGATCATTGTCGACAGCCGCCAGGTGGTGCAGTCGAACGAGCGCGGAGAACCACAGGCTATCCTGGAAATCAATCGCGATATCACGGATCGCAAAAAGGCCGAGGCGGCGCTCAAGGAAAGCGAGGACAGGTTTCGACTGGTGGTCGAAAACGTCAAGGACTACGCCATTTTCATGCTGGACCCCAACGGCTACATCCTGACCTGGAATCAGGGGGCGGAGCGTATCAAGGGATACCGCCCCGAGGAAATTATTGGCCGGCATTTTTCG
>CAWIUZ010000306.1:0-13943 GCA_963838915.1 uncultured Acidobacteriota bacterium
TCTCGCACTGGCCTTTCTGGGCCGGTCTGCCCGACGCAGAGCAAGATTCCTGGATTCGCTCGGAATGACATTTCATGGTTTCCGGGTGCACTTCAGCCGGCGGGCATGAGCGACCGCTTTGGGGATAGCAAACCACAACCCCCTCACCCGACCCGCACCGGCTGGTGAGAGCGCCGTCGCGGGCTACCCTCTCCCCCAAGGGGGAGAGGGCATCTTCATCACAAATCGAGGGGGACCTTCAGATTGAGAAATCCCCGACGAATACACCGGGCACCCCGTTGTAGATGACCAGTTCGGGGTCTTTGAGCGTCACCTTGCTATAGGGCGCTACGGAATGTGTAAGCCAGACGTTGCCGCCAATGACGCTATGATGGCCAACGCGGGTATGTCCCCCCAAGATCGTGGCGTTGGGATAAACGGTGACGTTGTCTTCGAGGTCCGGGTGCCGCTTATTCTCGTGCCCGCGGCGTAATTGGCCTTCTTCATCCTTCCGCAATGGATTAAAGGCTCCGAGCGTAACGCCGTGGTAAAGAGTCACCTGCTTGCCGATGGTGGCGGTTTCGCCGATCACCACGCCGGTTCCGTGATCGATGAAAAACGACTCGCCGATCGTAGCGCCGGGATTGATGTCGATCCCGGTGTGGCTGTGCGCCACTTCAGTCATCATGCGGGGAAGGAACGGCACTCCCATCAGGTAGAGGCGGTGAGCCAGTCGCTGCACGGTAATAGCTTCCACGCCCGGGTAGCTGAGCAGAATCTCCTCGTGGCTGGCGGCCGCCGGATCGTTCCGGAAAGCCGCTTCAATATCCGAAGCCAGCAAAGTGGCCAGATCCGGTAACTGCGCAAACAACTCTTCGGTCAATTCCTCGGCGCGATCCTCGATGTCGCCAGGCGAATCATCCCCCTGGCGGCGCCGATCGAAGCGCATGGCAGAGCACAATTGCTCACGCAGCAGCGTCTCGATCTCAGCCAGATAAAGCCGGGGCTCCGCCGGCGCGCCTTCCCGCTTCGAGCCCTTCCCCCGATAAAAAACCGGGAAAAGCAGCCCGAGGTAGTGCCGGCAGATCTGCGCCGCGGCTTCCCGGTTGGGCAACCGGAACTCGCACCCATAATCGCCGGAAAGCTGCGCGTCGAGCGCTGTCTTGAACTCACTTGCAAGGTCGTCCAGACGTTTTTGATTCATGTGCGGGCCTTTCCCAGTCGAGAGTCGAAAGTCGAAAGGATCGGGTGATCGGGAGATCGAATGATCGGGAGATCCGGTGATCGGGTGATCGGGTGAACATCCGAGTTGTTAGGTGCGCGTGACAATGATCTCATCCCCCTAGAACTCACGGGTCGACGAGCGAAGAAGATCAGCGCTCGAGTGGACCATTTACCTGTTCACACGATCACCCGATCTCCCGATCATCCGATGCCACGATCACCCGATCTCAGAGTCCTACCCGATGCCCTCAAAAAGCACCGTCGACAAATACCGCTCACCGGAATCCGGCAAGACAGTTACGATTGTCTTTCCGGCAAACTCCGGTTGCTTGGCCAAGCGAACGGCCACTGCGGCAGCGGCGCCGCAAGAGATACCACTCAGGATACCCTCTTCCTTGGACAAGCGGCGGGCGAACTCGACGGCCTCTTCATTCGTTACCTGCTCGACACGGTCGACCAGCGACAAGTCGAGGACTTTGGGAACAAAACCAGCCCCCAGGCCTTGGATCTTGTGGGGCCCAGGCTTCAGAGGCTGACCCGACATGGTCTGAGTCAGGACGGGGCTGGCCGTAGGCTCGACCGCCACTGACAAGATCTGTTTCCCTTGGGTCTTCTTGATGAAGCGCGAAACGCCGGTGATCGTGCCGCCAGTGCCGACACCGGACACCAGCACGTCAATGGCGCCATCGGTGTCATTCCAAATCTCGGGGCCGGTAGTTTTCTCGTGGATGTCAGGGTTTGCAGGATTGTCAAATTGCTGGGGCAAGAAATAGTGATTGGTGTCGGACTCATAAATCTCCTGCGCCTTCTTGATTGCACCCGGCATTCCTCCAGGCCCGGGTGTAAGGATCAGGGTGGCGCCCAAGGCCGCCACCACTCGACGGCGCTCGAGCGACATAGTCTCAGGCATGACCAGCGTTATCTTGTAGCCGCGCGCGGCCGCAACGAAGGCCAGCGCGATGCCCGTATTGCCGCTGGTAGGCTCGATGATCTCCTTCTCGGGCGTCAGGACGCCGCGTTTCTCGGCGTCCCAAATCATCGCCGCGCCGATCCGGTCCTTCACCGAATAGCCGGGGCCGCGCCCCTCGATCTTGGCCAGGACGGTAGCCTTGCTTCCGTTAACGACGCGGTTGAGCTTGATGAGCGGGGTTTTCCCGATGCTGAACGAATTATCCTGGAAAATGTTCGACATTGAATATCCTCTCCACAGTGAATTTGGTGTACTGAGATTCGAAGTCGTAGCGACGACAACGAATGTTCTCGGAATGACTCTGGGATGATCTTGGATTTGCCCCTGGCGCGCCTTACGGTCGAAGCCGTAAGGAGCCCAGGCTACGTACAGATACAGCGGAGGCTCAAAGAGGAACTACGGCACCGCGACCTGAGTGACATGTCGGGAGTTAACAACTCTTTGGAATCGACCATCAGTATTTCGGCAGGCTCGGGTCAACTTGGTCAGACCAGGCGAGAATGCCTCCCTTCAAGTTGTGAATCTTCTGGAAGCCGGCTTTCATCAAGAATTCCACGGCCCTGGCGCTGCGTTGACCGGAGCGGCAGTGGACGACGATTTCACTCGCCGAATCCAGTTCGTGCATTCTATTAGGAATCTCACCGAGAGGGATCAGCGTGGAGCCAGGAATGCGGCAAATCTGGAACTCGTGCGGTTCACGCACGTCGATCAGAACGAAGGGTTGGTTTTCGTCGATCATCTTCTTGACTTCACGCGGCCCGATTTCCGGAACGCCAATCATAACAGGTGTGTGCTCCTCCCCACGAATTCCGCAGAACTGCTCGTAGTCGATCAACTTGGTAATCGTCGGATGGGCTCCGCAAACCGGGCAATCGGGATTCTTCCGAAGCTTCAACTCCCGGAACTTCATACCCAGCGCGTCAAATACCAGTAAGCGCCCGATCAGCGTTTGACCCTGTCCAATAATTAGTTTAATCGTTTCCATGGCCTGAAGGCAACCGACGATTCCCGGCAGCACACCCAGGACCCCTCCCTCTGCGCAACTGGGGACGAGGCCCGGCGGAGGCGGCTCAGGATACAAGCACCGGTAACAAGGCCCCTGGCGAGCGTAGAAGACGGACGCCTGGCCCTCGAAGCGGAAGATGCTTCCGTAGACATTCGGCTTGCCCAGTAACACGCAGGCATCGTTCACCAGGTAACGTGTGGGGAAGTTGTTCGTGCCATCAACGACGATGTCGAAATCCTGGAAAAGCTCGAGCGCGTTCTCGGAAGTCAAGCGCGCATCGTGGCCCACCACTTCAACGTTCGGATTGATCTCGCGGATGGCCCCCTGCGCCGACTCCAGTTTCGATCGCCCTACGTCGGCGGTGCCGTGGATCACCTGGCGCTGCAGGTTGGTATAATCCACCACATCGAAGTCCACGATGCCCAGCCGCCCGACACCTGCCGCCGCCAGGTAAAGCAGCAGCGGCGAGCCCAGCCCACCTGCCCCGATGCAGAGCACCTTCGCGTTCTTCAACTTGAGCTGCCCATCCATGCCCACTTCCGGCATGATGAGGTGGCGGCTGTAGCGAAGTATCTCGTCCTTACTTAAATCGGAGACAGAAGTCAAAGTTGCCGTTGCCATTTCCTCTTTGCCCTCTCATCGAGGCGCGTTATGAGGGGCCCCCCGTCACGACCTTCAGCCATGGCGCTGGCCTTTACAGGCCGCGGAAAAACCCTTTTGATTGTCATCCTGAGGAGTCCGTCAGCCGACGGACGACGAAGGATCTCCGCAGTTCTTCAAAACCACAACTGCCGAGATTCTTCGCTTTGCTCAGAATGACAGTTTTCAATGGCTTTTCCGCAACTTGTTGAGGCCGGCACGTGCCGACCTAAAGGTCGGCGCTACCCTCATACTACGACGCCCCCCGCAATGGAAGGAACGATGCTGAGCACGTCGTTTTCATTCAGAGGCGTTTGCTCCTTTTGCAGGAAACGAATGTCTTCATCACCGAGATAGACGTTGACGAAGCTGCGAAGTTTGCCTTCCTGGTTGTAGAGATGCCGCCGCAGCTCCGTATACTCGCTAGCGAGCTTCGAAAGCGCCTCCGCTACCGTCTTTGCTTCCACTTCAACCTGATCCTTCTTCCCCACATATTGACGCAGGGGAGTTGGGATCATTATCTTAACTGCCATTCCCTCTCCTCATAGTAAGTGTCAAGGTTACAGTACGCCCCAGATCTATCTGATGCTACAGGAAACGCGGCGATTCTAAGTCCGAGTGGCTGGGACGCTGTAGGGGAACGGCTTGCCGTCCCCGCATCTTCGCTGGTCCCGACTAGGGTAGGGCAAGCCCTACCCCTACATCTCTCATCGCTTGGTTAAGCCCTGTCTTACTCAATGACCTCGAGTGACTCGGGGTTGAATACCGCCCCATCATCAGCCAACACCCAGCAGGTCAGGTCTTTCGCAACGCCCCGCTCCACAGAAACTATGACATAAGAATACCACGGCCAGGCGTGCTCGCGGTCATAAACTGAGGGCCGGGCGGGGTGATCCGGATGTGAGTGGTAGTAGCCCAGCACATCCAGACCGCGGGACCGTGCGTCCTTCTCCATCCGCAACTGCTCGAGCGGATCGATCAGGAAGCGGTTGCGCTCCGTCTCGCGCGCCAGGTCATCAACGGGCAGCAGTTCTTGAGCGTGGCCCGGATCGTGCCGCAAGTTCTTCAGCGCCACTACCTCCATCACCTGCTTCGTTTCACCCTCGACCTTGCCAAGCAGCGCACCACAGCACTCGCTGGGATAGTCCCTCGCGCCGTGCCCGCGAATCGATTCCATCTGTGCTTGTGTAATTCGTAAGACCATCGGTCTGCGTTCTGGTGGGATGGCACGGAAGGGCGGGGCTTCAGCCCCGCCGCCTCATCGCAGGCTCTTGGTGGGCCTTTAGGCCCTGACGCCACGTCGCTTCAGGGGCTAAAGCCCGCAGTGTACTGCCCGAGCTTAGCAGCGGGGCTGAAGCCCCGCCCTTCCGATTCCCACAGACAAGATCGCTTACCAATTCGGATAAGCCGCGCGGCAACCACCAGGGTTGCCGCTATGAGACCTCTCAACGCCTTGCGTTTCCAGCCCTCGATGGATTAGATTCAAATTCTAGGCTGAACATGAGGAAACTGCAATGATCGATCTTCGAGAGCAATTTAAGGCGGCGGGTTTTGAGATTATCGATGGCAGAGCAGTCCCCGGCTCCATCGGCGTGAAGAAGTACGGATATGTGCTCTACCTGGAACCGCAGGCTGATCAACAATGGGTTGCTCTCGGCCCGCCTTATTTCCAAATCCGCGGCTTGGATTGCGAACTCGAGGACAGGGGCTATCAGAAGTTCTGGCGCCACGGTGACACGCGGTTCCCGATTCGTAAAACCGACCTCCAGACCCTGCACCGCTTTGACGAGGAAGCCCGCGAGATCCTCCGACTGCGATCGCTCTACAACGAATCTCTGGGTTCAACTTGTGCGCGCACCGTTTACGACCGGCTGGAAGGCAGGCCTGACCGCTAGCCTGCACCTCGGCGTCTCACCAGGATCCCAAAGATCGCCTGTCAATTGTCATTCCGAGCCCTTCGCTTGTCATTCTGAGCGGAGCGAAGAATCTCGCTCTGCCGCTCAGGGTAAACTCCGCGAGGAATCTGGAGTTCGGCTGGTAGGGGCGGTTCGCGAACCGCCCCTACTCGAGAGTCAGGTCATTCCCGCGAAAGGACCCGGTGCGGCGTTAAGATTCGCAGCCCCGGATGGGGCGACAGACATCCTGCGGGAGCCTCTGCCGCCCCTCCGGGGCTGAGACGACCCCGGAGCTGCTCCTCCATCCCACGGCTCGCGCCGTGGGCTACTCTCTGTCGGCCCTCCGGGCCTGCACAGGCGGGTTGTTCGGACCTGCGCTGCCATCAGTCAGGGTATTAGGCTAACACTTTCAGGGCGGCCACGCGGGCCGCCCCTTCGCTGTTAGGATTGAGACGCGGTCTTTGAGCCTGTGGGCGTCTTGTTTGCCGTGTTCGAGGTCGTGGAAGGAGTCCCTGCCGGCCCACTCGTGCCGGCGGCTGGAGCGGGTTGGGCGCGCTCTGGTCCTGGCGTAGACGGCGGTTTTGGGGGAACACTCGAAGCCTCAGGCTCCGGCTTAGCGGGCGAACTTGCCGGCGGCGGGGCTTGCGCGGGCGGAGGTGGCCCTGCCTCGTGTCCAGCTTGCGGCTTTGGAGGCCTTGGCTGCCAGGGCCGCGAAGCGGGCCGGCTTTCCGTTTGGGGGCGTCGCCCCTGGGCGGGAGAAGGCTGGGAGATAGGACGGAAGACAACCTCAATCTGAACTTTGTCCAGATCGCTGTCACCAAGTTCGACAATCTGGTCAAAGCCCTCCTGCCGGATGTCCGTCTTGGTCTGTCCGAAAGCCAGGTAGTGCCGCTCGATCACCGGACTGCCGACCGACCGTTCCCGCTGCCGATCGCGCTCGATACACTTCTCCAGGGGCACGTCGAATAGGAAGATCACACACGGAACTTGAAACCTCTTCGCCAGTTCCAGGAACTCACGACGATGGGACGGCGTCAGCGCAGTGGAATCCACCACCGAGAGCCGGTTCAATCCCATCCGTAATTCCGTCAGGTAGCGGACAAGGGCGAAGGCCTGCGTATTGAATCGCTGGTCCCGCTCGTCGTCGCACACCCGGCCTCTGGCCCAGTCAGACGAGACGATTTGTGTGGGGCGAAAATGGCGCTGCGCAAAAGTTGACTTCCCGCAGGCCGCCGGTCCGCACAGCAAAACAACCGAGGGGCGGATCAGCCTCACCCGTTTCTCTTGGCTCTGATTTGCAGTTGGTTCTTGTGCCATAGTGGTTATCGTGGTTCGTGTCGAGATGCGATGATTTGTTCATACTCGCGCCGAACTCAAAGACAAAAAGGGGTCTGGAGACTCCCCAGGGCTTCCTAACCCCCTACGATTGTAAGATACCGGACTCTTGGGAATGGTTGCTCTTTGGTTTTTCCGCTTGGGTTCCGGGTAGTGTCCTAATTTGATCGGTAGCGCCGACCTTTAGGTCGGCAGATGCTGGCCTAAAGGCCAGCGCTACGCCGAAACTAGGACACTACCCGGTTCCGAGATCCCGCGATCATTGTCCCAATCCAACGGAACAGTCGTGCCGCTCGCGGGCCACGCGTTCCTCGGCCAGGTAGGCCCGAGTGCGGCGAGTCAACTCATCGAAGTCCACCTGGTGGGCGTCGAATTCCGGCCCGTCAACACACGCAAACCGGACCTTCCCGCCTACCGTGACTCGGCAGCCTCCGCACATTCCGGTGCCATCCACCATGATGGGATTAAGGCTGGCGTAAGTGTGAACACCCCATTCCCGGGTGACCTCGGCCGCCGCGCGCATCATGGGAATCGGCCCGATGACGTGGGCCAACCCAAGCTCGCCATCGTTGCCTTTGCGCCAGACGCGCATCAGATCAACCACCGTGCCATGCACGCCCGCAGTGCCGTCGTCGGTCGCCCAGTATACCTCGTCGGCCGCGGCGCGCAATTCCGCGTCGAGAATAATCAGGGAAGACGAACGCGCTCCGCACAAGGCGGTAACGTGGTTCCCCGCCTTCCGGAATGCCCGCGCCACCGGCAGCAATTCGGCAACCCCGACACCGCCCGCCAGGCACAGAACGTTGCCGACATTCTCGATGCTCGCCGGTTCACCCAGCGGCCCCAGAAGGTCCGCCAGGCGATCGCCCGCTTCGAGCTGTACTGTGGTCCTACTCGTCTTGCCGAGCGCCTGGACGACCAGGGTGATGCTGCCCTTGGCTTGGTCGCCGTCCACAATCGTCAACGGAATGCGCTCGCTGGTTTTCGTCGGCCGGATGATGATGAACTGGCCGGGCTTCCAGCGCCTGGCAATTTCCGGGGCTTCCACCTCGAACCAGGCGATCTCCGGAGTCAGCAGCCGCTTCGCCAAAACCAGGTTACCCTCAGGCAGCACAGGCACTCCTGCCTGTGCAGTTTCGGGGGGCACAGACACTCCTGCCTGCGTGGTGTCGGGTGTCACAGGCGCTTCTGCGTGTGCGGCGCTTTCCGTCTGGACAAGCGGCACAGCCAGGAGTGGCTGTGCTTCGGGTGGCTGATAATTGAGAGCGTTGTGGATCGCGGCGGCGGCGGCGCGGCCGTCGCGCATCGCCAGGATGACCGTCGATCCCCCTCTGACCACGTCGCCGCCCGCAAACACGTTGGGCATGCTGGTCATGCCGCTCGAGTCAATCACCACCTTGCCGCGCTTGGTCAGAAGCTGCGGCGTGGCGCGCTGTACGGTCGGGTTGGGACTTTGACCGATCGCCATCACCACCGTGTCCACTTCCATGCGGTACTCCGAACCCGGCATCGGGACTGGAGAGGGGCGCCCGCTTTCATCAACCTCCCCCAACTGCATGCGAATGCACTCCATTTCATGCAGGATGCCTTTCTCGTCGCCGAAAAGGCGGACCGGCGCGGCGAGGAATTCGAAATGCACGCCTTCTTCCTCGGCGTGCTCGATCTCCTCCAGCCGGGCGCGCAACTCGGCCCGTCCACGCCGGAACATGATGGTGGTGTCACTGCCCATGCGCCGCGACCAGCGAGCCGCATCCATGGCGGAGTTGCCGCCGCCCACCACCACCACGCGCTTGCCGATGCGTATCGGGGTGTCAGACTCCGGGAAACGGAAAGCCTCCATCAAATTCAGCCGGGTCAGGTATTCGTTGGCAGTATAGACGCCAATCAGGTTCTCGCCGGGGATGTTCATCAGGTGCGGCAGGCCGGCGCCGGTGCCGAGGAAAATGGCCTCGAATCCTTCTGCGAAAAGTTCGTCCACTGCCTCCGTCTTGCCCACGATGAAGTCGGTGCGAAACTCGACGCCCATGCTGCGCAGACGGTTAACTTCGTCTCGGATGATTTCCCGCGGCAAACGGAAATTCGGAATGCCGTAGGCCAGCACACCGCCCAGGCCGTGCAAGGCTTCGAAGACCGTCACTCGATAGCCGTGCCGGATCAGATCATAGGCCGCAATCAGGGAAGCAGGGCCGCTCCCCACCAGCGCCACGCGAGGGCCGCCGTGCGGCGGGGCGGGCGGCGGACCGGCGGCCGTGCGACGATGATAGTCGGCGGCAAACCGCTCGAGCGAACCGATGGCCACTGGGTCCAGTTTCTTCCCCAACAGGCAGGCGCGTTCGCAGTAAAGCTCATGCTGGCAGACCCGGCCGCAGATGCCCGGAAACGGACTCTCCTCGCTGATCTTGTCGAACGCGCTCGCAAAATCCCCCACCGACATCAAGCCGATAAAACCTTTGACGTTAATGTGCAGCGGGCACGCGTCGACGCAGGTGGCGTTCTTGCACTGCAGGCATCGAAGCGCCTCAACTTGAACCTGGGCGAGAGTGAAACCCAGAGCGACCTCTGCCGGACCACGCAGCCGCTCTTCCGGCGTAAGCAACGGCAGGGGTTGGCGAGGCGCTTTGGGGTTGGGTTTCACTTTGGGCCGGGTGTCAGGCGCCGGAGTTCCTACGGTGGTCGTGTTCAGGGTACTCAAAGTCAGCCTCCATTAAAGGGTGCTAGGATTTCACTTGAGGGTCTCCGAAGAGTGAAGTTCCAAGCGGCATAAAGTCAGAAGTGCGGCTTCTGAAATCCCTAAGTGAGGTGCAATTCCTTTGCCAGCCTGGAGCCAGCGACATTTTGTAGCGGTAGGCTTGCTTCCCCGATTGGCAAACTTCTGGCGCCCCCCTCCAACAGAGCCTATGACCCATTTGAGCGACATTTCGCTACCTCTCGCGTGGGTCGATCCTTGGACGCGGACTGGCCACAACCTATAGCCGCCAGAGCGAGCTCGACAATGTGGCATTTGGAGCATCTGCGATTCGGAAAAGTGGGCCATTGTGCCCAACGGACCGGGAAATCGAGTGAGCCGGTGATCGGGTGATCGGGTGTAGGGGCGGTTCGCGAACCGCCCCTACGTGTCTCTCCTTCGCAGTCCTTTGTTTTCATAGACATTCTCGCTTTGTTCCGGCATTTCTTGTAGCGCCGACCTTCAGGTCGGCACTTTGGCCGATTTCTCCTGCCGTGCTGACCTGAAGGTCAGCTCTACGCGTGAGGCCACAAGGGCTGCCCCTACGCGACGCAATGCCAAATTGTCCGTTAGGGACCTCAAAGTGCGGGGTCCACACGGAGCTCGATCTAACCTCGGGGCGGCAACCTAACATCCGAATGTAGGCTATCATGTTTGGCTATAGCTTGTCAAGTCTTTTCGCGCCGGGCGACGGGTTGGAATGCTGATCAGGGATTTTAAGCACACCTAACGGTGGTTGTCTGGTTTGCACCTGTGTTACGATTGATGTTTGTTTCCCCGATCTCCCGATCAACCGATTTCACGATCTTGAGAGTCAGCTATGATTCTGGCGATGGTCGACGACCTTCTGTTTCTCTCCAAAATCCAGGAGACAGCCAAACACCTCGGTGTCGACGTCAAGGCGGCGCAGCCTGCGGACCTGCCCGAGGCGGCGCACGCAACCGCCCCGACCGCGTTCCTGATCGATCTGAATCATCGGTCGGGCAAGGCTTTGGAGGTTCTGCGCGCAGTCAAATCCGACTTGACGACGAAGGACATCGCAGTCATCGGGTTCGTTTCACATGTTCAAACCGAGCTAATCGCCGCGGCGCGCGACGCCGGGTGCGATCTGGTTCTGGCGCGCTCGGCATTTGCCAGCCAATTGCCGAGTCTTCTGCAACGGTTTTCAACATAGAAATGCCGGGTCCCAGAGGGACCCAAGATCATTAGCCGTAGGTGAAACCTCATCGGTGCTGATATAAGAGATGATTTCAATCATTCTGCCGCTATGTTTGATGTCCCGCGAAGCGGGATACCTTGAGTAGCCGTGGGTGAAACCCACGGAAAGAAAAGCCGACCGACCATCCCGGCCCTGGAGGGGCCGACCATTCACAGGTCAACCCCCTTGGGGTTGGCCAGCCTCTGGTGGGTTCGCTCACCGCAGGTTATAACCTGCGGCTACTCACGGTTGGGCCCCTTTGGGGCCAATGGTCAAAGCGTATCTTAGCGCTTATGAGGTTCCACCTACGGCTAATGATCTTGATGCCCTTCGGGCATCTACTGTCCAAGGACTAACATGAAACTGCTTCGTATTTCAGCCTTCCCGATCGGTATGCTTTTATTCGCCGCTCTTGCCGCGGCTCAAACCACTGCGCCCCAGCCCAAGTACCCCGACTTCCCAAGCGAGACGCCGGCCAAGTTCGAGCCGGTGACCACCAGCTTCGACTACGTCAAGCGAGATGTGATGATTCCGATGCGCGACGGCGTGAAGCTGCACATGGTCATCGTAATTCCGAAGGGCGCCCGGCGCGCGCCGATCCTGCTGACGCGCACACCCTACAACGCCACGGGCATGGTCACTCACGCGGACAGCTCCCACTTGGGGCCGATCCTCGAGGGCTACGACAACCTCACCGAGATCATCGTCGAGGGCGGCTACATCCGCGCTATCGAGGACATCCGCGGCAAGTACGGCTCCGAGGGAGATTATGTGATGACCCGCCCGCTTCACGGACCGCTGAACCCGACTCCCGTCGACGAGTCCACCGACACCTACGACACCATTGACTGGCTGGTGAAAAACATTCCGGAATCAAACGGCAACGTTGGCATCCTGGGAATTTCCTACGACGGTTTTCTGCCTCTGATGGCGCTGGTTAATCCTCACCCGGCGCTTAAGGTTTCAATTCCCATGAACCCCATGGTGGACGGCTGGATGGGCGACGACTGGTTCCACTACGGCGCCTTCCGCGAGCAGAACATCACCTACATCTACGACCAGGAGGGGACGCGCTCGGGGGAGGAAAAGTGGTGGACAGACACCTTCGACGATTACGACCTCTACCTGCGGGCCGGATCGGCGGGCGAACTCGGACGGCTGCACGGGGTGGAGCAGGTGGGCTTCTGGCGCAAGCTTCTCGAGCATCCGAGCTACGACGCCTTTTGGCGCGACCAAGCCATTGACCGCATCCTGGCAGGTCAACCGCTGAAAGTAACGATGATGCTGGTGGGCAGTTTCTGGGACCAGGAAGATATTTACGGCGCCGCGGCTGTTTACAGAGCGCTCAAGCCGAAGGACACCTCGAACGACAAGGTCTACCTGGTGATCGGCCCCTGGAATCACGGCGGGGAGCAGGACGACGGCAGCACGCTCGGCCCGCTGCACTTCGATAGCGATACTGGACTCTACTTCCGCCGCGAAATTCTGCGGCCGTTTCTCGACCATTTCTTGAAAGACGGCGCGCCACCCATGGATACCGCGCCCGCCATGATGTTTGAAACCGGATCCAATGTGTGGCGGCGCCTGCCCGGCTGGCCAGCGGGCTGCGCGAGCGGCTGCACGATCCGCCCCACGCCGCTGTATCTCGAGGCCGGGCTGAAGCTGGGATTCGCGGCGCCGGGCGCAGGCGATGCGGGGTTCGACGAATACGTTTCCGACCCTGCGAAGCCCGTGCCCTACCTACCGCGGCCCGTTCGGCCCATGGGCTACGACGAGGAACACCCCTGGCCGCATTGGCTGGTGGAAGACCAGCGGGAAGCCTCCGGCCGCACCGATGTGCTGGCATTCGTTTCCGATTATTTGACGTCGCCAACGAAGATCAGCGGGCAGCCGGTGGCTAATCTGGTCGCCTCGACCAGCGGGACAGACTCCGATTGGGTGGTAAAGCTGATTGATGTCTATCCCGACGAGGTGGCAAGCGAGTCGCACCTGGGCGGCTACCAACTGATGATTGCGGCAGACATCTTCCGCGGCCGCTATCGCGAGAGCTTCGAAACACCAAAACCCATCGCGTCCGGCCAGCCGCTGCTCTACCGCTTTGCACTGCCCACGGCGAACCACATCTTCCTGCCGGGCCACCGCATCATGGTTCAGGTTCAGTCCAGTTGGTTCCCACTCTACGACCGCAATCCCCAAACCTTCGTGCCCAATATCTTCTGGGCCAAGCCGGAGGATTTTCACAAAGCAACGCAGCGGGTCTACCACATGCCCGATCACGCGAGCTTCGTTGAACTGCCTGTGGTCACGACGCCCTGAAGTAATCGCTTGTAGGAGCGGCTCAAGCCACTCGGATGTAGTTCAGAGGGAATTCTAGTGCTTAGTTCTGTGAATAAGCGCAATTATTGTGACTCCTGGAAGGGCGGGGCTTTAGCCCCGCCGGTACGCAGAGCGCGGTTGAAAGGGCCTTTAGGCCCTGAAGCGACTCGGCTTCAGGGGCTAAAGCCCTGAGGGTTGGCCCGTTCTCTGCGGCGGGGCTGAAGCCCCGCCCTTCCGACGCAAAAAGAATAAGTTGGACGGCCCTCACCCCGCCTTCGGCACCCCTCTCCCGCCCGAGCGGGAGAGGGGACGGGGGTGAGGGTGGTCTGGCTGACCCACGGCTTACGCCGTGGGCTACTCGCTGGCGCCCGCACCGCGGGCTGACATATTCTACGAACTTCTGGGACGCGACACTAGCTATGGTTTCTTCGTCTGAAATTCTGGGAACAGAAATTGGTCGAGGATTAACCTGGCGGCTTCTTGGATCAGGACGGGTTCTCCGTTGTGCTTGAGGCAAACCACTCCGTCTTCGCCGACGGTGACTGATAGATTCATTGAAAACTCGGTTCCAGACACGGATATTTGTTCAACCTCCTTGCGGAGGCTTATTTTCAACTCACGGCGATTCATGGGCTGAGCCAAACTAGCAACATTCG
>CAWIUZ010000307.1:0-90527 GCA_963838915.1 uncultured Acidobacteriota bacterium
GCCATATCTTCGCCGCCTAATTTGCGGAACGGCTATGTCTACGAATGGAGCTTATCGGCCGATCACCAAATCGCGTCCAATACAGTTCTCTCTATAAGCGTCGCGGGATCCGACGGACACAAACTGCCTCGCCGCTCGTTGCAGAACCAGGGTGTCCCCAACTTGCCGGATGAAAGGCGGGGTTATCATCCGCAACCCGGCTCGAATCAGTTCGTCCGGGCCACCGATGTTAACTCGAACTACAACGCTTTGATCGCGCGGCTGGAACGGCGCTTCTCCCACGGTCTCTCTTTCGTGGGTGGCTACACTTTCGGCAAGTCAATCGACACAGCTTCGGGGCTCAACGGAACCAATCAAGCTCAGAACGTGTATGACCTGAAGGCCGAGCGGGGCCTCTCGGATTTCGACGTGCGGCAGCGTTTCGTTTTTTCGGGTAACTGGCAACTGCCCGTTGGCCCGGGGCGAGCGTGGCTGCGCGACGGGACGGCAGCACGCGTGATCGGCAACTGGGACCTGTCGAACATTCTCACTCTTCAATCCGGGCAACCTCTCACGGCCCTGCTGGCCACCGCGTTGAGCGGTACTGACTCGAACGGCACAGACCGGCCTGACCTGATCGCGAATCCCAATCTGCCCACCGGCCAGCGCACGCCTACACGATGGTTCGACACCAGCGCTTTCGTTCCTCCACCCCTCTACTACGACGGCCTCGGAGCGTTCAGCATCCCCGGTAATGAAGGTCGCAACGCTATTACGGGCCCCGGACTGGCAGCATGGGACATGAGCCTTGAACGGCAGATGCGATTGAACGAACGGTTTGGATTTGTGTTTCGGTCTGATTTCTTCAATCTGACCAACCATCCCAATTTCGACCGGCCCGGGGTGATCTACGGCACTTCGAACTTTGGGAATATCAGTTCCGCGGAGAACTCCCGCCAAATACAGTTTTCGCTGCGGTTGAATTGGTAGCGGCTGGCATGCGAGGATTTCGTTGGCCGACAGAAAATGGATTCCCACGCAAGCCAATTTCTTATTGGGGTCGACGGAAGTTTTCGTCTGTGGTATCATGATATCAGTAGGAGGGAATGATGGCGCAATTCGTCGTGCGCAACATCGAGGCGGATGTAAAGTTGC
Source organism: uncultured Acidobacteriota bacterium (assembly GCA_963838915.1). Lineage (GTDB taxonomy): Bacteria > Acidobacteriota > Terriglobia > UBA7540 > UBA7540 > CAVROP01. Next base: position 1,135 of record CAWIUZ010000307.1, read on the forward strand.
GGTTGCAGCGCCGTGCCAGGAGGCATCACCGGAGCATGGAGGAAGAAGTGCGAGATATTCTGCGGAATGCCGCTCGACAGAAAGATGTCGCCCAAGGCGGATTGGGGACCGTGATCGCGTCTCTGTTTAAGAACATCGGGCTGAAGGCTGAAATCCCGGAGCTTCGTGGCCACGAGGTCAAGCCCGCATCCTTCGCTCGATGATTATCCTCGACACCAATGTGTTTTCGACCTTGATGAGCTCAGTGCCCGATCGGCACGTCGTTGCATGGCTCGACAAGCAGCCTCCCATATCCCTCTGGACAAATTCGGTGACCGTTCTCGAAATTCGGTACGGGTTGCAGATCATGCCTGCCGGGAAGCGGCGCACTGCATTGATGGAGGCCTTCGAAAGAGTTTTGACAGAATTGCTGGAGCAGCGGATCGCCCCGTTCGATGTTGCGGCCGCCGGTGAAGCCAGCGATCTGATGGCAATTCGCCACAAACTCGGACGCACCGTCGAGCTGAGGGACACGATGATCGCAGGCATCGCGCTCGCCTGTCGAGCTACGCTGGCGACGCGCAATATCGCGCATTTTGACGATCTCAGCGTTCCTGTGATCAACCCATTCACAGCATCGGAAGCTACTCATATCTGAGCGCCACCATGGGATCGACCTTCGTGGCGCGGCGCGCGGGCAGATAGCTTGCCGCCAGGGCAATGAGGGAGAGCAAACCCGCGGCGATGGCCAGCGTCAAGGGGTCGTAGGCTTTCAGGCCAAACAGCAAGGAACTTGCCGCCCTGCCTCCGGCGAGTGAAAGCACTATGCCCACGCCGAGCCCAGCGGCCAACAGCACTCCGGCTTCGCCAATGATCATGCGCGTGATCTCGCCCCGCCCGGCGCCCAGGGTCATGCGAATTCCAATCTCATTGGTGCGCCGCACCACCATATAGGACATCACGCCGTAGAGGCCGACGACGGCCAGCAAGGCAGCCAGAACTCCGAAGAAGCCCGATAACGTCGCCATCAGTCGCTCGCCGATTAGCTCGTCATGAATCATGCCCTCGAGCGATTTGAACTCAATCGAGATATCCGGGTTCGCCTGCGCAATGGTCTGCTTGACGGCTGGCGTAAGGCCGGCAAAGGAGCTATTGGAACGAATTAGGATCGTGTCCGAATCCACGCAGCCGCCACGGCAGTCATCGAGTTGGGACATTGGGACGTAAATCAAGGGCGGGTAGTCCTCGCGAAGATCTTGATACTTCGTGTTCCTCACCAATCCAACGATTTCGTACGCAACTTGCGGCCGCCCAAGCTCTGCCTTTTGCCATATCCTTTTCCCGAGCGGGTTCGCCCCAGTGGAGAATTGCCGAACAAACGCCTCATTCACAATCGCGACCTTGGGGGAATTGGGAGTGTCGTGATCATTGAAGTCACGCCCGGCGAGCAGCGGTGTTCCCATCGTTTCGAAGAAATCCGGGCTCACCCAGTCGAACCAGGGGCTCTTGGCTTGTGATGGATCGGAGCCTTCCATCCACACGGTGCGATTCGACGAGCTTCCGCTGATAGGGACGATGGCTGCGTCCGCGGCAGAGTCCACTCCCGGCGTGGAACGAATCCGCTCGAGCAGTTCTTCCTTGAAAGTCAGGTGGCGAGCCGCCAGATGGAGCTGGGTGAAATCGAGATTGGTGACCAGAATGCCGGTGCGCTGAAATCCCAGATCCACGGTGAGCAGGTTGCGCAGGCTGCGGGTGAAGAGCAGCGCGACGACAATCAACGCCAGCGAAAAAGCGACCTGTGACACCACCAGGACGCGGCGAAGACCGAAGCGCTGCCGGTCTGCCGTAAGCCCCCGGCCTCCTGCCTTCATCGCCTCACCGGGAGCGATGCGCGTGGCGCGCAAGGCAGGCATTAACCCAAACAAGACGGTGGCCACACTCGCCACGCCGGCCGTAAAGGCAAATACGCGCCAATCAGGATTAAGATTCAAAAACACCTCATTGAACCGGGTGCTTAGGAACGAGGCGAGAAAGTGGGCCAGCGTGCGGGCCAAAAGCAATCCCGCGCCGGCGCCGGCCACAGCCAGCAGAAGGCTTTCGGCGAGCAATTGCCGGACGAGCCTGCGGCGGACGGCGCCCAACGCCAGACGCACGGCGACCTCGCGTTCACGCGCGCTGGCGCGTGCCAGCATCAAATTGGCCAGATTGGCGCAGGCAATCAGGAGCACGAGGCTGGTGATGGCCAGCAATAGCCCCAGAGGGCTCGAAGCACTTTCGCGTAGCGAGGAGATGCCGCTTCCCGCCGGGTATGCCGCCAACTTGAAAGCGAGATACTTCTTGGCGTGGTCGGCATCGTAGGCGGCCGGCAGCGTGGCCTCAAAGATACCTGGCGAAATAGCCCAGATACGCCGTTGCTTTCTCGAGAGTCCAACCCGGTTTCAGGCGGCCGATGACCGTGAGCCACCAATCATAATTTGTGTCGAGGTAGTTGTCCTCGCCCCCAAGAACAGGCTGCGAGCAGATGGGAAGGGCCACATCGAAGGTATGGCCCACATCGAGGCCGAAGAAATCTGCCGGCGTCACGCCCAAGACCTCGACGGGATGATAATCAATCGTCAACGTTCTGCCAAGGGCGGACGCCTCGCCGCCCAGCTCGCGTTGCCAGAACGAGTAACTCACCACTGCGCCCGGACCGGCGCCGCAGGCGCGTTGATCGTCCGCCTTCGTGAAGGTCCGGCCCAGAAGGGGATGAACGCCCAGCACGTTGAACAAATCGCCGCTCACCCAGATCCCGCGCACCAGGTGTACTTCTCCGCGTGGCGCCAGATTGATGCTGTCAGGCGCCCAGGCCGCAACGCCGGAAAAGGGCTCGTGATTTGCCCGGATCTGTTCCCAAATGGCATTAGTGAGCATAGGGTGCCAGTTGAAGAAACTTCCCATGCGGCCGTGTAGGTTCGTCAGGCGAATCTCTGCGAGCCGCTGCGGATTATCCACCGGAAGCAAGCGCAGGCGAACCGCATCCAGCAATTGAAAGATGGCCGTGTTGGCCCCAATTCCGAGCGCCAGAGACAACAGCGCGACCGCAGCGAAACCGGGGCTGCGGCGTAGTTGGCGTAACCCATAACGAACGTCCTGAAGGAAATTCTCGAGGTAGTTCACTCGGCGCATGTCGCGACACTCCTCTTTGATTTGCTCAACGCCGCCCAATTCGCGCAGGGCAGCGTACCGAGCCTCCTCCGCCGTCATTCCTCGCGCGACCTTCGCCTCAATCATTCGCTCCAGGTGGAAGCGGAGTTCGTCGCTGAGTTCCTGTTCGACAGATCTGCGCCTGAACAGGGATCGGAACCGAAGCGGCAGTTTGTGAAACCAGCGCATGGTTCAGCCATGATTGCGATCCTGTCATCCTGAGCGAAGCGAAGGATCTGTGCAGTTCATTTTGATCTCAACGAGCTACGATCAACTGCAGAGATCCTTCGCTTCGCTCAGGATGACAGTCGCTCGATTCTATTGTCGACCGCGTCCCACCTTCATTATTTTTCCCCTCAGCTATCGACAGGTGATTATGGACTCCCTCCTGTCAATAGTCAAGGGGAGATTTTCGCTCCACCTTGGTGGTGTAGGGCGGTCCTCGTGGCCGGCCATTACTTCTCTTCAGGGTAGCCCCAGCGCGACTGTCAGGCAAATAGTGTGATAACCTTTGGGGTCAGAAAACCGGCTGAAGGAGACTACGATGGGGAATGCACGACCCTTCCGTATCTGTGTTTGCCTGGTCGTTTTGTTAGCTACCTCTTGCTTGGTATCATTTGGCGCGTCACGCGGAACACTTCAGGTTGGCGCTGCGCGAGTCGACATTACACCGGCCCCTGACGCTGCGCTCCCCATGTCAGGCTATGGGGGGCGCACGCAGGGCTTCCAGCGAATTCACGATCACATTTATGTTCGGGCCATCGTGGTCAGCGATGGCACGAGCCAGGCGGCGCTTGTGGCATGGGAGCTGATCGGCGTGCCCAACCCCGTCTGGGCTGAGCTTTCGCAGCGGATTGCCAAAGAGCTGGCTATTCCGGCGGATCATCTCCTGCTCGCGGCGGTTCATGATCACAGCGCGCCTTCACCGGCTAATATGTACGGAAGGACTCCGCCGTCCGACCCGACGATTGCCTACACCGCCAAGTTGGAGAATGACGCGTTCGAGGCCGTGCGCCAGGCCAAGGCAAATCTCCAGCCGGCGCAGTTCGGATTCGGGACCGGCAAAGCCTATGTGAACATCAATCGCCGCGAATTCTTCCCCAAGAACGGATGGTGGTGGCTCGGCTACAACCCTGACGGACCTTCCGACAAAACCGTGGCGGTTCTCAAATTCGCCGACATGGCTGGTAAGCCCATTGCTTTTTTCATTAACTACCCCGTACATGCGGTGGTTATGGGGCCAGACAATCTTGCCATAACCGGTGATTTGGCCGGCGCGACCTCCCGCTACGTCGAGCAGTACTTCCAGGGCAAGATCTCTACCCGCAGCGACGCGGGATGGGAGTTGGAGACTGGAGCGGAGGAGAAGGCAGGCGGCGAAGGTCCGGTCGCCATTTGGACGAGCGGCGCGGCAGGAGATCAAAACCCCATCACGGAAGATCGCGGCGAAGACTTCACCATGGTCGACGGTCTGGGACGAATTCTGGGGGAAGAATCCGTACGCGTAGCGAATAGCATAACGACGATGTCGTCGCAGGCGCGAATCGAAGCCTCCGAGCGAGTCATTGACTGTCCCGGGCGCCGGGTAGCTCCGGGGCCCACGCCGCGCGCCGAGTACACCTTTGAGGACGCGGACCCTGTCAGTATTCGACTCAGCCTGGTGAAGCTGAACAGCGTGGCTTTGGCAGGTGTATCAGGTGAAGTTTTCACGCGCATCTATCTGCACTTGAAGAAAGACTCGCCCTTCAATGCCACAGTAATGGTTACCCACGCGAATGGATCGAGCGGCTACATCCCCAGCGACGACGCCTTTGAGCCGATCAGCTACGAAAACACGGCCTCCCACCTGAAGCCGGGCTGCGCGGAGAAGGGAATTGTGAACGGCCTGGTGGAGATGATGGGATCAGAATGAGTGGAGGCGCGGGTGAGAATCGAACTCACGCATAAAGGTTTTGCAGACCTCTCCCTTGCCACTTGGGTACCGCGCCGTGAAGCAGTGACGAGTGACAAGTGACGAGCACAACGCTAACTCGACTCGTCCCTGCTGAACACTCGTCACTTGTCACTGAAGCTTTGGAGCGGGAAACGGGATTCGAACCCGCGACTTCGACCTTGGCAAGGTCGCACTCTACCACTGAGTTATTCCCGCTCGCTCACCTAGCTTGCTCCTCACGAGATTATAGAAAGCGGAGATTGGCGAAGTCAAGCTAACAGTGCCCAGTGGCGAGTGACGGAGAAATCAGGTTTGCAGGAACCCCGAAGCATTCTAAGCTGTTTCAAAACCTCCTGCACCTGATCGAAACTGGGGTTTCTGAATACGCGGGAAGCCAATGCTCCACCGCCAGTGGGGCCCTAGCGCCGATCGTCGCTGCTCCCCGGAGGGGAGCCAATTGAGTAGCCGGGGGTGAAACCCCCGGACCAAGCCCCACACCCCGCCTTCGGCACCCCTCTCCCCGCCTGCGAGGAGAGGGGATAGGGTAGGAGGGGGCCACGTTTCCGGGGGCGCTGCCCCCGGCTACTCATGTCCAGCCCCTGCGGGGCTGAGCCGTCGATGTCTGGTTGGATGTCCTTCGCGCCATTCAGCGGCCCTTCCCCTGCATAGAGGCTAATGGAATTCAGTACGTTCCGCGACGTTTTGAAACAGCTTGTAGCCACCAGCCACTGCATTGACCTGCTTCCTCACTGCGCGACGGCAGGAGTTTCCACGGGCTTCGCGGCCTCGCGCAAGAACTTGGCGGACTCCTCCGGTGAAGTGGGATTAATGTAGAACCCCGTACCCCATTCAAATCCCGCGACCTTCGTCAACTTGGGCATGATTTCGAGGTGCCAGTGGTAGTAGTCCTCCGCGGACTCGCCTATGGGCGCGGTATGGATGATGTAGTTGTAGGCAGGGAACTCCAGCACGCGGTCGAGGCGCGCGAGCATATCCTGCAGGATCGGAGCGAGTTGCTCGAACTCCGCTTTATGGGATTGCTCGAACGCGCACTGGTGGGTCTTCGGTATAATCCACATCTCAAAAGGGAAACGAGGAGCGAACGGTGCGATCACCACGAAAGCGTCATTCTCCGCGATCAGGCGCACACTCTTCTCTTTCTCCTGGCGGAGAATATCGCAGAAGATGCAGCGCTCTTTGAAATTGTAATGTTCGCGCGCCCCGTCCACCTCTTCGCGCACGCGCTTGGGCACCACGGGCAGCGCGATAAGTTGGGAATGCGTATGTTCGAGCGAGGCGCCGGCAGCCTCTCCGTGGTTTTTGAAGATCAGAATGTATTTGAAGCGTTTGTCTTTTTCCAGGTCCAGAATCCGGTCCCGATAGGCCCAGAGTACGTCCTCGACGCGCGAGGTGGGCATGGTGGCCAAGGTCAGGTTGTGCTGCGGTGTTTCAATGATGACCTCGTGCGCCCCGATGCCATTCATCTTATCGTAAAGGCCTTCACCCTGCCGGTTGAGCGTTCCTTCGATGCCCAGGGCGGGGAATTTGTTGGGTACAATGCGCAGCGTCCAACCGGGTGTGTTGCGCGCACTGCCGTCGCTGCGGTAGGCCTGAATTTCCGGCGGCGTCTTACTTTCGTTTCCGTAGCAGAATGGACAGAAACCGGAACCGCGGATCTGGACTTTATCCCGGACGAAATCCGTGGGCCGCGTGGCCCGGCCGGTTGCAATGATCACCCATCGCCCGGTGATGGGGTCTTTTCTTAGTTCGGGCAAAGTTATGCTCCTTTTAAAGGCTGCACGCGGTCGATGGGCGTCGCATCAGGCTTTGAAGGCATCTTTAATCAGCCTGACTTCGAGGCCCTTCGCCGGGTGAAGCGAGACACTCACAACATCAAACCGGCAACTCAAGGGTTTCCGCTTGAGCTGCCGCAGATACTCCTTGGCTCCCTTGATGACCCGCCGCTGTTTGTTGGGAGTGACAGCTTCTTCGGGTGGGCCCGCGAACCTGGGAAGTTCTGGTCTTCACTTCCACAAAGGCCAAGGTGGGCCCTTCCCACCCCACCAAGTCGAGTTCTCCGCCGCCTGAACGGGCGCGCCAGTTTCGCGCTACTACAGTATATCCTGCTCGGCGCAGATACCAATAGGCCAGAGTTTCGCCGCGTGCGCCAAGGTCCAGACTCTCCGATTCGCCCCGCGGTGTCGATTGAACGGAAGCTGCCCTCGAGGCACGTTGACGCTCTTTCCAAACCAGCGCGCGATATATCAATCGGGCTAACAAACTCATTATAACAACACTCGTCCGCTTTGGGACGACACGCCAGTCTTGTCATCCTGAGGAGTCCCGATCTGATCGGGAAGACGAAGGATCTCGGCAGTTTCCGTACTCTGCCCCTCAACTCGCAAAAACTGCTGAGATTCTTCGGCCCAAAGAGCGTGGCCTCGGAATGACAAACGCGGTCTTCAGCTCACTGCTCCACCTCAGAAAGGCACTGCTCGAGGATATCGAGCGCCGTATCCGCTTGCTCCTGCTCGATGATCAAAGGCGGCATCAGGCGCACGGTGCTATCCCCACAGCCCAGAATGAGCAAACCCTTCTGGAACGCTTCCTCGATGATCTGATTGCGCGCCGCCGGATGGACCGCCCGGGTTTCCTGGTTGTTGATCACCTCAATCCCGATCATTAAGCCGCGGCCTCGCACCTGCCCGACCGAGGGATGCCGGCTTGGCCAATCAGCCAACCGCCCCAGAATGTATTCTCCCATGCGCGCGGCATTGGCAACGTACTTTTCTTCGAGCAGCCGGATCGTTTCCATCGCCGCCGCGCAGGCCACGGGGTTTCCCCCGAAAGTGGAAGCATGCGCACCTGGGCCCCAAGTCATCACGTCCGCTCGCGCCACGGCAACGCCGAGCGGCAGGCCGGAAGCAATCCCCTTGGCTGTGACCAGGATGTCCGGCGCTACCCCGGAGTGTTCACAGGCGAACATCTTGCCGGTGCGGCCCATTCCGCACTGGACTTCGTCGAAGATCAGCAAAATCCCGTGACGATCCGCGATCTCGCGCAGCCTGCCCAGAAAGCCCGGCGGGGGCACGATGTATCCTCCCTCGCCCTGGATGGGCTCCACGACAATTGCCGCGACTTCATCCGCGGGCACAGCGGTTCTAAAGAGTTGGTTCTCGATGAAATCCGTGCAGTCGCAATCGCATTCCGAAACGCGATGGCCGGCGGAACAGCGGTAGGGATTGGGGTAGGGAACGTGCGTCACTCCAGACAGCAGGGGACCAAAACCGCGCCGCTGGACGGCTTTGCTGGCGGTGAGGGAGAGCGCTCCCAATGTCCGGCCGTGAAAACAGCCCAAAAACGCAATCAGGCGGTTGCGCCGGGTGTGGTAACGCGCGATCTTGATGGCGGCTTCAATGGCTTCGGCGCCGGAATTTCCGAACACCACGCGCTTCGGGAACTTGCCGGGGGTGATCTCCGCCATCTTCTCCGCCAGTTGAGCCAGCAAGGGATAGTAGAAGTCCGTGCCCGACATGTGAATCAGTGTTTCCGCCTGGCGCTGGATGGCGCGCACGACGTCGGGGTGACAATGGCCGGTCGACACCACCGCAATGCCTGCGGCGAAATCCAGAAACACATTTCCATCCACATCTTCTACGCTCGCACCCTGCGCGCTCCTAGCGACCAGGGGGTAATCCCGTGTATAAGAGGGCGAGACGAACTCTTCATCGAGGGCCAGGATCTTCCGGGCTTCCGGACCGGGCAGCGGCGTCTTGATTGAGGGAACTTTGCTCTCCATGTGAATCCTCCTTTGCAAATCTTGCAGGGCGGCCCATCGCGTGGCCCATGGCCAGCGGGCCCCTGCTCTATTTGTGTTTTTAGTATTACATGGAGAGATATTAGTCCCCACCGAATAGGTTAGGGCGGGCGAAATGAGGAAGCCTGAGCCGAAGGCTGGTGTCGCGGATAAGAAGTTCGTTGATGAAGTCTACGTCACGCGGCCCGTGTTCGCGGAGCCCCGTAAGGGGCGAAAGATAGTAGCCCAGGGCGTAGGCCCTGGGTTGAATGGCCCTCACCCCGCCTTCGGCACCCCTCTCCCGCTCGGGCGGGAGAGGGGATGGGGGTGAGGGAGACCTCATTGACCCACGGCTCACGCCGTGGGCTAAACTCTTCCGCCGGCTGCGCCGGCTAATCTCTTCAAGGAGCTTCTGATGGGGGAAAATCAACATGACTACTTCCGTTTCCAGCGGGTTCCCGCCTTGCTGTCCTCGAGTATAACACCGGCGTTCTGAAGATTCTGGCGGATTTCATCGGCGCGAGCGTAATTGCCCTTGCGGCGCATCTCGTTGCGCTCTGCGATCGACCGGTCGATTTCTTCGTCGGTCAGCGATCCCAACATCGCAGCGCTCCCGTGGCCGTTGCCGGCTGCCCCGGACTCCACCGCCGCGGGCATCGCTGTCTCCGCAGGCCCTCCGGCACGCGGCGCGGCTTCTCTCGTCACTCCGAATTTCCGCAGCTTGGCGTTATCGTTATCTTCGAGGACGGCGAAAATCCGGTCCCAGCGTTCCAGCGTGTCCAGGAAGGCGGCCCGATCGTCCGCCCGGAATTCGCCGCGGTCGATGGCTGTGTTCGCGTCCCGCACCATCGCGAAAACCGCGCCCAGGGCCTCGGCGGTGTTCAGGTTGTCGTCCATGGCCTCTTCAAACGCCTGGCAGGCGGCGCGGGCCCGGTCCTCGAGAGCCGTGTTCTGCCCCGCAGGAAACTTCTCCTGGGTCAACCGCAGCCGGAAATTCCTCAGTCTCTCGATGGACTGCTCTGCCTGATGCAGACCCTCGAAGGTGAAGTTCAGGTGCCGCCGGTAAGGGACAGCCGCGAGCAAATACCGGATGGCCGAAGGTTTGTAGCCTTGGGTCAGCAAGTCGCGCAGCGTATAGAAATTCCCCAGCGACTTCGACATCTTCTCGCCGTTAACGATCAGGTGCTCGGCGTGCAGCCAATAGCGCACGAAGGGCTTGCCCGTGGCCGCCTCGCTCTGCGCAATCTCGTTCTCGTGATGGGGAAAGATCAGATCGACGCCGCCGGAGTGGATGTCGAACGTCTCGCCCAGGTACTTCATCGACATCACCGAGCACTCGATGTGCCAGCCGGGGCGACCGGGGCCGATAGGCGTTTCCCAAAAGGGCTCGCCCTCCTTGGGCGCTTTCCAGAGCGCGAAGTCGCGGGCATTGTTCTTGTCGTACTTGTCGGAATCAATCCGCGCCCCGTCGCGAATTCCCGAAAGGTCGATCTTGGTCAGTTGGCCGTAGTGTGGGAAAGCGGCAACTCGGAAGTAAATCGATCCCTCGCTCGCGTAGGCGTAGCCTTTCTCGATGAGCGTCTGGATCATCTTCACCATGTCGTCGATCGAGTCGGTGGCGCGCACCACAATTTCGGGATCCTCGAGGCTCAGAAGTTGGCGGTCCACCTGGAAAGCTTCGATGAATTTCGCGGTGTAGTCGCGCAGCGACATGCTCACGGCTTTGGATTTGCGGATGGTGTTGTCATCCACATCGGTCAGATTCATAACGTGCCGGAGCGTGTATCCCCGGTACTTCAACCAGCGCCGCAGGATGTCCTGGAAGACGAATGTCCGGTAGTTCCCGATGTGCGGAAAATCGTACACCGTGGGCCCACACGTATACATGCCCACCTGGTTGTCGTGGAGGGGCTTGAACTCCTCCAGTTGCCCGCTCAGCGTGTTGTGAATGCGCAGTGACATACGGTCAGCCTTCCGGTCAGGGTCGCAGACGCTCAATTCTAGGTACCCCGTGAGCGCAAGTCAAGAAATGGACTGGGCCACTATAAAGGCCACGGCACGCAAATCGTGGCGCGGTATACTCCTACGACCCTAAAGGGCGCATACATGCCGACAACTACCGTCGGCACGTATGCGTCACCCGCCAACCCGTCAAGTTACGAGAAGAGTCAAGAATTCGGTGGCGCGGACGATCCGGATGCCGCGAAACTCTTTCAGTTCCAGCAGGTCCTTATCTCCGCTGACGATGTATTGCGCACGGCCCTCAAGAGCGCATTCGAGGACCATGTTATCTTCGGGGTCGCGGCAGGCCGCTGTCAACGCCTTGGGAATCTGGATCACCTGCAGAAAGCCCAGATAGTCAGCCAGCGTTTCCGCGACTTGGTCCCCAGAGAAATGGAGGCGGGTCCCCAGCTTCTCCGCCAGTTCCTCCATCAATTCCGGGCAAGTGAAGACCGGGAACTCGCCGGCCCGCGCCCGCTCGACGCATTGAAAGGGATTTCCCCGCCAGCCCGTCGCGGAAAACAGGATGTTGGTGTCGAAAACGGCAGTAAGCGGCAAGGCTATTTCTCGTGCAGTAAGGCGTCGACGAAGGATTCGCGTTCATCTTCCGACAAGCGGTCCCAATCCAGCCCTCGTTGGGCGGATGCCCGTCGCAGTTGCGCTTCGGCCCAGCGCATCCGATCTTCCCGGCCCGCTTGGGCTTCCTGGGCAAGCGCCAGCAGGGCCGCCCGCTTGCGTTCGGCCGGCAACCCCCGCACCAGCGAAATGACCTGTTCGTCACTCAATTCCAAAGTGCTCATCTCCGCTATAATACCATCCGCAGCAAGCTTAGGGTAGGTTCTGGTTTGTGCAGCACGGGTGGCGCCTACGTCGGGACGCCTGTTCTCGCGATCTATGGGCCCACTGTCGGGTCCTCGCCGCGGCACAGGGCCACTATAAAAGCCCGCAGCATGCAAATCGTGGCGTGATATACTCCTGCGATCCCAAGGGGCGCATACATGCCGACAACTACCGTCGGCACGTATGCGCCACCCGTGGAGCTATTCTCGAATGAGCGGTATGAGTGAAAGAGGATTCAAAATTAACGCAATTAGACAGCCCATGATGGGCCCGAAATTGGGGGAAGGGGGGATCATGAAGAAGCTATTCGCAATCATTCTGCTAACGTTGGCGATTGTCTGTTCAGCGTTCGCCAAAGACAATAATGGGAAGTATGAGGAAGGCACGGTTTCTGTGTCCACGCTGTCGGGGCACGAAGTTTATACTTTTACATATAGCGATGGCAGGGTCGGCGATGTCGCCACACGCGAAAAATTCAGTGCCGACTCCTTGAAAATGATGAAGCTGGTGGATGGCGGACCTCCGATCAAAGTAATGTACCGTATCGGGCACAAGTTTGGCGTGGGGGACTACGTAGCCATACCTGCACCCGATGGCTCAAAGAAAGAAGGCATTTACTTCCTGACAGGTCACACGGCAGTCACACCCGAAGTGGTGAAGCGAGCGGCAGGTGCCGTGCCTGTCCTTCGGTCTATGATGAAAGACCCAGACTCGTTTGTTCTTGAGGCCGTATATCTGAGGGAATCTACCAACAAATACAGCCAGAAGCACAACAACGACGCTCCTGAGTTCTGCTACTTCTTTCGGTCGCATAATTCGATGGGTGGTTATGGAAATACTGGCGAAGCCCTGCTCAATGAAAAGGGGCAGATCGAAATTCTGGTGGACAACGAACCAACTGACCGTAGCGGCGTCTACTATGGGATGATGACCTGCACACCCAACCGCAGATTGGCTGAGATTACTGCGCAGGTCAAGGAAGCGCTCCATCCACCAGCGCCGACACCCTCGACACTGACTCCTGAACAGCAAGCCGAGCAAGCGCAGCAACGAGCCGATTGCCTCAAGCTGGCAATGAAAAATCCAAGCATAGTTTGCAAGTAAGGGGATTTCAGGCCCACGACTCAGCGGAACGCACTCGGACGGCCAAAACGGGGACAGGGAAGAAAGGGTGTCCGGGCCCCTTTTTTCTTTTCCTTCCTATACCCGCTCCAGTAATACCTAGCCAGCAGCATCGTCTTTATACAATTCCGTCACCACCTCAGGCTCATCGAGTCGAAGGCGGAGGATTTCATCGTGTGGGATCTGAATTTTCTTGAGGAGGCGTACAAGGTCCCGTACGGTTCCGGGTCGCACCACTTCTACAATCAGCATTACGTTGGCGACATCGCCGAGTTTCTCATGCCAGTTTTTTTCAAATCGGCTTTCATTTGAGAATCGGAAACCATAGTTTTCGAGAGAGTTTGCGTGGGGCAGCAATTTGTTGATCGTCTGGTCGCTCACCCGACACCGTTCGCTTCGCAGCCCCATGGCGGCTCCGCATTTGGCACACTTAGCAGACCCCGCCCACTTGCCGCCTTCCTGTTGGGAACTCCCGCAAACGAGACACCTGATGCCGTCCATTTTTCACCTCAATTTCCACATTCGGCTCGAGAAGGCCAGGGAAATCCGAAATCTGATTCGTAAATAAGAAAGTGGGTGACAGCAACAGTCGACCTGTTCGGAATCCATGGTACGTCTAGCCTTCTTTAAGGGCATCACTCCGAGCACTTCTGGAATTCCGGCCCGCACCATCGGGCAGCCGTCACCCGATAATTATAACCGCCGGCAGGCGCAGAGCGAAGCTCTGCGGTTTGCAGGCATTGCGTCTCAACGAATCGCAGGGGGAAAAGGGTGTCAGGCACCGTTTCACCCCATGAAAAGAGTCTTGCCTTTACCACTCGAGCCTTCGAATCCCCGGCACGGCGTCGAAGTGACGGTCGCGGCTAAGCAGAGGCAGCCGATGCTGGCGGCATAACGCCGCAATCCAAACGTCGTTGGAAGGGATGGGCGTTCCGGCTCTCTTCAGTTCCGTGCGCACATCGCGGTAGGAGATGGTAGTCTCTTCGTCAACGTCAAAAATTCGAAATCTCGACAGGTATGCAGTCAGCCATTCTTCGTAGTGCTTCCGGTCACGGGAATGCGCAATGCCATACCGGTATTCGCCCAAGACAATCACCGGTATGGCGATTTGGGCGGCTTTGCGAAGGAGGGGCTCAAGCGCCGGTTCGCCCTCGGCAAAGGCCGAAAGTCCGTTGGTGTCCAGAATCACCGAAGGTCCTCGGGTTCAATTTGTTCAAATTCACGTTCGATCCGCCGGTTAATCCTGGCCGTCTCCCGGCGCAAGTGCCGGAGCCTGCCAAAAGCCCCCATCCAGGGCTTGCCGCGGCCGTTCTCGGCCTGGAGTTTGTCGACGACGGCCTCGGAAACCAAGGCGCGAAACGGAATTCCCCGTTCCGCCGCCAGAGATTTGGCGCGCCGAAAGATGGCATCCGGAATTTCTAGAGTCGTCTTCATGGCCTTATCGTCCCATATTTATGGGAGACGGTCAAGGGAGTAGCGCGTCTTCATCCCTCCTCCCAGAGGTGGTCGAGAGACTGGTAAGCGAGCACGTCTTGCATCTCGGCGTTCAGCTCGTCGGCAAAGCGGTTGATTTTCTCCACGTCGCGGGCGTTCGAGGCGGCGCGTTCGCGCTGGGAAAGATACCCGCGCAGCACGTCGTCAACGACCGCCGAGGCACTCTGGATGCCAAGGGCGGTCAGAATTTATGGGGCCACTTGCGGGCGCCGTGGAACACGCGGAGGATTTCGACAACATTATTGCCCACGCGGTAGGGGACCAGGTAAGGGGTGTTGGCGACAACCAGCTCGCGAGTGCCCTCGACGCGCCCGGGGCGGCCCAGGCCGGGATGCTGAGCAAGTAGTTCGACGGTCCGTGCGATGGTGTCGACCACGCGGCCAGCGGCGGCGGGATCATCGAGGGCGATGAAGGCCGCCTCGGCATCAAGGTTGGCGAGAGCACGCTTTAGCCAGCGGATCCCGAGGGGCCTATCGGGCACGGCCCCTCCGCTTCGGGCTCGTCCACTTCTTCAAGACGCGGCGGACGTCTTCCGGTGAGGCAAACTCGCCTCGGCCGGCTTCCGCCAGCGCCTTCCGGGTTTCCAGGATTTGCCACTCGTTCACCTTCACGTACTCACGAATGGCTTCGGTGGCCACATACGAACGGCTGCGGCGCTGCGCTTTCGCCAACCGGTCAAGCCGCTCGCGCAGGTCGGGCTCCAAGCGTACTGTCACTACCGGGATCGTCGCCAAGATGCACTCCTGACACAACTGAATACGTTGTATTCTACCACGGCGCGGTGGGGAAGAAGGAAGCGGTACCATCTGCCTGTCGCGGAAAGCCGATGCCCTTGGCCGCGAAACGACCCCTCACCTGTCCTGCGACGGCTGATGAAAACGCCGCCGCAGGACACCCTCTCCCCAAGGGAGAGGGTGTCTGTATGCAAGAAGGGAGAGGGCTGCTTGCCGATAGCCCAGCCATTGCCTAATTTCGAACCTATTCGGGGTGCCGCGCCGGGGGGGCCTGTCGCGTGTAGCCGGGGGGCGGTTGGAAGATGGTGGGGTCGGGCTCGGCACCGGTGAGGTTGATAAGCTCGGTCACTTGCTCGCCGGAGCGCGGATCGCTTCTGCGCCGCAGCACGTCGACTCCCATGCGCTCCTCGTACCAGCATTCATCGACCGATACAAAACTCACCGGGTTACCAAACATTCCCGCTGGAAACGTATGTAGGGTCCGTCGTCCCCAAGCGTTTATGCCCTCAAACTCTTTCGTGCCGAGTTTCTCGTTCTTGATCTGTTCTCCCGGCCGAGTTGCCTTGAGGGTCAGATACTCCAAGGCATCGTAATGGATCGGCCGATCAATAGGCCTGATGATGACGTTGTGGTTTTGCGGGTCGATGTGGATTCTCCGCTTTTCGACCGGATCGTAAATGTTCACGTAGTAGATTGGATTGTTGGCGTCCTCTGTCCATGGCAGGTGTTGTTCTCGATAGATGCGCCCTTTGCTGTCGCGTGCGATCCTGTCCTCGACCGTGCGGGTCTTCTTCGTTCCGTCGGGCAGGACCTGGACGAGCGTAGTTCGGGCCGTGGCAGTGAAGGGTTTCCCTTTCACTTCACTGACCTCAATCTCCGCCGGCATGATGACTCGAATGCCTTGTGCCCACAGGCAGAGGCCGAAACCCAGCATTGCGGCGATGACGCCGGACGCTCTCTTCATATGGACAGCATGTTAGCACGAAGCCGTTCCCGAGTGCCGTGTCCCACGTTATTCTTGGCGATGTCGAGCTTGGCACGAACCCCCTGACCCGTCCCGCAGCGGCTGAAGAAAGCGCCCGCTGCGGTCCACCCTCTCCCCCTTGGGGGAGAGGGTATCGTAGCAAGGGGCATTGTCAACGAGTATGCGGGACAGGGCACTAGGCCCCTGGCAGGGGCGGTTCGCGAACCGCCCCTACGTCTTACTTTTGCGGCACGGGCGGTGTATCGGTCGGGCCCTGGCCCATGATGTTGTAAACACGCCGGATCGTGACGGGTCCTTGCAGGGAGGAGTTCTCAAGGCGGGAAACTACAGTCAACTCCTTGCCGTCGTCACTTACGCGGAATGATTCTGTGAGTTTGGTGCCGTGGTCCAGCTTGGTTTCGGCCACGAGGGTATTGCCCTGCCAATCAGTCTTGGTTGAGGAGATCTTCTTTCCGTTGTCATCTTTATCGTCGTGCTTCTTGCCGTCCAGGTAATAGGTTTGAGCATGGGCGGAGTCGTCGGTCACCACCAACTGACCGGATTTTTGGTCGATTTGCAAGAGTTTCGGAGTCTGCCCAAGACGGTCCCAGTCTTCGGCGCTCACGGTGCTTCCGCGATTGCCCTGTTGTCCTCCCCGGCGGCCCATGCCGCCACGGCCCATTCCGCCGCCTCCCGGCCAGCCACCACCACCGCCAGGGTAGCCACCTCCGCCGGGCCACCCGCCGCCGCCACCCGGAGAACCACCGCCTCCCCCTCCCCCGGGATAACCACCGCCGCCGTTGGAGGTTGTGCGCTGGTTACTCTGTGCATCGGTAATCTTCTGCTGCGCATCGTCGCTTTGGTCTTTGTTGAATTGCCACCGTCCGCTCAGTTTCGGCTGGCCGTCACCCGCGCGTACCACGCCCGGCAGTGCAATGGCCAGTAAGATCACTACGCCACAAATCAGGCTAATGAGCGCAAAGTTATAGATCTTTTGCATGGGTCGTTCACCTCCCAACAATCAATGTCCTTGTCCCAACTCTTACGATTCAGCGCCTGCGGCGCTGGTTGTACCGAAATCGGGTGACGCCGACCTTCAAAGCCTGCCCTGAGCGAAGCGAAGGGTCGACACCCCGCATGCTGACCTGAAGGTCAGCGCTACACGGGAGCGAGGCGCCCGCACTACTTGTTTAACTCCCGCCGTGCGGAGTGCGTGGGGGCGGCTTGACGACAGCCATGGTCAAGCGTGTGAAAGCGACGAGGGCTGCCCCCGGATCAAGCACGTTCACCTGCACGGTGTAGCGCCCCGCCGGAAACTTCTCCAAGGGGATCTGCGCAAAATAAGTGGTCTTGGGCGAAGCGCCTTTCTCGACTTTGGCGTTGAACGGCCCGGCCTCGGCAAATTTCCTGCCGTGGCGGAGGAACACGAAGGCCACGGAGGGCGGCGGAGCGGCGCCTGTCGCCGCGCCCTGCGGTGCCGCCGCCGCTGGCGGCTTGCCGGCGTACGATTCCAGGTAAACCGAAAGTGTCTGGTTGGTGCGAAACACGCGGGTCACGCTGGGCAGCACGGTGCGGTTGCCCACCTGGAGCGGCGCGTCGCGGTTGCGGTCGAATCGCGTGCGCGGGAGTTGCTCGGAGGGCCGCACTTCGTTGGAAAAAACCACGGTGCTCAAGTTCAAGCCTTGGTCGGAGACATCCGGCAGGACAATCGGCGCCTCAAAGGTTCCGATCTTGCCGCTTTCATTCTCCCGAGCTACGACTTTCAGATTGTACTTGCCCGGCGGAAGCGTGATTTCGCCCTCGTAGAGAAGGTTGCCGCTGGTAACTTCCTCGAAGGTCTCATCAGTCATCTTCACGGGCAGGGTGTCGTGCAGTCCGCCTGCGACATGGTTCTGCGCATCGGTAAAGCGCCAGGCGAAGTCGAATTCGGTCTCATGCTTTCCGGACTTCTTCAGGAAAGAGGCTTCAGAGCCGGGAATCTTGGCGGCCAGAACAACCGTGTATTTCTTATCGGGGCGGCGGAAGTAGGCAGTTTCAATCGCAAACGGAAGATCCACGAAGGGCACATCCAGATCCATCACCTGCTGGAGCTGAACTTCCTTGTCCTCCCGCGTCAATTGCCGGAAGTTCTTGGGAGCGAAGTAGCCGGGCCGCGCCTGGAGCTTCAACCCGGGCCGCGACACCTCGACGCGAATGTGCCGGAAGCGGCCGTCGGAACGTTTGTTGGTCGGCGAGTAGCCGATCAAATAGTAGCTGGAATTCTCTCTTTGGACCTCTTGGAAGGCGGGCGAGAAATCGTTGAGGTCGTAGAAAAACTTTCCGCCTGTGTCGGTGGAGAGCGAGGCAAGCGTTTCGCGGCTTCCCTGCAAGGAGGAAACCTGCGAGGCGTGGGCCGAGCCCGAATAGATGGCCGTGCCGGAGGGACTGGACGTTCGAGGCATCGCCGCCCGGAGGCAGGGCCAGCAGGCCGCGCGCGTCCATGGTGTAGAGCGATACATCGGCTTGATTCGCGGCGTCGATGGTGGCCCGCAACTGCGCCTGGTTTTCCTGGCCGGTGCGCGAGATGCCGCTCGAGAAGTGGATCACGTTCTTGCGGCCCGGCACTTGATGAAGCATGGTGGCCAGGGATTCGATGGCCGCCAGTTTCTGGTCCGTATTGAAAATGTTGAACTCGGTTTCATCAGGAGTGAACGCGTCGGAGACGTCTCTGGGTGACAACCTCCATGCCGTTGGCATCTGTTCCGCCGGCTTCACCGATGGCGCCCGCCGTCGCCAGGTTGGAGGATTCTTCGCCAACCAGAATGGTGCGCAGGACCTTGGTGAGCGAGCCGCGATTGTTGGTGAAATCCTGTACGACACGAAGGTTCGAGGAATAGGTAACCACCGCGATCAGGTCTGCGCGCGTCATGCGGTGGGCAATAAAATCACCCGAGGCCTTCAGGGCGCGCATCAACTCGTCAGGCTGCATCGAACTCAAGTCAAAGAAAAAGACCAAGAGGCGATGGTCCTGGAGCACCTGGTCGGCATTCACTTCCGGCGGAAGTTTGGCAAGGTCGATCACCTGCGCGCGCTCCTCACCTCCGGTGACCTGCGCCAATTTCTCAACGTCTTCGAGGCTGAAGTCAGAAATGGTTTGCGGAACGCCGTCTTCGAGGACGCGAAAATCGGTCTGCTTCAAATCCGTCACCGCTTTGCCGGATTTGTCATACACACGCACATCGACCAGCACTTCGTTGATCTGGGTGCGCAGGATGAAGGCTTGTTGCGGGCTTCGGGAAGTGGGCGTGGCAGGCTTCTGCTGGGCTAGGACGGCAGATGGGCAGATGGGCAGGCAGGCAGATAGGCAGATGGCTAGAAGGGCCGTGGGCAGGTAGGCAGATGGGCAGGTCGGCGAGTGGACGGTGGTGTAAGCCTTGCTCGTCGACTGTCTGCCAGAACGTTTGGTTATCGTCGTCGCCTTATTCCTGCCAACTGCTGAGAGCTGCATAATATGACGGACCAACCCCCTCACCCGTCCGTCTACTGACGGACACCCTCTCCCCCAAGGGGGCGAGGGCATAAACTCCTACCCACCTGCCTACTTGCCGAACTGTCGCCGTGCCGATCTGCCCATCTGCCGACCTGCCGATCTGCCGACCTGCCTAGAAGTTAAACCGCAGCGCTGCGTTGAGCGAGCGCATGGCCGCTACGCTGGTCACCCAGCCGAAATTCTGCGCGTTGATGGTGGTTGCCACTCCGGCGTAATTCGGGTGGTTGAAAATGTTGTTGGCGTTGATACTGAACCGCCCACGTATTCCTTTTTCGCGCGAAAAAGTAAAGAAGCGCCCGAGCGACATGTTAAAGGTCACTTGACCCGGCCCGGTGATGGTGTTGCGTCCCGCTGTGCCAAGTTCACCCGAGGCGGGCAGCGCGAACGCACCGGTATTGAAGAACTCCAAGGTTGTTCTCTCGGAGCGCGGCAGGCTGACATGAAGGCCGGTGGCATCGGGGCGCTCGGACGCAAAAACGCCCGACCCGTTGTTGTTCGACTGGTTTCCGGCCACCGCCGCAGTCAAAGGCAAGCCGCTTTGCAAAGTTGTAACGCCGCTGATCTGCCAGTTGCCGATGATTCGCGCCGCAAAGCTGCCGCGATTCAGGAACCGGCGCTGTTCGCCGAAGGGTAATTCGTAGGTGTGATTGACGACCAGCTTCTGTCCGACATTGAAATTGGAAAGGGCGCGTTCCGCCTCGAGTTCGAAGCTGTTCTGCGGCACGTTGTGGCCATTGCCCCCAATATTCGCCGCATCGTCAATCGACTTTGACCAGGTATAGAAGCCGTTTATAGAAAAGCCGCCGTGAAACTGCCGGCGCAAAACGACCTGGAGGCCGTTGTAAATCGAGGCTGCGCCCGAAGTTTCATAGAGGAATTGCTGGACACCGGGGATGGAGGTTTCGTGCGAACCGGAGGCGCTGGGGTTGACGCTATTGGGCGAGAGCAGCAAATCGAGTTTCGTTCCCTTGGTGCCAATGTACTGGACCGAAAGGACAACGTTGCGGACAATCTCATCCTCGACGCTGAAGTTCCAAGACTGCGCGTAAGGCCGGCGGTAATTCGAGTCGGCCGCGTAGGTATTGTGAATCGTGTTGGGAGAGAGAGCCGGGAATCCGTTCTCGAGCGTCAGCACTTGTTCGGGGTTGGTGGTCAAGGTGGAAGCTTGCGCGAACGGCGGCTGGTCCACCATGTTGCCTACCATACGCGAGTAGATACTGCCATCGTAAAAAACCCCATAGCCGCTGCGCATCACCAAGTGGTGTTGAATCCAGGGTCTGTAGGCGATGCCCAGGCGGGGCGAGAAGTTGTGCCAATCGCTGTGAATAAGCGAGCCCGGCAGCGAGCCGGGCACTTGGCCGGTAACCACCTCGGGCGAGCTGAAGCCGGGCCCAAAGGCCAAGTCCGAAAGATGCCCGAATTTTTCGTTGAACGGCTGGAAGTATTCGTATCGAACGCCGCCGTTCAAAGTCCAGTGGTTGCCCGCGCGCCAGTCGTCCTGGATGAAAGAAGTGGTGACCCAGGTTCGCAGGTAATTACTGGCGACGCCGAAACGGACGGAGGTGGTTTGGGGAAGGCCAAGGAGGAAGTCCGCGAAGTCAAAGCCTGTGCCGGGGACCGGAAATCCATTGTTGAAGTTGCTGGTGCTGTAGCCGGTAAAGCTGAACGTCCCGTCGGCGTTGGGATCCGTCTCGGTGTTCTGCTCGACGCGGCGCAACTCCCCGCCTAGTCGAATGTTGTGCTTGCCATGGTTCCAGATCAAAACGTCATTGGCGCGGACAGTTTGCGGACGCGACAGAGAGGCTAGCGGATCGTTCAAACCTCCGAAATTGGTGAAGCCAATGGCGGGAATTGCCCAATCGAAAGGGTTGCTCGAAACGCCGGTGACGCCGAGTTCGGCGGCAATGTCCTGCTGGAAGGCAAAGTCGTTGAGCAGGGACGTGCGCTGGCGGTTGAAGTTGAAGGAAAGCGTATTGACGAGGTGGGGATTGAAGGTGTGGGTTTCACTGGCGCTAGCGTTCTGGCCGCGGCTGGAGCTGTGGGATTTCAAATCGGGAAAGGCGGTGACCGACTGGCTGCTCGACCGGTTGAAGTAATACATGACGTTCAAGCTGTCCTTGGAATCGATCTGCCGGCCAATGCGGCCCATCACGCGATCGTTCGCCGTGGGCAAGGGAACCTGCAAATGAAAGTTCTGCACCTGTCCCGGCAGGTTAGGCAAAGGAATGTAGGCCAGCAAACCTTGGGCCGCGGAAGAGATGCGTTGCGCGGGGATGGTGTTTTGCGGAAAAGGCGTGCGCGCACCGGTAGTGCTGCTCAAGGGGTCGTAGATTATTGGAGCCGTCCCCGCGTACTGCCCGGAGGCAATGACCGCGTCGGAGAAATTCCCAGTGCGCTCCGCCGGTGTGGGGACTGTCGAGAAGTTGTCGAAACCGGTCCTGCCGCGCTGTAAGTTGTAGCTTGCGAACCAACTCGTCTTGTTGCCGCCGTTGTAAAGCTTGGGAATCTCGAGCGGCCCGCCCAGAGAGAACCCGAAGGTTTCCTGGTAGGAGGGGATGCGAGGCGACTCAAACACATTCAGCGGGTAGGGGTGAGCGTCGAAGCCCGAATTCGTGTATTGCTCAGTAAAGTTGCCCCGCACCCGGTTCACCTGGGCGCGATTACGGCCCCAACCTCGCGCCCCTCCGCCTCCTCCTCCGCCGAAACCGCCGCCACCTCCACCAAACCCGCCGCCGGCTCCGCCTCCACCGGGTCCGCCTCCGCCGGGGCCTCCGCCACCGCCGAAGGGGCTGCCAGCGTTTCCTCCGAAGCCGCCGGGGCCTCCACCGAAACCCATACCCCCACCGCGCATTCCCCTGCGTCCGCCCCGGCCTTCCCCTGGGGTCGCGACATCACCCACCCCGCCGCCCAGCAGGAAGGAGTTGGCCGCACTCGTAGAGGCCTCGGGATTCTCCGGCATGGCCTCGCCGGCAGCAGCGTTCTCCGCGCCGGGGCTCTCCGCAGCGCCATTTTCCGCAATGCGGAGCAGTCCTTCCTCGCCTCCGCCGTCGCCAAAGGAATCCTCTGAAGCAGCCGGGAATTGGCCGCGATTCCGGGTTCTCGCCGGGAGCGTTGCCAGGCCGCCGTTGCCTCGTCTGGGCGGCGGACTTCCCCCGCCATTTCCCTGAGCTAACACTGCGCCTTCGGGCATGGCAAGAACCATCGCCAGATTGATCTTGAGCGGCTTATCTGCGGTCACGGGGATCGGCTCCCGGAACGTCAGGCCTGAATCCCACGAGCGACAGTGTTATACGGTAGTTGCCAGGCGGAATCGCGGCAAAGGTAAAATTCCCGTCTTCGTCCGATAGTGTTTCTTTGCGCTCGCCGGTTTGCGGGTTGATCAATTGGACCGTGGCGGCAGGCACGGAAACTCCGCCGGGGCCACGCACGTGGCCAGTGATTGATCCGGTTGCCGGGGTTTGGCCGGAAAGCGGCAAGGGCAGCATACAGGCTAACGCCCAAAGGGCACAGGAAATGAGTGCAGTGCTCTTAGATCGAATAGACATCCCCGGGTCACTAACCTGTTGTCGCCTTTTGGGACTTACAAGGAATCAGCGACTATTGCATCTTTGCTGCTTGCCGTGACCACCTCAAGAAACCTGGTTTAGGTGGACCGACAAATTCCTGCCACTGAGTTGTGCTCGAACCTCGCGCCACTGTTCGCGCCGCCCGCTCCTACCGCTTGGTATTCTCTTTGTAGCTCCGTAAAGTTCCACAAAGCTGAGAGTATAGTACTTTTGTTGCATTGCCTTGGCAGGAGCGCTCTGTTAGTATCCCCACTCGGAAAGCGGGAGGGTTGGTATTTCCTTTCCCTCCTCCACCCCGGACGATCGTTGGTGGCCTAGGAGACCATGGCACTTCCAACCGAAGATACCCCCAATGACAAAGGGCAGCGCTTGCCCCTCTATGCCGTTCTGCTGCTGACGACCTTTGCTCTCTTCGCCGGTGTTTCTCCCGCCCAGCAGGGGAAGGAGAAGCGCCCGCAGCGCGGCACCGTATTGGAGACGATTCGGCAAGTCAGGGAACTGCCTTCCGAAAACGCGCGGTTTGGCTATCCGATTCATGTGCGCGGCGTGGTGACTTATTCCGACAAAGCGCAGGGCGATCTCTTCGTTCAAGATTCCACGGCCGGTATCTACGTGACCACGGATGCGACGACCCTTGAGCTTCATTCCGGCCAAACCGTGGAGGTCACCGGCATCAGCGGGCCCGGGGACTTTGCTTCCCAGATTGAGAATCCCAGGATTCAGGTGCTCGGTCAAGGTCCCTTGCCGCCCCCCAAGCGCGTCGCGGGGGAAGAGTTTGTCACCGGTTTCGAGGACAGCCAGTTTGTAGAAATCGAAGGCGTGGTGAGATCGGCAGCAGAAAACCAAAACCGCTTGCTGCTGCACGTGGCCTCGGGGACTGCAATCATTCCCGTCTATGTGTTGGACTACAAACCCATCCCCCGAGATCTTGTAGGGGCCAAGGTCATTGTGCGGGGCGTCTCCGGAGGGACGTACAATCCGCGCATGCAGTTTCTTGGCGCCACACTCCTGGTGCCAGGGCTGAAGAATCTTACCATCGAAGAGCCGGCCTCTGCGGACCCCTTTTCCATACCCTTGCGTCCCATCCACCTCGTCCAGAGACTGGCTCCGGTCGGGGCCTACAACCAAGCCGTACACGTTCAGGGGATTGTCACCTTGCAGAGCCTCGGGCAGCGGGTCTTCATACGAGACGCGCAAGAGGGCTTGAAAGTCGAAACACGTCAAACAACTCGCTTGAACGTGGGCGACCGGGTCGACGTTGTCGGATATCCTGCCGTGGGCGACTTCAGCCCCATGCTCCAGGACGCAGTCTATCGCAAGATCGGGTCCGGCGCCGACCCTCCTCCTCTAGCAGCGACTGCTGCCCAGGCATTGTCGGGAATCTATGATTGTGAACTCATCCAGATTCGAGGACGCGTGCTGGGCGTCTCTCTGCGCGGCAACCAAAGATCACTCACTCTCAACTCGGACGGGGTCATGGTCGAGGCCGAGATCGAGGGAGCGGAGGAACAGGCGGCGGTGGTGCACGCCCGAACCGGCAGCCTCGTGCAAGTGACGGGAATCTGCGATGTCAGGGTTGATGAAAACCGGAACCCCGCGGCGTTCGCGATGCTCCTGCGCGCGCCGAATGACATTGTGGTGCTGCAACAGGCGCCTTGGTGGAACCTTCAGCGTACTCTTATCCTGCTAGGCATTTCAGCCTTGGCAGTCGTCGTCGTGCTGGTTTGGGTGGGCATGTTAAGGCGGCGAGTCGGGCATCAAACGGAGACCATCCGGGCGACCCTCGAGTCCACCGCGGACGGAATCCTGGTGCTCGACGCTACAGGAAACATCGTTGCTCACAACACGAAGTTTGCCGAACTCTGGAACATCCCCGAGGCGGTCCTTGCCTCGGGGAATGACCGCAAATGGATGGATTACGTTCTCCCCCATTTGAAAGATCCGGACGCTTTCCTCGGGAAAATGCGCAGTTTGTACGAGGATTCGGAGTCTTTCTGTGACGATTTGGTGGAGTTTAAGGACGGGCGGGTTTTCGAGCGCCATTCCGAACCTCAGCGGGCTTGGGGCAGGAACATCGGGCGGGTCTGGGGATTTCGCGACATCACCGCAAGGAGGCGCGCGGAGGAGGCCTTGGAGGAAAGCGAGGAGCGCTATCGCAAATTGTTCCAACGCAATCTCGCCGGCGTCTACCGCGTCAGTCTTGCGGGACGAATGCTGGATTGCAACGAAGCCTGCGCGCGCATTTTCGGCTACTCAACTCCGCAGGAATTGGTGGGCCGGAATGCCTCGGACCTTTATTCCAGCCCCGTGGCGCGGGAGGGGTTTACTTCCAGTCTCAAGGCGCAAGGCGCTGTGAGCGATTTTGAGCACTGCCTGCTAAGAAAGGACGGCACTCCGGTTTGGGTGCTGGAAAGCGCCACATTGATTCGAGACGGGGAAGAGCTGATCGAAGGCACTATGATCGACATTACGGCGCGCAAGCAAGGCGAAGCAGAGCTGCAAAAATCGAAAGAGGCGGCTGAAACTGCGAGCCGCGCCAAGAGCGAGTTCCTGGCCAACATGAGCCATGAAATCCGCACGCCCATGAACGGCATTCTGGGCATGACCGAACTCGCGTTGAGCACTGACTTGTCCGGCGAGCAGCGGGAATTCCTCACCATGGTCAAGGCTTCGGCGGACTCCCTGCTGACGGTGATCAATGAGGTGCTGGATTTTTCCAAAATCGAAGCCGGGAGACTGGATTTTGATTCGATTGAATTCAATCTGCGGGACAGTCTTGAGGAAGACGTTCGAATGTTCGTGTACCCCGCGGATCGGAAGAGTATCGAACTGATTTGTGACGTGGCTCCTGAGGTCCCGGACGTGGTGGTGGGGGATCCTACCCGTCTGCGCCAAATCATCGTCAACCTTCTCTCCAACGCGCTGAAATTCACGGAGCACGGCGAAATCCTGCTGCGGGTTGAAAAGGACTCTTCAAGCCAGGATGATTCCGTGCTCCACTTCTCGGTCCGGGATACTGGAATTGGCATCCCCTGGGACAAACAGCAATTCATCTTCGAGGCCTTTGCGCAAGTCGATAGTTCCACCACTCGTCGCTTCGGTGGGACGGGGCTGGGATTGACGATTTCGGCGCGGCTGGTGGCGATGATGCGCGGCCGGATCTGGGTGGAGAGCGAACTGGGGAAGGGGAGCACCTTCCACTTCACCGCTCGCTTCGGGCGGGCCAAGGCAGGCGTGGCGCCGAAAAAGACCTCGCCTGTAAGTCTGCACGGTGTGCTGGTTCTGATTGTAGACGACAATGCTACGAATCGGCGTGTGATGGATGAGACGCTTTCTTTCTGGGGCATGAAGACCTGTGTGGCGGCGGACGGTTTTCAAGCCATGATGACACTGAAAAACGCCCAGGAGAGTGGAAATCCCATTCCTCTCGTTCTGACCGACGCTCACATGCCGATGATGGACGGGTTCCGGTTGGCGGAGGAAATCAAGCGCGATGCAAAACTGGCCGGCACGCAGGTTACCATGGTGACCTCGGGCGGACAGGTCGGAGACGCGGCGCGCTGCCGCGAACTGGGAATAGCCGCCTACCTTACCAAGCCGGTCCGGCAGGCGGACCTGCTGGAAGCGATTGTCAGAGTTCTGAGCTGCAACCTACGTACGGAGGCAACGACTCAGTTGGTGACGCGCCATTCATTGCGCGAGAATCGCATGGGTCTGGAAATTCTGGTGGTTGAAGACAACATAGTAAACCAGCGCCTGGCTGAGCACCTCCTGCGGAATAAAGGCCACATTGTAACCATTGCTAACAACGGACGGGAGGCGTTCGAGGTTCTCGAGCGACAGCGTTTCGACCTGGCCTTGGTGGATGTGCAGATGCCCGAAATGGACGGACTCCAACTGACGGCTGCAATTCGGGAAAAGGAGAAAGCGACAGGAGAGCATTTGCCGATTATCGCTATGACCGCTTACGCGATGAAGGGCGATCGAGAGCGTTGCCTGGAAGCGGGCATGGACGATTATGTTGCTAAGCCGATCAATTCCAAGCAGCTTTTTGACTTGATCGCCGGCCTGCGAAGCGTCGAGCTCAAGTCGTCGCTCGCAACGAAGCCAGCGGTGAATAAAGAGATCCTCGATGAGCCGGCGCTCCTGGCGCGATTTGAAGGGGAGGTTGACTTGCTTCGCGATGTGGTCAATCTCTTTACGGACGACTGTCCGAGATTAATGGACGGAATTCGAGGGGCAGTGGAACGAAGCGATGCCCACGGGCTCGAGCGGGCTGCGCACAAATTGAAGGGGACAGTGGCGAATTTCTCGGCTCGAGCTTCTTATGACGCGGCGCTGCGTTTGGAAGTGATGGGTCGCGAGGGTCATCTCGAGAAGGCCCGCGAAGCCCTGGCCACGCTCGACACGGCCATCGAGGAACTGAGGCCCGTCTTGATTAATATAAGTGGCGGCATAAAAGCATGAAAATCCTGGTGGCCGAAGACGATCTTGTGACAGGCCGGATGCTACAAACCTATCTGGTGAAGTGGGGTTATGAGGTCCAAATTGTGACGGATGGCCTGCAGGCATGGCGAATCCTTCAACAGGAAAATGCCCCTCGTCTTGCTCTGCTGGACTGGATGATGCCGGAAATGGATGGCATGTCGATTTGCCGCGAAGTGCGGCGGCTTAACGTGCAGCCTTACATTTACTTGATTCTTCTGACCGCCAGGCGGTACCAGGAGGACGTGGTGGCGGGACTCGAGGCCGGTGCGGATGAGTATTTGACGAAACCTTTCGACCCTTATGAGCTCAGGGCGCGCCTGCGCTCCGGAGCCCGGATTGTGGAGTTGCAGGATAGCCTGATTCAGGCGCGAGAAGAGCTTCGCGATCAGGCAATGCACGATGCCCTCACTCATCTCTTGAACCGTCGCGCCATCATGGAGTTCCTGGCGGCGGAATTGAGCCGCGCCGCGCGCGAACAAAAACCCCTAACCCTGATGATGGCGGACATCGATCACTTTAAGTCCGTCAACGACAAATTTGGGCATCCGGCTGGCGACGGGGTTCTCTCGGAAGTGTCCAGGCGGCTGAAGGCGTCCGTTCGAGGCTATGACAATGTCGGCCGTTTTGGAGGAGAGGAGTTTCTGGTCGTGGCCCCCGGTTGCGATCGAGCGTCCGGCCTGACCCAAGCGGAGCGGCTTCGTGAAGTGGTCAGTTCGCAGCCTATAACAGTCAAAGACATCTCCATCAACGTCACCGTGAGCGTGGGAGTAGCAACCTCGCACGAACTTAACGCCCAGCATATGGAGGCCCTCCTCTCTGCGGCTGATAAGGCCCTTTATCGCGCCAAGGAAAAAGGCCGCAATCGCGTCGAAGGAGACGATTCACCAAAACTGTTCTCTCTTCCACTCCTGCTCCGCCTGTGACAGCCATCCCCGAATAGCCCAATGCTCTGGGCGTCCACGGTATAGTCTGCTGGCTTCTAAATTAACCTGCCAGGTTAGGGAAATTTCTACATTCGGAATGCAAGTCTGCCATAGCGCTCGCCGCACGGTGCTCGGGCCAGGCCTGTAAGTTGTTGAATTATAAGGGTATTCGAAGGGTGAGATTGGCATCATTCTTGCCACACTCACTCAAGAGCCTTTCAGTTTAGCTGGAGGCTCGCCAACTCTGTTTAATGCAAGAGCCGATGACCATTTTGCACGTCGTACTATTTTCCGCAAGACCAACTGCTTGTACCTGCCATGCCAGGGGCATTTCGCCAGAATTCGAAATGCCCCTCCCGCATCTTGTTTCCCTCGGGTCCAATCCTCGGGACGGTTAAGAGAGTGGCGGCTTTTTCGCGCCCCGTTGGGCACGGGAATTGCTCTGTGTCAAACGTGGTGGCTCAAATGAACCGGCAAGGCTGAGTTTGCCTGGTCGCAGGACGTAATCGACTTGAGCCCCTGCGGAGTGCGCGATGCTTATGAAACTAAAGATATTATTAGCAGCAGCAGTGATTCTATTGGTGGCGGGAAGCTACTTGGCGCAGGAAAAGAAAGAAGAATCACAGAGTCCCGCCGACTCGAGTTCACAAGCAGCCCCTGCGTCCTCACCGCACAACAACGAAATATCGCCAGAAGACGCAGCCAAGAAGAACCCGATCAGGTTTACCGATGCCTCGGTGGATCGCGGCAAGAAGGTATTTAAGACCCAGTGCGCGTTGTGCCACGGAGATAAGGGAGACGGGAAAGGTGACCTAGCCAAAGAAATGTCACTGACATTGCCCGACTTCACACAAGCCGACTCTTTGTCCAAGCGCACTGATGGCGAGCTTTTTGCCATTGTCAGCAGCGGGAAGGAACCTATGCCAAGCCAGAAAGGCCGAATGCCCACGCCGCAAATGTGGAATGTGGTCAACTACCTTCGGGCTCTAGGTGGAAAGGTTCCTGCCAAAGCGACGCCAAAAGAAGCCGCTGACGAGAACGTCGTCTTGATTCCGCAGTAACGCCTCGGGTCGGAGCGGAAGTGATCGCGAGACGTTCTATCCGGGCGGAATTACCTACCTTGTCGCCAGGGAGTCCCGGGTTGTCCGACGGGCTCCCTCAACGAGCGGCCAATCTCTTGGCCAGACTCAGGATGACGTTCTCGATCGGGCTCGGTCAGCCGGCCCAAGATGCTCCTGAGCTTCAACAGGAACTGAGCATCTATCCCCTTGTCCCCGTTTCCCCCGCTTAATTCTTCAAGCGTCTTCCTCGGCGTGAGATTTGGAGTTGGCGGAGCCTCGTCTCCGGTGAAGAAGAGCTGGTACAACGGAACATCGAGAACCCCGGCAAAGCGCTCCAGGGTCTCGAGCGAAGGAACTGTGTGACCGTTCTCTACCCGGGATACATAGCAACGCAGCAACCCCGTGCGTTCTTCGATATCCCCTTGCGATAATTGCTTTTGCTCACGAAGTTGGCGCAGGCGCGTACCGATCAGCATAAGTTCACCCTCTTCTAATGTGTATTCTGCAATTGCCGTTCACAGCCAATAACCATGATGGTAATGTTCTCAGCGTTGCCCCGTTGAGACAACGGCACTGAGGTACCGGTACGGAGGTTAGTTGGGGGAGTACCGTCGTCCTGGGTTGCCTTCGATCTGCGGATTTCGATGAGCTCGCGGCTTCCGGGCGAAGACCCGGCCTGGCGTCTGAGCGGCCGACACCCGCCTGCGCGGGCTCTGTAACTAAGATATTAACCCTGGCGATAATAGTAATCAGAACGTTAAGTTCGTCTTTGCCGCGAATGTAGGCGGTGGCGCGGAGGCACGCGTAGCATCGCTCCGCGGTTCTTTCTAAATTCGAGAAAAGCCGCGCGGAAACGCAAAATACGCGTACCTGTGCGCTACCCTCCGCGGCTGTTTGTCATCGCCAGGATAATACTTGCGTGATGGCGACTGTTCGAGACGAACGCCGCACGCGGATCAAAACTGGACTGCAACTTGTGATCGTGCGGAGAAACAGTGAACTCTTGTATATGCGCCCCGAAATATCCATAATACGATTTTGCCTTTGACCCAATCCTGGGCTTATCCCATAAAGGAACATACCATGGCGACGAATATCGGTAATCTCGATATCGGGCTCGTAGTGGGTTTTATCGGCGGGATCGTAGCGTTTTTTCAAGGCTTCCGCTCCTACCGTGTGGCTCGCTTTCTTCAGGACACCCCCGAGACGCCCATTCGCAGTATTGCCATGGGCTTTGTGCGCATTCACGGCAAGGCCAAAAGCGACCAGTTCGTCACTAGCCCTGTCACTCACACCCCCTGCTGTTACTACATCGTGCAGATCGCGAAATGGAAGGAACTCAAGGATAGCGGAGCATATTCTTCGGATGAGCCGAGGGGTCCGAGGGGTCTATGGATGCCTCATGGGGCGGACGCTGACGGCGTCTGGTTCTACCTTGAAGACGCCACGGGGCACGTGATGGTGGATCCCCATGGCGCAGCGTATGAGCTGGACATGACAGGGACTCGTGAGGTCGGGAGTTTGGGACCTTCCAGTTTCGCTACCGGGGGCGTTTCCGAACGGGAGTTGCTCGCCTATGTGGCCCGTGTGGGTGCGACCCCCCTCTCCATGATGCCGAGGGTCGTCCCCGGGCTCGGTCCCCTGATGGCCGAGATGCAGCAGAGTCAAACGCAGATGCAACAAAGGCTGGAGGCCCAAGGGCCACAGTCCGATCCCCGCGCAGAGGAGCTTCGGCTCGCCTATATTGAACTCTCTAAACTTCCCCTCTCGGATTCAAAATATGGGCCGATGAGTAGTCGCGTTGCGAATTTGCAGGAGCGGAACAGAAGGCTGGGTGTGCTCTCCACCGTTGCCCGGCCGCAGCCAAAGCCGCCGAGTACCGATGTGGCAGCCCCGGTTGCCAGTCCGCCGGCTGCCAACCCCCCGCTTGCCGCCGACCCCCCATTCTCCTCCGACCAACCGATCGCCTCGGGAAGGTATCAACTCACCGAGTACTGCATCCTGCCTGACCATGACTACGATATCAGCGGCACCTGCGCCGAGAATCCCGCAGCCAAGGATTTGAATGACCGCAATTTAATTCGCAAGGGGAAAGACGAGCCCACCTACTTCATTTCCAGCCAGGGCTGTGAAAAGATCAACGCCGGGATGCAACGGGGATCCATGCTTATGATTTATGGAGGCGCGATTGTGGGAGTCTTTTGCCTGGGGCTCCTGCTCCTCCGCTTCGGCCTGTTATAAGCGGGTACGAGTTCTCCAGTTCCGCATGGTGGCGCATATGTGCCGACGGATTTTGCCGGCATGTATGCGCCCATCGGGATCGGCAGGTCAGAGACACACCAAGACACGTCGCGTTTGCGCCACCCGCCTGGCCGGACTATCACCGTATTCTTTTCGCCACTGATTGGGCCAGACGCGTGCGAATTGAACCCACAGGTCGTTGAGGGGCGACACTACCGGCAGACCCGAGTTTATCCCGAATTCCGAAGTTGCGAGGCTCTGTGGGAAGAAACCCCTCACCCGGCTCGCTACTCTCGCCACCCTCTCCCCAAGGGAGAGGGCTGAAACCAATCATCGTTGACGGCCCTCTCCTTTGGGGAGAGGGTGGACCGCAGCCGGCGTAGTCATCAGCCGGTGCGGGACGGGTGAGGGGTTACTTCCGAAGAATCCAAACACCCGTTTCGTTCTCAAGGTCATCAAGGCAGGCAATTCAGATTCAACGAGTTGGCTTGGAAGCGCCAAATTCAACTTCGGAATTCGAGTTTATTGCTACTGGGCCCGGCGCTCCGGCCGGCCTCGATCTCAAGAGCTCCGAATGATCACCGTTCTGGTGGTCAAGCCGTGACCGAAATGGGGGTGTAGGTGGTCCCCGACGACCCGCGGGAGGTCGAATTACTCTGCAAAAGCTGCTGCATCGAACCCCAGGTTGACTGCGCACTTGAGAGATCTCCGTATTGCAAATCTTGACCTAATTGATTGAACAGTTGGGAAAACTGACTCTGTCCACCTCCGCCGGACCCGTGCTGGTGATGGTGACCATGTGCGGCGGGGCTTTGGAGGTCTTGTTGAAGGCTTGCATAGTCCTGCTGGGCGGCTTTGAGGTTTCCGGACTTCAGGTCCTGCGAAAGCTGACTGATCGCCTGCGAAAGCGGGTTGCTGCTTTGCGAGTTCGCCGTGGAAGAACTGGATTGTGGCATCTCTTTCAGTAGGGCCGCAAAATCGGACTGCGCCGCAGTCAGATTTCCCGAACTCAAATCCGTGCCGAGTTGCTGGAATTGCTGCAAATTACCAAGCATGCTACTGGAAATACTCGAAGTGGACATTTCTGATCTCCTCGGAAAACAATTCTACACTCCAGCTTAAATCGGCAGTCCGCGCAGGAAACCTGAGTTTATCAAACCGGTTGTTGCTGATGCACAGACCAATCGGGCAGGCCGCCGGTCATCTGACCCTGAAAAAGTCGAAGCAGAACGTCTTCGCGGGCGGGAGTTCCGGATTAGCAGCTTGTACGACCCCTTGAGGGTCGGGCATTTGCCGGCTGGCATTCCTGGGAGGTTGCCCTCGGCTGCTGACTCGAGCCACCCTAGCCTAATACCATGGTCAGCAGGGCCATCCTGACGCACACGCCGTTTTGCGCCTGCCGGAAGTAAGCAGCCCGCGGGTCGCTGTCGACTTCCTTCGAGATCTCGTCGAGGCGGGGCAGCGGATGCATGACGATGGCGTCGGCCTTCATGATCCGCAGGGATCCCGGAGTGATTAAGTATACGCCTCGGCATTGTTCGTAGTCGGCAATGCGGTCGCCGAAGCGCTC
The DNA here is from genome assembly GCA_963838915.1 of uncultured Acidobacteriota bacterium. GTDB lineage: Bacteria > Acidobacteriota > Terriglobia > UBA7540 > UBA7540 > CAVROP01. The sequence continues at coordinate 34,562 of CAWIUZ010000307.1, forward strand.
CTTTTGAATCCGCGTCTGGTAGACGACGTTCACCTCCGGAAGCACTTTGTCGAGGTCGGTTTCTTCCGTGTACCAGACGCCTTTTTCGCGCAGATGATCGAGGATGTCTTCTTTCATTTTCAAGAGAGGAGGAGCCACGAAATAAATGCGGATGTCCTGGTACTTGCTCAGCAAGTAGGCTAGTGAGCGAACCGTGCGGCCCTGCGCCAGATCGCCTACCATAGCGATGCGCAAGCCGTCGATGGAGCCGATCTCCTTATGAATGGTGTAGAGATCAAGCAGAGCCTGGGTGGGGTGCTGGCCGGCGCCGTCCCCGGCATTGATGACCGGGATGCGCGATACGGACGCCGCGCGTTTGGCCGATCCGACTTCGTAGTGCCGAATCACCAGGACATCGGCGTAGCCATTCAGGATGCGAACCGTATCCTCGAGTGTTTCGCCCTTGGCTACCGAGGAAAATTCGGCGGCGTTCTCCGTCGAAACTACGCTGCCGCCGAGGCGGTGCATGGCCGCTTCAAAGGAGAAGCGGGTGCGCGTTGACGGCTCGTAGAAAAGGGTGGCCATGATCCGTCCGCGGAATTGTGAAGTCCCACCGCCCGCCACAGCCTTTTCCATTTCCTGCGTAGTTTCAATGAGGCGCGAAATCGTAGGCAGATCGAATTGCTGGGCTTCAATGACGTGGTGCAAATCCATGGGAAGAGCCTCCGAAGAAAGAAGAAGTCAGGAATCAGGAGTCGGAAGTCAGAAGACCCACGACGACAGACCGGGTCCGGCCAAAACAGTTTGCCGATACCATTCTCCGTTTTTCATTAATGCAGCGAGCAAGATACTCCGAGGATCCTCTTTCCGTCAACTCCACCTCTGCGTCCCCAATCCGTCGACAACCGGCCCGCCGTAGGGGGGCGGCTTGCCGTCCCCGCGTTTCTGCTGGTCCTGACGAGTGTAGGGCAAGCCCTACCCCTACACCGCCCGGGTCCAACCGCGTGCGGCATAGAGGCGCGAGGCCATGGGCCCTACCGCCCTCGACCTCCCTTATCGACGGATTGGGGTGTGTCTCAAGCGTGCACTGCTGCGCTGATCTCGGTGCTTCGCCCGTGGCGCGTAACGACTGATCGTGTGAAAAATTGACGCCTGTCATCCTGAGCGAAGCGAAGGATCCCGGCAGTTTTTCAGGGTTCGGCGATTTACGAACAACTGCAGAGATCCTTCGCTGCCATGAAAATAGCGAGCCTGGACCCCCTCACCCGGCCCGCGCCGGCTGATGAAAGCGCCGTCGCAGGCCACGCCTCTCCCCCAAGGGGGAGAGGGCATGTTCATGACGAATGGTGAGCCGAAGGATCATGGAATCTGCGCTCTGGATGACACAGTCCGAATTCCTTCACGCCTTCGCGTCGCATGGACCTAATGTCCAGGATTCTGACTCCTGAATCCTGATTCCTGCTTTTGACTGGCAATTCTATTGCAAGGTGATATCATTCGGGGGGTTAACGAGATTGTACATGGGTGCTTTTAGTCCGGAAACCGACGCAGCCAGCAGCACCACTGGAGAGTTTTCACCACACCTCGTCGAACCTTCCGAGGGATCGCGCGGCTACCTCTGGCACTACCTCCTGGCCTTCTTTGCGGGGGCCGTGCTGATCTCGGCCCTGACAGGATTTCACATTCTGGAGAAGCGGAAGGCGACCATTGCCTATTGGCAGGACCAGCAGTCGACCATCGCCGGAGACCGCGCGCGGCTGATATCAAACTGGCTGGCGGAACGGCGGGCCGACGCCGAGCTGCTTTCATTGTACCCCTCCGTTCAACGCTTGCTCTGGCCCGTTGAGGAGTCCGGATTGACCGGCGCCCTTCGCGCGGAGGAAGCCGGTCACCTTTCCGCATTCATGGACCAGGTCGCCTTCACGCACAGTTATGCGGCTATTTCCCTGGTCAGCTCCGACGGACAGGTCGTGGCGCGGTCTGCGACTTCGGAGAGCATGGCGCCCGCAGTGATCGAACGGGCGCGGCAGGTGTCGCAGGGCCGCGCATTTTGGGTTGGCGCATTGGGCCAAACGCAGGCAAGTAGCTACGTCTATTTCCTTTCGCCGGTCCTTGCCGGGGCTCGCTCGAGGGCGGAAGTCCAACCTCCGTCATCGTCCCTCGGCTTGCTGGTCTTGCAAATTGACCCCAGGAAGGGGCTGTTTCCACTCCTGAAGGTGGAGAGCGTTCCCACCGAGAGCGGCGAAACGCTATTGCTCGAGCGCCAGGGGAACGAGTTGGTTTATCTCTCGCCGTTGCGCAGCGCGCCTTTCCCGCAGAGTTCTCCGCACGGTCCCCAGGCGGTGCCCGCGGCCGAAGCCGGGCAAGTGGGAAAATCGTTGAGCGGCGAACGGGTGGACTACCGCGGCGTTCGCGTTCTGAGCGCCGTGCTGCCCATCCCCTTAACCGATTGGATACTGGTGCGAAAGATCGATCGGCAGGAGGCGCTGGAGGATTTTTCCACTCGCGCTCGCCTGGAAGCGATGGTGGGGTTGCTGATTATTCTTGTTTACGCTTACCTCCTGGTCGGATACCGCCGCACGACGCTGGGTCGCGCTTTGGAAGAGCGGGTGGCGCACCAGCAGGCCATCCTTGCTCTCCAGGCGTTTGCGCAGGAGATGGTGGACAACGTTCCGGTGGGCCTGTTGATGCTCTCCCCTGATCTGAACGTCCTTTCCGCCAACCGGACTTTTCTGGAGGGATTTCACGTCCGTCCCGAGAAAGTGATAGGACGCTCGTTGCCGGAGGTCATCCAGGCAGAAGGGCCGCCCCGCCGTCTGATCGGGGATACAGAGGTCGGCAACGGTCCGCACGATGTGCTGTTGAACCTCGCCGCGTTAGGTGGAATGGGGACTCGGCCCGCGCGGCTCGGTCTGACCCAGATCTCCAATGGGCAAGGCAAGGGTCGCCTCCTGCTGACTGTCGAGGATCAGACGGAAAGCGAGCGCCTGCGGACGGCCGCCGAAGCGTCGGAGCGCCGCCTGCGGGAACTGGTGCAGAGCATCGATGCGATTGTGTGGGAGGCCGACGCGCAGACTCATCAATTTACGTTCGTGAGCCAGCGAGCTGAACAAATCCTTGGCTACCCCGTCGAGCAATGGCTTAATGAAGCTGGTTTCTGGGAAGGGCATCTTCATCCGCTCGATCGCGAACAGGTTGTGGCGGCGCGCCGCCAGGCGATGGCGGAGGGCCGCGATCACAGTCTCGAGTACGGGATGGTCGCGGCGGACCGGCGCCTGGTTTGGCTCCACGATACTACGCATGTGGTCTTGGACTCTGAGCGGCGCCCCATCCATCTTCGCGGTGTGGCGATCGATTCCACCAAGGAAAAATCGGCGGAGGCGGAAAGAACCCTGTTGATCACCGCCATCGAACAATCGGCAGAGGGGATCTTCATCACCGACGCCAAGGGCACCATCGAGTACGTCAACCCCGCGTTCTGCCGGGATTCGGGATACTCGCGCGCGGAAGCCTTGGGGAAGAACCCGCGCATTCTCAAGTCCGGAAAGCAAAACGAGGCTTTCTACAAGAAGCTCTGGACCACCGTCCTGGGCGGCGAAATCTGGCAGGACGAAATCGTCAATCGCCGCCGGGATGGAAGTTTTTATAGCGAGCACATGACCATCACGCCGGTGCGGGACCAGCGCGGCGAGATCACGCATTTCATTGCCATCAAGGCGGAGGTGACAGAGCGCAAGCGCCTCGAGCAGCAGCTTCGCCAGGCGCAGAAAATGGAGGCGGTGGGCAGGCTGGCGGGCGGCGTGGCGCACGACTTCAACAATATGCTGACGATTATCAGCGGTTACAGCGGCCTGCTGTTTGACTATCCTGGCATGGCCGAACCCTTGCGCGGGTACGTCGACGAAATCAGGAACGCCGCGGGCCGGGCCGCCTCGCTGACGCGCCAACTTCTCGCCTTCAGCCGGCAGCAAGTGCTGGCGCCCAGGGTGCTCGACTTGAACTCTGTGGTCTCGAACATTCAGAAAATGTTGAAGCGGCTGATCGGTGAAGATATCGACCTGGTCACGGCCCTGGGCGAACGCTTGTGGCCGATCATGGCGGATCCCGGTCAACTCGAGCAGGTGCTGATGAACCTGGCGGTCAACGCGCGCGATGCCATGCCGGAGGGCGGTGTGGTGACCATCGAGACCTCTAATGTGAAAATGGATGCCGCTTCTGCGCAGGCCCACTTTCCCCTCAAGCCCGGGCCCTACGTTTTGCTCACCTTCAGCGATACCGGTATCGGGATGGACGCCGAAACACAAGCCCGCATCTTCGAGCCATTCTTCACCACCAAGGAGATGGGAAAAGGTACGGGCCTCGGGCTGGCCATGGTTTACGGCATCGTCAAACAGAGCGGGGGATACATCTGGGTTTCGAGCGATGTAGGGAAGGGAGCGACCTTCAAGATTTACTTGCCCCGCACCGAGATTGAGGTCGATGATCCGAGCTCCGGTCGCGCTCGACCCGAGGCCCTGCGCGGCACCGAGACGCTGCTGCTTGCCGAGGATGACGACTCGGTGCGCGAGTTGGTTCGGAACGTATTGCGAGAAAGCGGCTATAAGGTGCTGGAAGCCAGCCGCGGGGAAGAGGCGCTTGAGCTTTCTGAACTGTTTGCGGGCAAGATCGATTTGCTGGTCACCGATGTGGTGATGCCGCAGATGAACGGACGCGAGTTGGCCCGTCAGTTGCTCAATCAGCGCCCGCAACTCAAGGTGCTGTACATCTCCGGCTACGCGGACAACGCCGTTTTCTACCCTGGGGGCCTCGATGCCGGCGGCGCATTCCTGCAAAAGCCTTTTACCCCTGAGGCGCTGGCTCGCAAGGTGCGGGAGGTACTGGGCGGCCCATACCGGCGATCCTAACGGCAGTTGAAAGTCAAGAGTCGAGAGTCAAGAGCGAAGGCTGCGGAGAAACCCTGTTATCTGTCATCCTGAGGAGCCGCAGGCGGTCCTGAGTGAAACGAAGGAAGGATCTCTGCAGTTCATTGGAACTACAACTACGGAGATTCTTCGCTCCGCTCAGAATGACAGAGGCCAAGGGTTTTCTGCAGCCTATTAGAAGGCAAACCTTCTGAAATCTCAAATCTCCAATTTGAGATTCCGAGCGCCCGTCTGGCGCAAGCGTACGTCGAATCTGGAGTATTGAATCTTGAATCTGAGATCACCCGCGCCGGCATTCCAGCGTGCCGCCGGCGCGGCCCTGCCTTTGTCCGGCGCTAGCATCGGATGGTCTTCCGCTTCTTTCCTACGCGGCCGGCGGCCTCGTTCTTTGCGATGGTCGCACTCGCCAGCGGCACTTTGCACGCGGTGTCGCCCACGTCCACGGAAACTGCCCCAATTTTCTGAGCGGCCGCCTTTGCTTGTTTCAGCAACGGTTTCACGTAAGTCCCCACCGCGATGACGAATCCATTCATCACATTCCGCACCCGGTTCGGCGCCGCATGAATTTCCTTGACGACGGTCGCGAGCAATCTCTCGATTTCCTCGAGATCCAAAAGCGCGTCGGCTTTTGTGGCGACGAGTCCGGAGTAAGTGCACCAACCTGAGGCAGCGACCGACTCGTTCTTTGACTTCATCCACTCGAGCGCCAGCGCGCGGCCTTCCGGATTTTCAGTTGTCACCCACGGCACGGTATACTCGGAAATCATAGGCATACCCGACGCACCTTCCGCCCAGGCCTGCAACTGTTGCGCGTTCATCTGGGATCCGGCGGCTACCATGCCGGCGAGATACATGGCATCGAAGTTTCCTGTCCCGTAAAGCTCACAGGCCAGAGCCTGTTGCCCCTTGATGGTTTTCGCGACCTGCTTGAGATTTGCCACGCTCACCCCGAACATCTGCTTGGCGTGATTGCCGTGACGCGCATAAATGCTGCGCGTCTTCTCACTGCCCTTGCTACTCAGTTCCGCCATGATGGACTTGAGACTCGCCATCGATAGTTCTCCTCTGCCTCGAAGAAGCCGAAACCGCTTTAGTTCGTAGTCTGTGCTGATTGACCCCTGGCTCCATGGTAATGCGCGAAAGCGCTTGAAAGCAAGCAGTAGGGACTTGCCGCAAAAGGTCGAGCCGATGATTCGTAATAGTTCGCTCTCCTGTTGCCAGGCGGGCTGGCGCAGACCTCTGCCGTTTGAGATCCGCGATGTCCCGAAGAGACACGTTGCCCAACGCAGCTCAATCCCGCCGGTCCTCGCAGAGAAGAGAACTGTTGAAAAGATGTCAGGAAGGTTTGCTTCAGGCCGCCTCGTGGGGCAGTTCCACCCAGGTGCGAACCGGATTTCGACAGGTCTCGCCGCGCATTGCGGAACAGGCCGTTCGATGCAGGCACTGGTCGCAACTCCCCTTCTGGCGGAAGCCGCGCCCGGAGTCGGCGATGCCTTTCTCTGCGACTGCGGCCCGGCCTCGATCGATCAAAGCTTCGGCTTCAGCGTCTTCCATGCCGCGTCCATGAATGTCTTTAAGGCCTTGGCGTCGTCCAGGGTATATTCATTCCCCTTATTTCCCACGCCAACCACCATCGCGATGTGCTGTCCTTCGAGAATGGGCAGATTCATATGGCGGCGCAAGCGCACGTGGCCGTCTGGATACCCCTTCTTGGTCGGCTTCACCAGGCTCGCGTAGTCATTGGTAATCACGGGCTTGCGCTCGCGCACTGCGTCTCCCCAGAGGCCCGTATTCTCGATCTTATAGATGATGGGCTTGTCGATCATGGAGCAGTGGATCATGGCGGACTTCGACCAGCCGACCATAGTCAGAACCTTCTCTGTAGCATCCATCGTGGCGAAATAGGACAGGGTTGAGTCTGTGACCTGGCAGCACAAGGCACAGATCTTATCCTTCAGTTCCTCGATGGGCTTCGAGGCAAAAGAGGCCAGCGACTTAATCGCTTCTTCGGGTGTCATCTGCATTTCTCTTTCTCCTTTTAAGAAACACTACTTTTCTATCGGCAGACGCCTGAAGAAACTTGTGCTGAAGCCGGGGAGAAACGGCGGAAGAAACGGTCTGGTACCGTTTCTCCAACCAGACACTCGGCGCTACGAATTCAAACTGAGACACTGCCGCCCCAATCCGTCGATAAGGGAGGTCGAGGGCGATAGGGCCCATGGCCTCGCGCCTCTATGCCGCCCGCGGCTGGACCCGGGCGGTGTAGGGGTAGGGCTTGCCCTACCCTCGTCAGGACCAGCAGAAACGCGGGGACGGCAAGCCGCCCCCCTACGGCGGGCCGGTTATCGACGGATTGGGGTGCGGAAAATGCGCTTGACAGCGGCGCGGGGGTACAAGTAGATTAAGAATCGGGCTTAGAGTCCGACAATCGTTAGAGTTGAATCTCCTTTTCGCGTTAAATTTGAACTTGGACCCCAGGTGCGGACATAGAGTCGGGCACAATGCTTCGATCTGTGCCCCCTCACTTCCGCCACTCAAATTTCAGGAGGTGTTTCCATGGCTACTACAGCAATGACCCCCGCGTTCGACGAGGCGAAACTCAACTCTTTCATGGAAAGAGTTGTGGGCGACATGGGCGCGGCAATGCACGCCGCCCTGATTGTGATTGGAGATAAACTGGGCCTTTTCCGGTCCATGGCCGGCGCGGGGCCGATGACCCCGACGGAATTGGCTGCCAAAACACAAACGTCCGAGCGGTACGTACGCGAATGGTTGAACGCGAACGCGGCCAGCGGGTTTGTCACTTTCGACTCCGCGACGAACCAGTACACGCTGCCTGCGGAGCAGGCGTTCGCTCTCACCACGATGGACATACCGGGAGCTTTTCACATCATTTCGGCTTGTTTCAAGGATGAGCCGAAAATCACGCAGGCATTTCGAACCGGCGAGGGCGTCGGCTGGCACGAGCACGATGCAAACCTCTTCTTTGGAACGGAGCGTTTCTTCCGGCCGAATTACGCCGCCAACCTCATGCCTAACTGGATCCCGGCGCTCGAGGGGATGGAAGAGCGCTTGAAGCGAGGCGCGACTGTGGCCGACGTGGGCTGCGGGCACGGCGCCTCGACGATGCTGATGGCGAAGGCGTTCCCCAAATCGCGGTTCTACGGATTTGACTATCACAGCGGATCGATTGAGTACGCCCGCCATGTTGCCGGACGCGATGGCTTGCTTGACCAGATCACGTTCGAAGTGGCCAGTTCGAAGAGCTACCCGGCAAACGGCGGCTACGATCTGGTAACTTTCTTTGACTGCCTGCACGACATGGGCGATCCGGTCGGCGCCGCCCAGCACGTTCTGAGCACTCTCAAGCCGGATGGAAGCTGGATGATCGTCGAGCCGTTCGCCAATGACCTGGCGCAGCAGAATCACAACCCGGTTGGCCGGATCTATTACTCGGCTTCCACCATGATCTGTACGCCCGCATCGCTGGCGCAGGAGGTGGGCGCGGCATTGGGCGCGCAGGCGGGCGAAAAGCAAATCCACAAGGTGACCTCGGACGCCGGTTTCACGCACTTCCGCCGCGCCGCCGAGACCCCGTTTAACCTGGTGTTCGAAGCGCGTCCGTAACGAAGAATCAGTGGCGGCTTTACGCCGTCATTTGGCGAGCTAAACTCGCCGCTACGAATTCAAACCGAAATACTGTCCACTAACAGGAGGAGACGATGCTTGGAGATAAGCTTGGCGAAGAGACCGGGAAGGTAACAGTGCGGCGGGTGCTTCCGTCCCAGGGCGCAGGTCCGATGATGGAGACTTCGTTCCAGGCGGAAGGCTCGATTCTGGGAGTAGGCCATAGGACGACGGGCACGTACACGTCAACGCTGCGGCCGGACGGCAGCCTGATTGGCAGCGGGCAGGGCGTAGTCATGAACGTGGAGGGCGGCGCCGCAAGCTGGGTGGGTCAAGGCGTGGGCGTGATCGGGAAAGACGGGTCCGTCCGCTATCGCGGAGCCATCTTTTACCAGACCGCGTTTCCCAAATGGGCGAGGCTGAATAGCGTCGCGGCCACGTTCGAATACAACGTCGATGCGCAGGGGAACACGAAGGCGCAGATGTGGGAGTGGAAGTAGCGAAGTATCGCGGACCTGCGTTTCAGGTTTGCGGTTCGTGCGGGCGGGAGACAGCCCGCAGTGCATGAAAATCGGGTCCGCGCAACCGACGCGATACCTTTGGAAGGGTTTAATCCCCAAGTCGCTTCAGGGAGGAAACATGCCGAAGTACGTCATCGAACGCGAAATTCCAGGGGCAGGAAATCTGACCCCGGACCAGGTGCAGGCGATTTCGCAGAAGTCCTGCAGCGTGCTCAATAACCTGGGGCCGCAGATCCAGTGGCTGCACAGCTATGTCACTGCCGACAAGATCTACTGCGTCTACATTGCTCCCAATGAAGAGATGGTTCGGGAGCATGCGAAACAGGGAGGCTTTCCAGCGAATCGCATTTCCGAGGTCAGGCTGGTGATCGATCCAACCTCGGCGGAAGGCTGACCGTACCGCAGAGGTGCAGAGGCGCTGGGGAGATGCTTTGGGGTGTCAGCGCCAGTTGGCCTGTATTACGATCGTCAAATCGCATTCGAGGACACAAATGACACGAAAACTCATCACGTTTCTCAGCATAGCCGTGGTCGCGGTAACCATGAGCTGTGCGCAGGCGCCCAAGCCTGCTGAGACTCACGACGCCGATGTTCAGGCGCTCAAGGACACCGAAGCTCAGTGGAACAAGGACTATGAATCCAAAGACGCCGACAGGCTCGCCGGGCACTACACCGACGACGCGGTGTTGATGGTTCCGGGCATGGCCCCTTTAGCCGGGAAGGAAGCCATTCGCTCCGCACTAAAGCAGATGGTGGCCGATCCCGCTCTCTCCCTTAAGTTCGAGGCGACGCGCGTTGAAGTCGCCAGTGCCGGGGACTTGGCTTACACTCAGGGTTCGTACACGCTGACTGTGACGGATTCAGCTACGAAGAAACCGGTCAACGACAAAGGCAGCTATGTCACTGTGTACAAGAAGCAGGCGGATGGTTCCTGGAAAGCAGTCTCAGACATTGCTTCGTCCTCGACACCACCTATGCCTCCCCCGGCGCCGGAGAAATGACGCCGGGCTTCGACGGAGTCGTTCAAGCTCGGAGCGGCACACCGATGTAGCGCGGGCGTCTCTCCCGCGCTACGGTTTTCAAATCTGCCACTCACACTCGTCTGCTGACGGGTACCCAGAAACCATGAAGAGACGATCGTAGGGGGACGGCTTGCCGTCCCCTGGCTGGATGGATCTCACACAATCCAGGGTAGGGCAAGCCCTACCCCTACACCTTTTCAAAGCAGAGGGAACAATGACGAATACCGACACATCTGATCTGCGCAAACGGCGAGAAGCGGTGGTGAATGCCCATATCGAGGCGGAGGCCGTGACACATGATGTCGCTGCCGCGCTTGCCACCTTTCATCATCCCCGATACGAAGTTCCGGCTGTGGGAGCTGTTGCGGACGGAGGCGAAGCGGTGGAAGGTCTGCTCACTCTGCTGCTGGGGGCTTTTCCCGATTTTTGGCTCAAAAGACTGGCAACCTATCACGCCGATGACGCAGTTATCGTCGAATGCAAGTTCGGCGGTACGCACCGCGGCACGTGGGCTGGAATCGCTCCCACGGGAAATCAGATGGAGGTGCAAAGCGCACTGATCTTCGTCTTCGAGGGCGAGAATCTGGTGTGCGAGAAAGTCTATTTCGACCATGCCACGATCCTGCGCCAGCTAACGCCATCCGCGTGAACGCCACTCCCTCTTACACCGCATAGACGCTGAAAGTTGAATACAAATGGTTCTGCCGCTGCGTCTCAGCGGCCCTGCCGTCAGCATTTCGCAAGCTGGAGCGCAGGCTGCTTACACTTGAAGAACGCAGAGGCGCGGCACGCTGAACTTCATGCCCTCTTAGATTCCTCGCCTCGAATCGAGGAGCTATTTTTCATTGATCAGAATTCGAGCCGGGTCTGCCTCGTAGCCCTCATCGGCCAGGGTTTTCTGGACAGCCGCGCGAAGGCTGTTTTCGTCGGCACCCTTCGGCGCGTCGCAGTGCCGCCGGATCACCTCTTCGCCCGACGTAATCCGCACCAACCATTTCGACTTGGCAGCATCCCATGAGACTTCCGCACCATCTGCACGCATGGCAGCCTCCTGATACATCCTATATACCATTAGTGCAACGCGAAATGCTAGTCTCCTGTTCTAGGAAGAAGTGAACTGAGCGGGGCCGGGCTGAGATTCGTCGATGGAGCCGGACTTCCCAAGAGCGACTTTGAAGCCCCGTCAGGGGCGGCAGAATGTAGCCCACGGCGCAAGCCGTGGGTCCCGAGCGCGGCCCCTTCCCCCAGCCCCCTCCCCCGCCGAGCGGGGGTGGGGGCAGCTGTTCCCAGGGCTTACGCCCTGGGCTACTATCTTTCGCCCCTGCCGGGGCTGGTGCGACTCACAAGCATGCGCAGTTCACTTGTCAACGAGTGATTTCATGGTATAAGTACAGTCGAGTGCCCAGCGCGCGCCCAAGCACGTCGATAGCGCGCAATTCAACTTAGGAGACTGCCATGCAAACCCGCATCCTCGGCACCACCATGCCGGTGCTGGAAATTGTGCTTGACCCCAACGAGTCTGTCATCTCTGAGGCCGGGGAACTTTCCTGGATGACGAGTTCCATCCAGATGATGACACACACTCAGTTCGCAGGGGGTGGAGGCATCTTCGGTGTGCTGAGGCGTGTAGCGGGCGGGGGATCGCTGTTCATGACAGAGTACCGCGCCATGGGCGCTGCGGGCGGGATTTCGTTCGCCACCAAGCTGCCGGGGCACATTGTGCCCATCGAAGTCGGCGGGGGACAGGAATACATGATTCACCGGCACGGGTTTTTGTGCGCGACGCCGCAAATCCAGCTCAGCGTCGGCTTCCAGCAGTCACTGGGGGCGGGAATTTTCGGCGGCGACGGATTCCTGCTGCAGCGCGTCAGCGGTGTGGGCCATGCTTGGATCGAGCTTTCCGGCGAGCTGATCACCAAAGACCTCGCTCCGGGCGAAAACCTGCGCGTGCATCCCGGCCACGTGGGCGCGTTCCAGGCTTCAGTTTCCTTCGAGATCACCACCGTGCCGGGAATCAAGAACATGATTTTCGGCGGCGACGGAATCTTTCTCGCTTCTCTTACCGGGCCGGGAAGAATCTGGCTGCAAACCCTGCCCATCTCCAGATTGGCGCACAAGCTGATGGAGTATATGCCGCGGCAGCACAAGGAATCAGTCGAGGGCGGGGTCGTCGGCGGCATCGTAGGGTCGATTCTGGAAGGGATGAAATAAGCGGCGGTTTCTCTTACCATGGTAGGAGTCGACCGAAACGTCGAGGCTTCACACGATGCGGGAAAGCCTCTCTCGGCGCTGTCATTCCGAGTGGTCATGGGCCTGCGGCCCACCCAAAGGGATGAAAATTCGCGCGAGTGGCCGGCCGGTGTACGATAGGGTCGGCGTGGAATTGTGAAGGCCCTCTTCGCTCTGGATGAGTTGAGGCCGTTTCCGAGTGTGGCCCGGAATGTGCGTTTTGAACCCATAAATGTGTCGCGACCCCTCCCGCTCGCGGCGGGAGGGGTCGTAGCGCGTGAGAGTGCGTAACGTCTAACTGTGCACGTTCTACTCTTCCACGCCAGGAGAAGAACATGGCGTATAAGATAGCAGGGATTGATGTGCACAAGAAAGTGCTGATGGTGGTGGTTTGCAACGTCAGTGAGCGGGAGTGGGAGCCGCAGCGGAGGCGCTTCGGAACCACGACCAAAGATCTTCAGGAATTGTCGGCTTGGTTGCGCGCGCAAGGGGTGCAACAAGCGGTTATGGAATCGACGGCCCAGTATTGGAAGCCGGTCTGGTACGAGTTGGAGCCGCATATGAAGTTGCAGTTGGCACAGGCCTTCTCCAACCGGGCTCCGCGGGGGCGCAAGTACGACTTCCGTGACGCCGAGCGCTTGGTGCGGCGTCTGGTGGCGGGGGAGTTGATTCTGAGCTTTGTGCCGGAGCCCGAACAGCGGATTGGGCGGACCCTGACGCGGAGCAAGCTGCAACTCACCCGCGAGGCGTCGCGGCTGCAGAGTCAACTGGAGTGCCTGCTGGAGGAGATGCGCCTCAAGTTGTCCAGTCTGCTGAGCGATCTGCTGGGGGTTAGTGGCTGCCGCATTCTGCAGGCTCTGGCCGCGGGGGAGACGGACCCGAACAAGTTGGCGGCCTTGGGGGATGACCGCCTGCACTGCACCCAGAAGCAACTGGTCGAGGCTTTGACCGGAACCCCCCAACCCGCCCACCGGCGACTGCTGGCCCAGTATCTGGAGCGCTATCAACTGATCACGAAACAGATGCAGGAACTCGATGGCCTGATTGCGCAAGCCCTGAAACCTCATGAGGACGCGGTGGCCCGTTTGGCGGCGGCGGCCGGCTTCGGAGTGGACTCGGCGCAACAAGTCATCGCGGAAGTGGGAGCGGCGGCGGCCACGTTTCCCTCCGCCGCCCACTTGACCGCCTGGGTCGGGACCTGCCCAGGAAGCGAGGAAAGTGCGGAAGAGAACCACAGTAGCCGCTCGGCCAAGGGCAATAAATATCTCCGCCGTATCCTGAACCAATGCGCCCACGCGGCAGTGAAGAAGAAGGGCAGCCACTTTCAGGCGGTGTTCCATCGTCTGCTGCCCCGACTGGGCTATAAGGGAGCGATATGGGCGGTGGCCCACCGACTGTGCCGTTTGGTCTGGAAGATCTTGCATGACCACGTTACCTACGTCGAGCGCGGCACCGACCTCGACCCCAGAACCAAACGCCGCCGTGCTCAGGCACTCCTGCGAAAACTCCGTAGTCTGGGGTACCAAGTCGATATCAGGCTCATCACCCCTGAAGCGGCAGCAGCATGAGTCAGCCAGAGATGATTTTCGAGAGAGCGAAGCGAGGAATCTTGCCCTGAAAACAAAGGCACTGCGAGATTCCTCGCTTCGCTCGGAATGACAGTCCAGAGGAGGATTTCACGCAGACTCTGAAGCCCCGTCCTTCCGCTCACACCCAAGCGTGGCGAGAAACCCGAGCAAGTTGTCCGGCCTTCCAATTCACTTCGCATTGACTCGGTAAATCGTGCGGTTACGCGGGATTGCTCCCAAGGCGGCTCCCCCACCAAATCCCGCCGCAATTGCAGCCGCGCACGCAGCGGAGCTATTGCCCTCGTTGCTTTGCTGCACGAGGACAATCGCACACGGAATCAGGACGATGCCGCCGATCACGCCGGATGCCAACAACATGTTGCGCGCCCGGTGTGAATCATCGCGAACACTTACACGCACGACATGGGCGCGCAAAACGGATTCTTCGCCCTTACCGCTCCGAAGCGAAATGGCCTCGTCAGAAGCAGACACGAAGGTTCCGTTGAACGTTTTCATGTTTGAATCCACCACTTCTATCTTCTGTCCCGGGCGCAGTTCTTTGAGGTTGTCCCAGTTATCCTGTGAGGATTTGGCCAAGCCGAATCCCGCCACCAAAAGCAGAAACCCTATCGTTTCAATCACTCTCTTCATGACACCCTCCTTTAACCGGTCCGCTTAATCTTCACGTCCAAGGTGCCCCAAGGTGAGCGCTAATACCAGCACGCCGCCCAGCACCACGGCGGCGATGATGATTCCCTTGCTTCTGGTCATGCTCGATCCCATCTGCTGCACGTCGTGGTAAGTGATCTGGACCGGCTGACTTGTACGGTCGGGCACAATGGTGAAGCTCTCAGCACCGAGAGCCACGATACTGCCGTGATACTCTTTTGCCCCTGCGGTCTTTACCATTACGTGGCGGCCGACGCCAAGCCGTTCTGCCACTCGTTTCATCTTCGCCGCATCAGGTTGTTCTTTACCCTTGATCACCTGCTGCGTTGTCAGGTCCGGACTAACCGACTCGGCTTGATTGGTTGCCAAACCCGCATCGGCCATGCATAAGTGCAGAATGCAGACAATCAATCCGATAACCGTGGACTTTTCCCAGTTAGCCATGTTCTTCTCCTTCTCCAAGGGTTGCCCTCTTTCCAACTCGTCGATCCACTCCGAATGTCATAAGTGGCAATAAAGCACCGAGGCCGCTGTTCCCGATCGGCCGTTCCCTGCGCGGATTGTACTCCTCGGAGATCACGGCTCGACACAATTCGTCGTTCCACCTCCGATGTTGGTCAGTGCGCCTCGCGTCCGGTCGGACCGCGCGCTCACCGAAACGTCACTCCGACCCGAAAATCTACGAAATGAATGGTCGAGTTTAGGGTCCAGACGTTGTCCCGAAACTCAAGCCTCAGTCCGACGTTGTCTTTGAACCAGTAGTTGACTCCACCGCCGAAATTGACGCCACTGGCCGTGCCGGAACGGAAGAAGAGGGTGTAGCCTCCGGTCACGAGGGGCTCGAGCTTGTGGTTTTTGTCCTTGGCGCGAAACCGTGCGACGATGTTGGGAGAAAGCGTTGCGGCCCCGTCGCTCCAGCTTCGCATGGGAGTGAGGTAGCCCAATTCGACTCCGGCCCCGAGGTTTCTGGTGAAGAACCCCTCCCCACCGGCGCCGAGGTGCGCATAGGCCACGCTGCTGGGACTGCTGGCGCCCGGCGCGAAGTAGGCATACCCGTGGCCTTTCGAGTAGTCACTTGCTTGTGCAAACCCCAGCGCCGGCAGGAATACCAAAACGACCAATGTGCTGATCAGCCGTTTCATGCTTGCCTCCTTGTGACAGGCTTTGACAATTCCGAAACCCAGTCGAACAGTTGCTGACATGCTTGCGAATTCGACGTATATTTCGGTTAATGACCAGAACAGGGATGTTCGACGGGACGAGCGATTGAACTATCAGCACCGTTGCTGATCGATCAATCGTAGGAGGCCGACGCCATCGTGCAGAACGGGCGCCGGGAGTCGAGAAGTGCGACCCTGTAGGAGAAGAACGGGAAATGAGCCTTTGCGAGAGGTCGAAGCTGCCCGTGCATCAAGCGTGCCCGCAAGTACCGAAACACTCTGCGGTACGCGAAGGTTGTAAACTGCCACGTCACCGTCATTCGAGACGTCGTCGGCTAAGGCCAGACACTCGGGCAGTTCGCGATTCATAACTCCGATACACAGGAATAGGGCGAAGTTGGCGAGGATTCGCTTGGTCACGGCAGCAACCTCGTTACGGCAACCCTAGCCCTCTCGACGGCCCGTGTCAAGACCAAATTGAGGAAGAAGCGAGGGGAATCCGTAAGCTGGCGCACACCTCCACGCGACCTGCTTTTATTGCCAATCGCTTGACATGAGCGACGGCGGGCTCCTAGTATTCTTACTAGGTTGGCGTGTGGTGGGCGAGGGCGTTGGCTGCCGGCTGGTTTAAGCCGGTGGCGAAGCTTACCTAAAAGCGGGGTGTGCCATGGACCAGACGAAGCGCGCATTCTTACGCGCTGCGGGGTTGCTTCTCGCGGAGAGTATTTTCGAGAAGCGCCTGGCGGGAAAGTGGGGCGCTGGAGGCAAGGCTCCGGCGCAGAAGATCGTACTCGTGATCTTCGGCGGGGTTCGCCACGGGGAGACGTTTTCGCCGCAGGGACTGGTGAACATTCCGCACCTTTCCAAGGATCTCCTGCCGCAAGGCCTTTTCTACCCGCACGTTCGCAATGAAGGAGTGACCGCCCACTTCAACGCCACTTCCAGCATCTTCACCGGCAACTGGCAGCGCGTGGACGACTGGGGCAAGCTCCCGCCCACCACGCCGACCTTCTTTGAGTACTTCCGCAAGCAGTTGGGGGTTCCGCAAAGCGAGGTTTGGGTTGTCGCCAGCAACAAAGCGCTGACCAGCATGATCGGCGCGAGCGAACTTTCCAACTTTGGCCCGCGATTCGGCCCCAATATCGTATTTCCCAAACAACTCCTCATCACCGCCGTGGAAACCGCGTTGAGGGAGGGCCGCAACCGCAACTTCGCCGATCCCGCTAAAGTGCAGGCGGAACTCGAATCGACCCTCGAGGGCAGCAATTACGAGGGTCTGGGCTGGACGGTGTTCGACGGGGTGCAGACGCTCGATCCGAGCGTGCGGCCGGCGATCAAAGCCGCAGTGGCCAACTTCGTCCAATCCGGCGTCCCCACCACCGGCGACGAGCTGACCTTCTTCATCAGCCGTGAAATTATGCGGAAATTCTCGCCTACGCTGCTGGTGGTCATCTTTTCGGATGTGGAGGCCGCGCACTTTGGATCCTACTCCATGCACCTCGCCGGCATCCGCGTGTGCGACCGGCTGTGTTACGAACTCTGGCAGGAGATCGGGACGAACGCCGAGTATCGGGATCGCACGACCCTGGTGATTCTGCCGGAATTCGGGCGCGATCCCGACGGCTCGAGCACCAATGGCTTTTTCAATCACCGCGCGAATGACGCCAGCACGCGAACCACCTGGATGATGTGCCTGGGGACGGCAGTCGGGCGGCCGCAGACCGTCGAGAGGCCGATTCACCACATCGACCTTTGTCCTACCCTCGCTTCCGTGATGGGCTGTCAGATGCCGGACGCTCTGGGCACCAGGCTGCCGGAATTTCGAGCATGACCTGATTGACGATCGACGATTGTCGATCCAGGCTTCGCGCGGTGCCGTGAGTTAATCGTTGGGCTTCGCGCGCGGCAGATGTCCACATCGTGAACGGCACCCTCACCCGGATTCTGCGGAAGTAACCCCTCACCCGTCGCGCACCGGCTGATGACTACGCCGGCTGCGCGCCACCCTCTCCCCAAGGGAGAGGGCCGTCCACCATGATTGTTTCAGCCCTCTCCCTTGGGGAGAGGGTGGCGAGAGTAGCGAGCCGGGTGAGGGGTTTCTTCCCACAGAGCCTCACAACTTCGGAATTCGGGCTCAATCCGCAGATAGCGCTGCAATCGAACGCCGGCCTGTTTCTCGAAATCTCCTGCCCGAAGGTCGCCGAATTGGTGGGGCCCGTAGCGTGGCTCGTTGCGCTTAACGGCCTTCGCGAGGTGTTCAAGGTGTTCAGCAGGTATCCATTTGACAGAAAGGGAACGGGTGGGTATGATTACTTGTGTACAAGGCTTCCCACAACTACGGACCATGTCGTCACAGGTAGGGCTTCGCGACGAGCTTCCTCGTCTGCTTATTCTGGCGTAGGGTATTGGGTCTGGGGTTTCTTCCAAGTTAGACAAACTGAATAAGGGAGGAGTGTAGCCATGATGGAGGTGCTTAGGCATCATCAGACACCATGGGTGGCGGTGTTGTTGTGTCTCTGCATGTTCCTGGGCGCGCGCGCCGCCGTCGCCCAAGTGGACACTGGAGCCTTATTGGGGACTGTGAAGGACGCCTCGGGCGCAGTGATTCCGAACGCTAAAGTTACCTTAACCAACGAGGGCACGTCCCTTACCCTGACCATGACAACCCGCGGTGATGGCAGTTACATCTTCACACCCTTGAGGATCGGCACGTACACGGTGGAAGCCGAGGCCCCCGGATTCGAGAAAGGGCGGAACGCCGGCGTGGTCGTTAACATTCAACAACAAGTTGTTGTCGACTTCACCTTGGTGCCCGGCGCGGTAACCCAGACGGTGGAAGTCACCAGCCAGGCGCCCTTGCTGCAAACCCAGAATGGTTCGGTGGGCCAGGTGGTGAACTCGACGGCGATTAACGACCTGCCGTTAAACGGCAGGAACTTCAACTTTCTCGCCCGGCTCACGGCCGGCGTTACGGTGGGCCAAGAGGAAGGCCGGAGCCTGAATTCCAATGGCTGGTTTGCGGCCAACGGAACGCGGCCGGCCCAGAATGACCTTTTGCTGGATGGCATCGACAACAACAGCGACAACGTCGACTTCCTGAACGGCGCGGCGTATGTGGTGAAGCCGCCCGTCGATGCGCTCAGTGAGTTCAAGCTCCAGACCAACTCCTTTAACGCGGAGTTTGGCCGCGCCGGCGGCGCCGTGCTCAACGCCACTTTGAAATCGGGGAGTAACCAGATCCACGGTGACGCCTGGGAATTTGTGCGCAACGATAAATTCGACGCCGCCGATTTCTTCCAGGACGCCGCCAACGAGTCGAAGGGCGAATTCCGGCAAAACCAATTCGGAGGGACTATCGGCGGCCCGATCATCAAGAACAAGACGTTCTGGTTTGCCGATTACGAAGGGACGCGAATTCGCCAGGCGACGCCTTGGCTCACCACCGTTCCCACGGCGGCAGAGGCCTCGAGCGGGTTTACTGATTTTCGGGACCTCATCAGCGGCCAGACCGGCGTCGAGGGCCTCCCGGACATTCTGGGTCGCACCTTCAGCTTGGGGACTATCCTCGACCCGGCGACCACCCGCCAGTTGAATGCGGGGCAAGTTGATCCGGTGACGGGCTTGACGGCGGTCAGCAGCGGCTTCGTTCGCGACCAGATCCAGTGCGGTGGCATTGCCAATACGATCTGCGCCAACCGGCTGGATCCTAATGCAATCAAGCTGCTCCAGCTTTTCCCGACGCCTACTGCGCCTGGCCTTTTCAGCAACTACAGCAGCAATCCCATCGGCTCGACAAACGTCAACCAATTTGATGTGCGCATCGACGAGAACTTCAGCGACAAAGACCAACTCTTTGTTCGCTATAGTTTCTACGACTCGCCTACCTTCAGCCCCGGGCCTTTCACAGGCTACGCCGACGGCGGCGGGTTCAATAACGGAGATCAGAAGTCTCGTCCCCAAGGCGCGGCGGCGAGCTGGACTCACTCCTTCTCACCCACCGTGATCAACGAAGCCAGAATCGGCTGGACGCGCGAGTCCGTCGTCCGCACTCAGGCTTACGGAAATGACACAAACAACATCCCAGGACAATTTGGGATCCAGGGCATCCCGCAGGAAGTGGGCAACGGTGGACTGCCAAATTTCGAAATTGGCGGACTCAGTCAACTGGGCTCGGCGGAATGGCTGGTCAGCTCCCGATACAGCCGGACGTTTCAGATCACGGACAACTTAACGAAAATTTACGGCTCCCACAGCTTCAAGGGCGGCGTGGAGATTCAGCAGATTCAGTTCCCCTGGATCGCGCCCCCTTACTCGCGAGGCGAGTTCGATTACGGAGGAGGCTACACTGCGATCCCGAACGTTGGGGACAGCAGCACGGGACGCGCCCAATTTCTATTGTCGCCTGCCGCAGCGACCTACGCGGGTGGGGTCGGTAATCTCGGCGGACCGAACAATGTTGACGCCTCCAATTTCGGCTACCTGAATCCCTTCAAGAACTACTATGGCATCTACTTTCAGGATGACTGGAAAGTGACGCCGAAGTTCACGGTGAACCTCGGGCTGCGCTGGGACTACTTCGGCGTCGTAGGGGACAAGTTCAACGCGCAGGGCAATTTCGTACCGGGCGCGCCCTTTTCGACGGCGGAATTCCTAATGGACAATGCTGCGAAGAGCGTCCCCCTCTCGCCCTCTTTCTCGAGCCTCCTGGCCGAAGATGGCATCAACCTCGTGTATACCAACGCCTATGGGAAAGGCCTGGGGACCGCGCAGAAGACCAATTTCGCGCCCCGTTTGGGGTTTGCCTATCGATTCACGCACAAGTTGGTGCTGCGTGGGGGGTACGGAATCTACTATGGAGGATTTGAAAATCGCGGCGGGGATCCCGCCCTGGGCTACAATTACCCCTTCCAATACATCTTTGGCTTCCCTGCCGCCAATTCCCAGACGCCAGTAACCTACTCGGATGGCAGTCAGGCCTCACTGGAGCGCGGATTCCTTGATATTCCTCTCAATCCCGCGCTGGTTAACGGCGCAGGGCTGTCTTTCCGTGGGATTCAGTCCAACTATATCACCCCGTACGTTCAGGGCTACAACTTGACCGCTCAATACGAACTGACTCCAAACGATTCCTTTGAAGTTGGGTATGTGGCTTCACTCGGCCGACACATTGAGACCTTCACGGGCACCAACCACGTCTCGGAAATTCTGCCTCCGGGCACCAACCCGCAGGCCTACGTTCCTTTCCCTGACTTCGGCCGTGACGCCTCGTACGCCACCACCGATTCCAATAGCGATTACCATTCCCTCCAGGCGAAGTACGACCGGCGCCTCGCCAAGGGCCTGGACATGCTTGTTGCCTTCACGTGGGGAATGACACGCACGAATGCCGACGACCTGCTGAGCGGTGGCGGCATCGCCGGATTCCGCGCCCCGGACCTCGCGGGTTTCGGAATCCAGCAGGATATGGGGCTGGCAAGTTACGACATCCGTAAAGCCCTCTCATGGAGCGGAACTTACCAGCTTCCCTTCGGCCACGGACAGCGCTTCGGTGCATCCACAAGTAAGATCGAGGATGGAGTGCTGGGTGGTTGGATGTTCAACTGGATCATGACCATGGATGACGGGCAACCCATTACCATCAACTGCGTCACGCCCGGAGCCTCCGACCTGGGCTGCTACGCTCTCGAGACTGGCCAGCCCAAGTACGCGGGACAGCACAATGTTAATCAATGGATGAACCCCGCTGCGTTTGCCGATCCCGCGCCCGCCACTGCCATTGGGCAGACCAATTACGCGCCTTTGGGCGGCGGCGCTACACAAATTATCGGCCCCGGATTCCATCGGCTCGATTACTCTCTGTTCAAGCAGTTCCAGACCACGGAAAAGACTCGCCTGGAATTCCGCGCTGAGTTCTTCAACATTACCAACCATCCGAACTTCGCGCTGCCGGGCTACACCAACTACCTCCAGACCTCAACCTTCGGGAAGATCACGTCCACCCGCGACAGCCCGAACGACCCGAGGCAAATTCAGTTCGCGTTGAAGTTCTACTTCTGATTGCACATCTCGAGGGGCAGGGCTTGCCCTGCCCTCATGGATGTTGCATCCTACTCTTGTGAATCGTAATGCCCAGCACCTGTCTCCAGCGCTCCTGATGGTTCTTTTCGTGGCGGCAGGCGTCTCGGGAGGGCGGGCTTGGGTGCCCTCGGGCAGCAATAGCAGCAGCCCCCAAGGCTTGCAGCCTGGAGATATCGAAAGCGCGCTCAAGCAAGCCGTGACGTTGAACCCGGATAGCTTTGAGGCTAACCATCGCCTGGGTGAGTTCTACCTTCAGGAGGGCAAACTGAAGACCGGAATTCCCTATCTGGAAAAAGCCCAGCATTTGAATCCCGCGCATTACGTAAACGGTTACGATTTGTCATTGGCGTATCTCGAAACAGGTGACCTCACGAATGCTTCCCGCCAAATTCGGGAATTGCTGGGCCACCAAGACACCGCTGAACTTCATGACCTGCTTGGCGAGGCGGAAGAGAAGGCGGGGCACTACGTGCCGGCGGCAAACGAATTTCAGATTGCCGCGCACATGGATCCGAGTGAGAAGTACGTTTTCGACTGGGGAAACGAGTTCCTGCTGCATCGCGGCTATGAACCGGCAGTCAAGGTTTTTACCAGCGGGGTGGAGCGTTACCCCAAGTCCGCCATGCTGCACATTGGGCTTGGGGTTGCTTTTTACTCGCTGGGTTCTTACGACGAAGCGGCGCAGGCGCTCTGCCGCGCCACGGACCTGGCCCCATCCGATCCACGTCCCTATCTTTTTCTGGGCAAGATGTTTGACATTTCGCTCGGCCAGAGCGGGGAAGTAACGAAGCGCTTGAAGCGGTTTGTCGACCTTCAGCCCCGGAACCCTTTCGCGAGCTACTACTATGCCATGAGCCTCTGGAAAGGCCAGCGGGGCCAGGGCCTGAAAGCGAATAAAGACCTCATCACATCGTTGCTTCAGCGCTCCGCTGCGCTCGATCCGAAATTCCCTGACCCTCACCTGCAACTCGGGATTCTCAATGCCGGCGAACAGAGATATGACGAGGCGCGCCGAGAGTTCCAAGCGGCGATCAGGCTCAAACCGGATCTGGCGGACGCGCACTATCGTCTGGCGCAGGCCTACTCGCGTATTGGGAAAAAGGATCTGGCGGCGAAGGAATTTGAACTTTACCAGCGCTTTCACCGGCAGGAAGTGGCCGAAGACGAAAGGCGGCGGAACGAGGCTGCCGCGCTTTACTTCAAGATGCAGTAGCGCTGACCTTTAGAGCCTGCCCTGAGCGGAGCGAAGGTTCAGCACGTGCCGACCCAAAGGTCGGCGCTTCGCTGAAGTGAAGCCTAAAACTAAACCTGTTTTGCTCGCGCAATACTAGAAGCTGTTTCAAAACCGGGCCGGCCGAGGAGCGATTACTGAATACTACCCAGGATCCCCGGCTGCTGCTCGAGGCCTCAGCCCCGCAGGGGCTGCACCTGAGTAGCCGGGGGCAACGCCCCCGGAAACGTCGCCCCCTCACCCCTTCCCCTCTCCCCGCCAGCGGGGAGAGGGGTGCCGAAGGCGGGGTGTGGGGTCGCGTCCGGGGGTTTCACCCCCGGCTACTCAATTTGCTCTCCTTCGGGGAGCACGGCTTCGCGCGCAGTCGAGCATCCACATTGCAATCGGGTACGGGAGGATTTGGATCAGCTTCTAGTAGAGCTTTGTGAGGGGGAAGAATGGCGACTTTTGCCCAGAATTGTTTGGAGGGAAAAGCGGCACTGATCACCGGCGGGCTCGGCGCGATCGGGAAGGTCGTCGTCTCTTCGTTGCTGTCGCACTCGGCCCGCGTGGCGGTAAACGATGTGCTGAGCGCTGAGCAAGCCGCGCAGATCGGGAACGAACTTGATTGGCCAAGCGAGCGATTCGTGTATGTACACGCGGATGTGACCAAGCCTGAAGGCGCCGAGGAACTAGTCACGAAAACTCTCGCGGCGTTCGGACGCCTTGATGTGGCGCTCTGCCACGCCGGAATGGCTCACTCCTGTCCTATCCTGCAATATTCGGAAGTGGAATGGGACAGGATCATGGACGTGAATTTGAAAAGTGCGTTTCTCGTGGCGCAGGCCTCGGCGCGCGCCATGGTCGAGCGGGACATCAAAGGCAAGATCATATTCACCTCGTCCTGGGTGCAGGATGTTCCCTGGCCGGATATTACCCCCTACAACGTTACCAAAAGCGGCATGAAGATGCTGATGAAGGGGATGGCCCGGGAATTGGCGGGGAAGGGCATTCGAGTGAATTCGCTGGCCCCTGGCATTGTGGGAGTGGGCATGGGAAAGCGGCAATGGGATACGGAACCAGACTACCGCCGCCGCGCGGAGCGCGCCATTCCTTTGGGGTATCCACAGCCGCCTGAATCGGTGGCTGACGCTATCCTCTTTCTTTGCTCGGAGGCTTCCGACTACATCACAGGAACCAGCTTGCTCGCGGACGGAGGCTGCAGCCTCTACCCGATGGACTAATGCCATGAAAATCACAGCGATCAAAACTCTGGTAGTCAACGCTGAAATGCGCAACTGGGTTTTCGTCAAGGTCGAGACCGACCAGGCCGGCCTATGGGGCTGGGGCGAGTCGTCGATCGAGTGGAAAACCAGGGCGGTCGTGGGGGCCATCGATGACGTGAGCGCCCTGCTCGTGGGTGAAGACCCCACGCGCATCGAATACCTTTACCAGAAACTCTACCGCGAAACTTTCTGGCGGCAGGGCGTCATCGGCATGAGTGCCGTGAGCGGCATCGAACAGGCTTGCTGGGATATCGTGGGCAAGTCCCTGGGCCTTCCCGTTTACAAGTTGCTGGGCGGCGCGGTGCGTGAGCGAGTGCGCATGTACACTCACCTGGGCGGCGGCGATATGAAATCGGTTTACGAGACTTTCGACCCGGGGCCTCTCATCGACCTCGCGCAGGCGGTGGTGGCCAAGGGTTACACCGCCGTCAAGGTCGTGTGCGTTCCGTACTCGGAGCCACTGATGGGCCTGTCCTACGTGAAGAAGTTCGCCCAAGCTATCGAAAGGCTGCGGCTGGCTGTGGGCGACGGCATCGATCTCATGATTGACTTTCATGGCCGAACCTATCCGGCCATGGCCATTCAGTACATCAACGCCGTCGAAGACTTCCATCCGTTCTTCTGCGAGGAGCCCGTGCCGCCTGAAAACGTTGCGGCCATGCGCGAGGTGCGGCAGGCGGTGCGCGTGCCCATCGCTACGGGAGAACGCCTCGTTACGCGGCACCAGTTTCGCGAAGTCTTCGAGCAGCAAGCCTGCCACATCATTCAGCCGGATCTCTGCCACTGCGGCGGGCTGCTGGAAGGCAAGAAGATTGCGGCGATGGCCGAGGTCTACTATATTGGGGTCGCGCCGCACAACCCCTTGGGTCCCGTCGCGAATGCCGCCGCACTGCACTTCGCGCTTTCCACTCCGAATTTCCTTATCCAGGAGGATATGCTCACCGACGTCCCTTGGCGGTGGGATGTTGTCCGGCATTCGCTGGAAACACGCGACGGCTACTGGTTGAAAACGGAGCAACCCGGGTTGGGCGTGGAAGTCAACGAAGAGGAGGCGCGAAAGCACCCCTTCCAGCAAGAGCCGATGCCTACCACTACCATTCGGGCACGCGACGGCGCCATCCTCGATTGGTAGCGCGTTGTACGGGGACGGCTTGCCCTACCCGCGGGCCAGCGGCCCGCTAGACGGGGACGGCAAGCCCTCCCCCTACTTCAGACCCACTGCCCTCTCCCTTGGGGAGAGGGTGTCCCGCTGCGGCGCTTTCATCAGCCGCAGCGGGACGGGTGAGGGGTTCTTTCGACGGTATGTGAGGCGAGTCGCACATGAGACGCTACTTCGTCGTTTCGCGATGCCTTGGCTAACTTAGTCCTCCACTTCAGAAGTTCGCTAACGTATTTTTGGGGCAGTGGGGGTACCGAGTCTAGCGAGGAGTTTGGCGAGGTCGTGACGGGTGAATTTCCATTCGAAGGGCCGCGCTGTGGTCTCCCAGTAATATTGAAAATCCAGGAGGCGTTCGGCGACGGCGTTGAGATTGGGAAAATCGTTGGGGGTTAGGACCTTTCGCTGGACAATGGAGAAGTAGATTTCGATCTGGTTGAGCCAACTGGCATGGACGGGGGCATGCACGAGGGTCAGGCGGGGATAGCGATGGCGGAGACGCTCGACGGCTCTGACGCCTCGATGCGCCGAGCAGTTGTCCACGATCCAGAAGACGCGACGGGCGTCATGATAAGGCGGCCGCGTCATCACTTGTTCGACGAGCCGGTCAAAAGGGGCGATGCCATTCTGGGTTTCACAGCGGCCAAAGACGCGGGCATGGTGGACGTCCAGGGCGGCGATATAAGTCCAGGCGCCGCAGCGGGAGTACTCGTGCTCGACGTACATAGGAGTACGCGGTCGGCAGTTGCGGGTGGCATGCTTGCGGCGGCGGGCTTGAATACTGGTTTTTTCATCGGCGGAGATCACGAACTCATCATCCTTCAGCGACCGGTCTTGCCACTGGCGGGCATAGAGATCCAGCACGCGCCCGGCCTTGGGCGCGAAGTCCGGGTCCTGAGGGAAGATCCAACTGCGGTGATACCAGGGCCGAAGGGCGTCTTCGTGCAGCCAACGCCACAACGTGCTGCCGCTCACCGAGGCCACCAGACCGCTCTGCTGGACTTGCTGAATCAAATCCCGGGTGCTCCAGCGGGACAGAGGCCGACCGTGCTGGGCGGGCAGTTCACAGGCCAAAGCTTTAACCTGCACGACGAGGTCTGGGGGAAAAAGTCCGGGGGCGACCCGGACGAGCACGTTCTTCCAGCCCCGCGAGGCGGTCAGCAAAAAAGCGCTTCCGCCAAAGGGAAACGACCTCACGGCGGCTGTCTAAACAGGCGGCGATCTCGTCGTTGGGCATGCCTTCGGCAGCATGGAGAATCATCTTGGCACGCTGAACCTGAAAATACGGCAACGTATATTTTCCTGCGCGTCTGCGCAACTCGGCTTCCTCGGCAGACGAGAGCGTGATTGTAAACGGGCTCGACCTTGGCATGGCTAAGCACCTCACCTACACAATGCCATGCCAGGCAGGTCAATATCAAGCCACAATATACGTTGGCGTATTTATGAAATCAAGTACTTAGTTGCAGTTCTGGCGTGACGCGGCGCTTTCCGCCTGACCCGAGTATTCCGGGAACGGTCCACGTGGACCAACTCGAATATAGCGTCTTTGAGACGTATCGTACCATAGACATAACACCCGCAGCAGGCGTCCTGAGGCAAACCTCAGAATCTCCCTCCGCAGGTCGAGCAAGAACACCTTCATTCAGCACCGGTGCCCTTACTTCATTCAACACCGGAGGCTGGGATCACTGCTTCGATAAACTGGCAGCGGCCTCCAGCGACGGGTCATACGTAGCGAGATGTAGTTCGAGGATGACCCTGGAAGGGCCAATAGACAGCATCTACATAGACGTGAATCGATGGGACGCCAACGCAGCCGTGTGGAGTCGGACGTTCGATTTCAATTGGTACGTCGCCGGGTTCGGGTGGAGTCCGAGATCCCCTCAGTTGGCGATCCTCGTGGAGTCGAGCGTTCCGCTAAAGGGGATTATCCCGACTATTTTGCGCTACTGGGGTCATCCAATTCCTGACGAGACCGTACACCTTTTGATTGTGTCCGCTTCGACGAAAGCGGTGAGAGATTTCGTCCTTATCGAGCATGCCTCTAATGGGATTCCGCGCCTGCTAGGTTGGGGTGATTCAGGCAAGTGATTCATCCAGCTTGATGAGACGCGCCCGCAACGCATCGCAGAGGATCTGCATGGTGATGGCACTGACCCCTCACCCGGCCCACGCTGGCTGATGAAAACGCCAGCGCGGGTCACCCTCTCCCCAAGGGAGAGGGCTATTATTTCGACTCTGCGATATAATCCGTCACCGCAAATTGTTTCGCCGGGGGAAACCCTTCTCCCGAAGGAGGTCCATTTGAACAGGTTTCTTGGCCTTTGTCTTCTCTTTCTCATGCTCGCATCGGGCGTGGCGCTAGGCGCGGAGGATTCGCCCCCCGTATTGCCAATCGGGTCAAGCGCGCCTGACTTTTGTCTGCCCGGGGTGGACGGCAAGGTGCATTGTTTGCGAGATTTCTCTTCCGCCAAGATTCTGGTGGTCATGTTTACTTGCAACCACTGTCCGACAGCGCAACTCTATGAGACCCGAATCAAGCAACTGGTCGCTGACTACCAGAACCGAGGCGTGGCGTTTGTGGGCATCAATCCAAACAACGCGAACGCCGTCCTTCTGGATGAGCAGGGCTACACGGACCTGGGCGACTCGCTCGCGGAAATGAAAATCCGCGCCGCCTACCGCCACTTCAACTTCCCGTATCTCTACGATGGCGAGACCCAGAAAGTCGCCCGAGCTTACGGGCCGGCGGCGACGCCCCATCTCTTCATCTTCGATTCCGAGCGCAAGTTGCGCTATGAGGGCCGAGTGGACAACAATCCGCGAGATCCTTTGGTGACCCGGAAGGACGCTCGAATGGCTCTCGACGAACTTCTTGCCGGCAAGCCCGTGTCGGTGGAGAAGACCCCTGCCGTGGGCTGTTCGACCAAGTGGATGTACAAGGAAGAGTCCCGCGAGGAAGAGATGCGCCGCATCGACGCCGAACCCGTGACGGTTAAACCTGTTTCCGCGGACGATCTGAAAGCTCTGCGCAAGAACAACACCGGCAAGCTGCTCCTGGTCGATTTTTGGGCGACGTGGTGCGGGCCTTGCGTCGCCGAAATGGCCAAGCTCGAGACCATTTACCGCATGTTCCGCGCCCGCCCCTTCGACTTGATCATGGTGAGCACGAATTACCCGGACGAGCAAAAGGGCGCGCTCGCGGCGCTTCGCAAGGCGCACGCCGGCAATACGAATTACATTTTCGGCGCGACGGATATTTACGGCCTGATGGCTGCCTTCGATCCGGATTGGAATGGCGCGGACCCCTACACCCTGCTGATTCGCTCCGACGGCCAAGTGGTGTACAAGGTTCAAGGCCCGATCGACGACTTGAAAGTGAAGCGGCTCATTCTCGCCAACCTGCCTGATGATGACAGCTACAGAGGAATTCAAGCCTATTGGCGGGCTTCGGTTTATGGCAAGTAGTGCGAACCCGATTCTCGTTCGCGCGGCTCTGACTGCCTCGAAAGTTTCGTCATTCCCGCGGAAGCGGGAATCCGTTAATTGCTTGACTGGCAATGGACCCCCGCTTGCGCGGGGTGACCAAGGAGATCACTTATGAAGGTACGACTCGGAATTACGCTTTTAATGGCAATCACACTTCTCCCACTCACAACCTGCAACAAACAAGCGCCGGTTCAGAAGAGCGAAATCAAGATCGATGGCTCCAGCAAGGGAAGAATCTTCGAAGGAATCGGTGGCGTCAGCGCCGGAGCCTCATCGAGACTGCTGATCGATTATCCCGAGCCTCAACGCAGCCAGATTCTTGACTACCTCTTCAAACCGAATTACGGTGCGTCGTTACAGCACCTGAAGGTCGAGGTGGGCGGCGACACTAATTCCACCGATGGCTCTGAGCCGAGCCACATGCGCACTCGTACCGACGAGAACTACGACCGCGGGTACGAGTGGTGGCTGATGTCAGAAGCCAAGAAACGGAATCCCAAGATCATGTTGGACGCCTTGCCTTGGGGCGCTCCCGGCTGGATCGGCAACGGCAAGTACTACTCGCAGGACATGGCAAACTACATCCTGAAGTTCATCCAGGGCGCCAAGAAGTATCACGGCCTGGACATCGAATATGTAGGCATTTGGAACGAGACCAACTACGATACCAATTACATCAAGATGCTGAAGAAAACGCTCCAGGCGAACGGCCTCGAGACCAAAATCGTCGCGGCGGACCTCTACGAGAATCAATGGAAGATCACCGATGACTTCAAGTTGGACCCCATCCTGAAAGAGGACGTCTATGCGATTGCCGTCCACTATGCGCGGGTGAAAGGAAACTTCTACGTCACGGGAGGCGCATTAGAGTCCGGCAAGCCGTTGTGGTCGAGCGAAGACCAGCCCTTCGACGAGACGGGAGTGATCCTCCAGCGAGATTGGAAGCCGGGGGCGAGAATCTGGGCCAAGGTTCTGAACACGAATTACATCGACGGCAAAGTCACCAAGACGGAGACCTGGAGTCCGGCGACGTCCTATTACGATAACCTGGCCGCGCCGAATTCCGGCTTGATGTACGCCAATACACCCTGGTCCGGTTTTTACAACGTGCAATCTGCCATCTGGGTAACGGCGCACACGACGCAATTCGCGCAGCCCGGGTGGCAATACCTCGACAGCGCCTGCGGATATCTCAAGGGCCAGGGGAGCTACGTCACGCTTAAAGCTCCAACCTCGAACGACTACAGCGTCATTGTCGAGACTGTCGATGCCACGGAGCCGCAGGAAGTGGCATTTAGCGTCGCCGGCGGCCTTTCGACCAGCGTCATTCATGTCTGGCAGACGAATGCCTCGAAGTCATTTGAGAAACTGAGCGATATTACGCCGCACAATGGCTCGTTCAGTATTACCCTCGAGCCAGACTCGATTTATTCGCTCACGACAACGACGGGCCAGGGCAAAGGCACCATCACGCCACCTGCGCAGGCGTCCTTCCCCTTCCCTTACAGTGACGACTTCACGAGCACACCGCTCGGCAAGACTCCCAAATACTTCGCTGACCAGGACGGCGCATTCGAGGTGGCTGCTTGCACCGGGCGGCCCGGCCAGTGCTTGCGGCAAGTCGTCCGGGAACGTCCAATCGCCTGGGGCGGCATCAGCCCGGACCCGCTGACTTTCCTTGGCAGCGCGGACTGGACCGACTATGAGGTCAGCACCAGCGCCATGCTCGAGGAGCCCGGCAACATCACGGTGGCGGGCCGAATCGATTCCGCTGACTGGTTCCAGGATGGCAAATCGCGCTGGCCCAGCGGTTACGTGCTCACCGTGCAGCAGGATGGTAGCTGGGAGTTGGATAATGCCAAGTTCAAAACTCCAACTGCCAAGCTGGCTTCGGGCAAGGTCGCGTTCTCGCTCAAAACGTGGCACCATCTGGCGCTCGCCTTCAGAGGCTCGACCATCGAGGCCAGCATCGACGGCTCCCGCGTCGCGAGCCTGAGCGACGAAACCCACAAGAAAGGCATGGCAGGGATCGGCACCGCGTGGAACGTGGCGCAGTTCGCCGATTTTGCAGTGAAGTAGGATGCCGCGGCTCTTCGTGCCCAGAAGGTGCGCAATAGGGTAGCCGGAAGGAACGCCCCATAATCGCTAAGATACGCTTTGACCAATGGCCCCAAAAGGGGCCTAACCGTGAGTAGCCGCAGGTTTTAACCTGCGGTACGTGAACCCACCCGAGGCGGTCCAACCCCAGCGGGGTTGACGCATGAATGTCGGCCCCTCCAGGGCCGGGATGGGAGGTAGGCCTTCGTTTCCGTGGGTTTCACCCACGGCTACTCACGCCATCCCGCTTCGCGGGACATCAAACACAGCGGCAGAATGATTGAAATCAGTTCTTACCCTAGCGCCCATGGGGCAACGCCCCCAGCTACTATCTCGATCCCCTCCGGGGAACCTATCAGGCCTTGGTGCTTGCAAACGGCGCGCAAGCGCTACCGGCGCAGAAAGGCTTTTGCCTATGATTCCCTCCAGACGGCAGTTTGTTAAAACGGCGGGCCTCGCCGGACTTGCGGCTCCGTTCCTTGCTTCGCAGGTCCAGCCTTTGCCTCGCGACGGTGTGCCGGGCTGCCCGGTCACCATCAAACATCCCCTCGATGGCGAGTGGCTTTTCCGCCTGGACCCGAGAAACGAGGGAGAAGCCCAAGGCTGGCGTCTCCTGAGCGCCTCGCGCGAAGGCTGGTCAACGGTTACCGTGCCGCACACCTGGCAGATCTCCGAGGAATCGGCGGGTTATCTGGGCGTGGCGTGGTACCGGCGCAGCTTCGACGTGCCGGAGTCGTGGTCCGGCAAAGCGATTCGCCTCGAACTCGAAGCCGTGTATCACAGCGCCACAGTGTGGGTGAATGGTCAGCCAGTTGGGAACCATCTGCGCAAGGGATACACATCCTTCACTGTTGATACCACTGCTGCCGTAGTTCCCGGCCGAACCAACTTGGTTACCGTTAAAGTGGATAATTCCTTCGATCAGAACATGCTTCCGCGCGGCGACTCTTATGACTGGACGCCGGACGGTGGGATCATTCGTCCGGTCAGCTTGCTGATCACGCCGAAGACATTCATCGAACGGGTAGACGTTGAGGCACAGCCAGTAGGGGCGACCCTCGTGGTCGCCCCCGGGCAGCCACAAGGGCCGCCCCTACAAGCCACGCTTTCCATTCGCGCGGTATTGAGGAATTCCGGCGCCATCGTTAATCAAGTCGAGATCGGTTACGAGGTCGTCGAAGAGGAGACTGGCCGAGTGGCGCTGCGCGTCGAGCGAGCGGCGAGCGCGACTCTCCAGGCGGGGGCAAGCGAAGAGGTGTCACTTCCGACGGGAGTGCTAGCCAACCCTCGCCTCTGGCATTTCGATCATCCACATCTTTACCGGGCGATTGTAACGATCGCTTCCGGCGGCGAACCGTTGCATGCTTTTGAGACCACTTTCGGTGTGCGCAAAATCGAGGTGAGAGACGGCGGCTTCTATTTCAACGGCGAGCGAGTCTGGCTGATGGGCGTGGAGCGCATGGCGGGCAGCAACCCGCAGTACGGGATGGCGGAGCCCGAATCCTGGATTGTTCATGATCACGACGACCTGAAAGAGCTCAATTGCGTCTTCACCCGCGTTCATTGGCAGCAGGACGAACGCGTGCTCGATTACTGCGACCGGCACGGAATTCTGCTTCAGGAGGAGGTGCCAACCTGGGGCAGCGAGACCTTTAGCGGCATGGGCGATCAGCCCTCGCCGGAAATCATGCAGAACGGCCTCGAGCAGTTGCGCGAGATGATCGAGCGCGACCGCAACCATCCCTGCATATTCTCCTGGGGACTATGCAACGAGGTCAACGGGCAGAATCCCGCCGCGTACCAGTTCGCCAAGCGGATGTACGAGGAGGCGAAGAAGCTCGATCCGAATCGCCTGCGGTCCTACGCATCGAACTCGCTCGAAAAGACGCCGGAGAAAGACGTGGCGGGGCTGATGGACTTCATTGAGTGGAACGAATACTACGAGACGTGGTACAAGGGCGGCGTGCCGGAAGTGAAGCGCAACCTGGAAGACATTCACCGAGCCTTTCCGGACAAGCCCATCGTGATTTCCGAATACGGCTATTGCGCGTGCACGGCCGGCCGGCCGGAGAACGACCTGGTTCGTATACGAATCTTGCAGGAGCACGAC
Organism: uncultured Acidobacteriota bacterium; assembly: GCA_963838915.1. Lineage (GTDB taxonomy): Bacteria > Acidobacteriota > Terriglobia > UBA7540 > UBA7540 > CAVROP01. The sequence goes on from CAWIUZ010000307.1 coordinate 67,688, forward strand.
GATTCCTATCGCCAATATCCTTACGTGGGCGGCGCCATATTCTTCTGTTATAACGACTACCGCACGCATATGGGGGATAAAGGAATCGGCGTTTTGAAGCAACGCGTTCACGGCGTGGTGGATCTGTATGGCGAGCGCAGGACCTCGTATGAGGAGTTCAGAAACCAGGCAAGCCCCGTGCAGTCGCTGCGCCTGGAAAGTGCAGGGAACTCGCTCACGGCAACGCTGGAAACGCGCCGCACGCTTCCCTGTTACGCGCTGGATGGCTACGCGCTGCGGTGGATTGTCTACGACCAAAACGATCGGCCGATGGAACAGCATGAGACTCCGCTGCCCCATCTCGAACCTGGCCAGTCTGCCACCCGCACGTGGAAGTGTCATCAACAGAATCCCAAGTACGTATGGGTGGAGGTCGTTCGTCCGACCGGCTTTTCCACGATTAATGCGTCGACTGGTTTGCGTCGTTAGGGAGCGTTCAATGAGCGATCATTTCTGGTTAGGCATGGCAGTCATATTCATCAGTGGGACGTTGAACGGAAGCTTTGCGCTGCCCATGAAATTCACACGTCAGTGGAAATGGGAGAACACCTGGCTGGTATTCGCCGCCTCTGCGTTGCTGATCATTCCGTGGATGTTGGCGGCAGGCTTCGTGCCGCATCTTGGAGATGTCTATCACGGCGTTTCGAGCCGCGCGCTTCTGGCGCCGCTCGTCTTCGGCTTTCTCTGGGGCATCGCGCAGGTGACCTTCGGCCTCGGAATCAGCGCCGTCGGCATGGCGCTCGCGTTTGCCGTGGTGGCCGGCCTCTCGTGCCTGTCGGGCGCCCTCGTTCCCCTGCTGGTCCTGAATCCGGCGGACCTGCTGCATCCGCGCGGCATTCTGCTGCTGATCAGCATGCCTATCCTCTTCGGCGGCCTCGTCCTCTACGGAATGGCGGGGCGCCGCCGCGAGAAGGAGCAGACTCCTTCCAACCCCGCGGCCGGCGCGGCCGCGATGAGTTTCATGACGGGGCTTGCCATCTGCATCTTCACTGGGATCTTCGGGTCAAACATCAACCTCGGCTTTGCTTTCAGCGGCCCGATTCTCGAAAAGGCAGTGGCCCTGGGAGCCGTTCCGGTCACCTCCACCTACGCGTCGTGGGCGCTGGTGTTGGGCGCCGGCTTCATTCCGAATCTCTTCTACTGTTTCCTGCTGCTGTTTCGCAACGGCACGTGGCCTCATTTCCTGAGGCCAGGTTCAGCGAGAGAAACAGGCCTTGCCGTCGCCATGGGCTTGCTCTGGCTTTCCGGAATGGTGGGTTACGGCATCGGCGCCACGCTGGTGGGCAAGTACGGAACGTCGCTTGGCTACGCGCTGTTCATTACGGCCATGATTCTCTCCTCGAATTTCCTCGGCATCCTGACGGGAGAATGGCGCGCCACCTCACCTGCAACCCGGCGGGTGCTGATCGCGGCAGTGCTGGTGATCCTCGGATCCGTGATCGTGCTGAATCTGGGCGGACTCTACTAGTCGAAAGTCGAGAGTCGAAAGTTGAAAGTTCGGCGCTGACCCCCTCACCCGGCCCGCACCGGCTCATGAAGTCGCCGGGGCGGCGGGCCACCCTCTCCCCCATCGCTGCTTTGAACTCAAAAATCTCTTGACACACCGCCTATCGCAATAGTAGCATCGCATACGGAGATAGTAGAGAACCATGGACCAACCCAAACTGACCAAACTCGAATTGCAAATCATGGAAGAGCTTTGGACGAGGGGCCAGCTCTCCATCCGCGATATTCAAGAAGCGTTCCCCGAAAAGAAGCGGCCGGCCTACACCACCATTCAGACCACCGTGTATCGATTGGAGGGGAAGAAGGCTCTGCGCCGGGTCAAGAAAGTCGGCAATTTCCATATCTTCGAAGCGGCCATCTCGCGCGACGGAGCGCGGCGGCGGCTGATCGATGATCTGCTGGCGCTCTTCGGCGGGCGCGCTCAGCCGGTGATGGCGGGGCTCGTAGAGTCCGGCAAACTCACTCTCGAAGATGTGAAGGAAGCGGAGAAGGCTTTGCGGAAGCTGGCTAAGACCTAACTTGGAGTGCGGCAGCGGAGCTGCCGCCGTGAAATCGCGGATTTGTGCGGGGCGGTGGATAGAAACGGAGACGCGCGAGCAATCGACCCCCTCACCCGTCACGCGACGGCTGATGACGGCGCCGTCGCGGGTCACCCTCTCCCCCAAAGGGGGCGAGGGCACATAACAGGGCATTGGCGAGAAAGGACAAGTCATGATCCCCAAATACTTGTCTGCGGTCTGGGCGACCATCGCGCCGGGACTGGGTAATCACCTCTGGCAATCGACGCTGTGCCTTGTCATAGCAGGATTGCTGACCGTGGTGTTGCGAAAGAACCATGCAGAGGCACGCTACGGCCTTTGGCTGGCGGCGTCGGTGAAATTCCTCATACCCTTTACGCTGCTCGTCGGCATCGGCAGCCATCTTGCGAGACCGCGCCTTGCTCCGGCCGCGAAATCCGGATTCTATTTTGCAATCGATGAGGTCAGCCAGCCGTTTTCGCATTCCGCCGCCGGATCGCCAGCCGCAGAGCAGAGCCGCAGACCGTGGGAAGCAGTTCTGCGCTACCAGTTGGTTCGTGTGCTTCCTGCAGGAATCGCGGGCCTCTGGTTGTGCGGCTTCCTAGGCGTTCTGGGACTTTGGTGCAGGCGCTGGCGAGGAATGACGATAGTGCTACGGGGAGCGACGCCTCTCCGGCAAGGGCGCGAGGTAGAGGCACTGCGCCGCGCGGAGCGGCTTGCCGGAATCCGCGCACCGATCGAGTTGTTGTCGTCGCCGGCATCTCTCGAGCCGGGGATTTTCGGCATCGTCAAGCCTGTGCTGGTGTGGCCGCTGGGGATCTCGGACCGTTTGGAGGATGCGCAAATCGAAGCCATCCTCGCGCACGAGGTGTGGCACGTGCGGCGCCACGATAATCTGGCGGCAGCGATTCACATGCTGGTTGAAGCCATCTTCTGGTTTCACCCACTCGTTTGGTGGCTGGGGGCGCGTCTGGTGGAGGAGCGCGAACGTGCCTGCGACGAGGCGGTCCTGGCATTGGGAAACGAACGGCAGGCTTATGCGGAGAGCATCTTGAAGACCTGCGAATTCTGTGTGGAAGTTCCGCTGGCTTGCGTGTCGCGAGTCACCGGCGCCGAACTCAAGGAGCGGATTGTTCGAATCATGACGCAGGGTCGGGCAAACGCGCTCACTTTCCCCAGAAGACTATTGCTGGTCGTGGCCGGCATGGCAGCCGCTGCCGGACCTGTGATGTTCGGCCTCTTGAACGGCCCGCGAATCCGCGCCCAATCGTCGCCCGTAAGCGGCACACCGGCAGCTTCCTTCGAGGTGGCCGCGATCAAGCCGAACCGTTCGGGAGATTGGCGCGTGATGATGAGGTTTGGTCCGGGCAGGTTCACGGCCACAGGGATATGGGTAAGGCACCTGATCACATTAGCGTACGGCGTGAGCGACTTTCAAGTAACCGGCGGACCAAGCTGGATCAACTCCGAGCGCTACGACATTCAGGCGAAGGAGCCGGACTCGAGCATCGCGGAAATGCACAACCTTTCTCAAGACCAGCGGGAGGAATTGTCTCGCTCGATGGTTCAATCGCTGCTGGCGGATCGATTCAAGCTGAAGCTTGGCCACCAGACGAAGGAACTTCCCGCCTACGCGTTAGTGGTCGCAAAGGGCGGTCCTAAACTTCAGGCGGCAAAATCCGACGCCGGCTTCAAGGGAATGAAGGGCGCCGAGGTGCGGGAAAGACGAGGCAAGATGGTCTTTGGAGTGGGCGACCTAACGATTCCGGACGCGCCGTTATCAATGTTGGCGCGGATGTTGTCACAGCAACTGGGCCGCCCCGTTCTGGATCAGACGGGTCTCGAGGGCAACTACGATTTCACGCTCAAGTGGACACCGGGGCAAGGCGAGGGAATGTTCGGCATGAGGCCAGGAGGCGGTGGCCCCGAGCCTGGCAAGGCAATGCTCGGCATGGGGTCTGAAGATGGGGGTCCCCAACTTGGTAGCCCGCATCCACCTGATACGTCGGGCCCCTCGGTCTTCGCGGCGCTTCAGGAACAGCTCGGGTTGAAACTCGAGCCCACCAAAGCCCCCGCGGAAATCCTCCTGGTGGAGCACGTCGAGCGGCCGTCGGAGAACTAGCGGCGGGCAAACGATGCCCCTGGTAGCGCGTCAAATTAAACGAGGCTGGCGCAGAGCGAAGCTCTGCGGTTGGCAACCTCCCAATCGCGGAAGACCGCAGAGCTTCGCTCTGCGCCAGCCGATTTCCTTAAGTCAATGTATGCGTGACGCACTACGCCAGAAGCTGTTTCAAAAGCGCCCCGCGGAGGAGAGATTCCTGAATGCCGCCCAGGATTCCCGGCCGCCGCCCGAGCCCTCAGCCCCGCAGGGGCTGGACATGAGTAGCCGGGGCAACGCCCCCGGAAACGTCGCCCCCCTCACCGCTTTCCCCTCTCCCCGCCTGCGGGGAGAGGGGTGCCGAAGGCGGGGTGTGGGGTCGGGTCTCTGGGCGCTCAGGGAAACCTCCGCGAGGAATCTCGCTCTGAGTATTCTCAAGGCAGTGCGAGATTCCTCGCTCCGCTCGGAATGACATAACGATCGAGTTGTCACACAGACCCCCAAGGGAGAGGGCTGGTCGATCGCAGGCGAGAGGGCTGTGACCAAAAAGGAGAAGCTATGATTTCGGGCCGGTCAAAGAAGGTGCAATTCGCAAGAGCGGTCGTGTTAGCTGCCGTCGGCGTAACAGCCGTTGCCGTGCTCGTGCTGTTTGGTTTTCCGGGCAGCGTGCAAGCCGGGGCGCAATCGCCGCAGACCGCCGTGGGGCAAGCGCCGGCAACTGCTGACGGGCAATCGCCACCCTCCGCCGTGCCCACTACGGCTTCGTTTGAGGTTGCCTCGATCAAGCCGAATCACTCCGGGGACAGGCGCTTTTTTGTGTCCTGGCAGCCCGGCCGGTTCAATGCGAACGGCATGACCTTAAAGTTTCTTATTACAATGGCGTATGACGTCAAGGACTTTCAGGTTTCGGGAGGACCCGGCTGGGTCAACACCGAAAGATACGATATTGACGCGAAGGAACCGGACACGATCGCCCAGGAACTCGAGAAGCTTCCCCGCGAGCAGCGGGGCGCGTTGGCTGATTCGATGCTCCAGTCACTGCTCGCCGACCGGTTCCAGTTGAAATTGACTCGCGGGTCGAAGGAACTGCCCGCCTACGCACTCGTGGTTGCGAAGAACGGCCCGAAACTTCAGCAGGTAAAGATAGACGACACTCAGGCCGACGCGGCGAAAGCTCCTGGCGGCCACCCTCACGGACCCATGATGCGCATGGGCAGGGGCGAGGTCTCGGGACAAGGTGTTGAGCTCTCCTTCCTGGCGAGCGTGCTATCGCAACAACTGGGCCGCACGGTGCTGGACAAGACCGGGTTGAGGGGCAACTACGATTTCACGCTCAAATGGACGCCCGAGCAGGGCGAAGGAATGATGATGGCAGGACCTGGGCCTGGAGGCGGCGGTCCTCCACCCGACGGCACACCACCCCCGGATACCTCAGGGCCTTCGATCTTCACAGCGCTTCAGGAGCAGCTTGGGCTGAGACTGGAAGCCACCAAAGCGCCTGCGGAAGTGCTCACCATCGATCACGTCGAGAAACCGTCGGAGAATTGAGTGCGAGGAACATCCGAAAGCAGTACAGGCCCGGAGGGCCGACAGGAAATAGCCCACGGCGTGAGAAGGTGTGAAAAAATCGGGTGCAGTGTTCGGTGACGATCCCCTCGCCCGGCGCTGCGCGCCACCCTCTACCCCAAGGGGGCGAGGGGTATGACTCAGATTTCTTTCACCCTCCCCTTGGAGGAGAAGGGTACAACTCGAGTTTCTTCCCCTCTCCCCCTTGGGGGAGAGGGTGGCCCGCAGCCGGCGTTTTCATCAGCCGGCGCGGGCCGGGTGAGGGGCTATAAACGGTCGACAGCGATTTCTTCACATGTTCTGAGCCGTGGGAGAGAGGAAAACCATCAGCCTCGTGAGCCCCTGTAGGGGCGGCAGAGGCTTTGCACGAGTGGTGAGGGCTATGGTCTGTCGCCCCGCTGGGGCTCGAGACATATTCGACGGGCTTGTCCCACGGCTCACGCCGTGGGCTATTCTCTGTCGCCGCTCCGCGGCTCTCGCAGGTTGTGCCGTCCTGTGGCTCGCGGTTGCTAGCGTGGCCGCGGCTTCGGAATATCGCGGGCAGGTGACTTTCGGCGGGCTGCCGGTTCCGGGGGCGACGGTAAAGGTCACTCAGGGCGCAAGACAATTCTCCACCACTACTGATCAGCAGGGTCTCTACTCGTTTTCCAATTTGACGGATGGAACGTGGACGATTGAAGTGGAGATGACCGGTTTCGCCTCGCTCAAGCAGGAAGTGGTGATCGCGCCGAATACGCCGCCCGGAAAATGGGAGCTGAAGCTTCTGCCGCTTGATCAAATCAAGGCGGAGGCCGCATCGCGCCCTGGCCCCCCTGTCCAGGCCAACCCTCCCCAAACCAAGACAATGGATTCCCCCTTGCGCGGAAATGACAAAGGGAAAGCGCGCGGGAATGAAGAAGAGAAAGCGCGGGGGAGTGAGGAAGGGAAGGAGCGCGGGAGCGGGGAAGCGAATAATGCAGGGAACAATGGCAGGAAAGAGGAAGCCAACAACGGCGGAAATAACGCCGCGAATAACGGCGAGAACAATCAGGCTGGGCAAGCCTCCAGCGGCGAACTCAACGAGCAGGCTGATAACGGCTTGCTGATCAACGGCAGCGCGGTCAACGGCGCGGCTTCGCGATTCGCGCAGGCGTTGGCTTTCGGCAATTATCGTAATCGTGGGGGCGGTCTTTACAACGGCGGGCTCGGCTTCATTTTCGATAACTCCGCGCTCGATGCGCGGCCATTCTCCTTGAGCGGGCAGAACACTCCTAAGCCCGCCTACAATCGCATCACGGGCGTGGCGACCTTGGGGGGGCCGCTGCGAATCCCGCATCTCTGGCAGCATGGTCCGGACTTTTTCGTTGCTTATCAGTGGACGCGATATGTTGATGACACCACGCAATCGGCCCTGGTGCCGGATGCGGCGGAGCGGGGCGGAGACTTCTCTCAGGCCGTGAACGCGCTGGGACAGCCGGCCGAAATCTTTAATCCCGCCACGGGGGTGCCGTTCCCCGGCAATAAGATGCCGGCCACCGAGATCAGCCCGCAGGCGCGAGCCCTTTTGAACTTCTACCCCCAGCCGAGTTTCAGCGGTGAGCAAAAATATAACTATCAGGTTCCGATCAACACGGACACGCATCAGGACGCGCTGCAATCGCGATTTGACAAGACGATCAATGCCAAGAACCAGGTCTACGGCGGCTTCGCTTTTCAGAGCGCGCGCACGGCCACTCCGAATCTGTTCGGCTTTCTTGATACAACGGACGTGTTGGGCCTCAACAGCCGAATCAACTGGTCGCATCACCTCGGCACGCGGCTCTTTCTGAATCTTGGTTACCAGTTCAGCCGCCTCGCGACCGAGACCCATCCATACTGGGCGAATCGCGCGAATGTTTCCGGCGAGGCCGGGATTCTCGGGAACAACCAGGACCCTGTGAACTGGGGGCCGCCGAGTCTGGCTTTTGCGAGCGGCCTGGCGGGGCTTTCCGACGCGCTAAGCAGTTTCGATCGCAACCAGACGGATGCGGGGTCGTCTTCGCTGCTCTGGAGCCGGGATCGCCACAACATCACAATCGGTGGCGACTTCCGCCGGCAACAGTTCAATTACCTTGGGCAGCAAAACCCGCGCGGCACGTTCACATTTACGGGAGCGGCCACCCGGGGAAGCGCGAACGGCGCGGCCGTCGGCGGCGACGATTTTGCGGACTTCCTGCTGGGAATCCCGGACACGAGCGCACTTGCGTTTGGCAATGCGGATAAGTACTTTCGGGAATCCGTTTACGACGCCTACCTTACCGACGATTGGCGGATAAGCCCGGAATTCACCTTGAATGCGGGGATGCGCTGGGAATATGGCGCGCCGATTACGGAGTTGTATGGGCGCTTGGTCAACCTGGACGTAACGCCGGGATTTGAGGCCGTGGCGCCGGTGGTGGGAACCGACCCGGCGGGGCCGCTGACCGGACGCAAGTATCCGAGTTCGTTGATCCAGCCGGACAAGACCGGGTTCGAGCCGCGCATCGGAATCGCCTGGCCACCGATTCCTGGTTCATCTCTGGTGGTCCGCGCGGGGTACGGCATCTACTACGACACCTCCGTCTATCAAACCATCGCGCAGCAGATGTCGCAGCAGGCGCCGCTTTCGAAGAGTCTGAGCGTGCAGAATAGCGCGGCGTGCCCGCTGACACTGGCGAATGGATTCATCACCTGCTCCGCCATCACGCCGGACACGTTTGCCGTCGACCCGAATTTCCGCGTGGGATATGCGCAAAACTGGGAATTATCCCTGCAACGGGACCTTCCTGGTTCGTTGCAACTCAACGCCACATATTTAGGGGTCAAGGGCACGCGCGGAGTGCAGGAGTTTCTTCCCGACACCTTTCCGCCCGGAGCGGTGAATCCCTGCCCAAGTTGTCCCAAGGGATTCGCCTACTTCGCCTCGAACGGCAACTCGACGCGCGAAGCCGCGCAGATTCAATTGCGGCGAAGACTGCACAACGGGCTCACCTCGACAGTCCGATACACTTACTCGAAGTCTATCGATGATGATTCTGCCTTGGGGGGCCAGGGAGCCATCATGCCTACGCAGATCTTCGGCGTGCCGTCAGGCGGCCCAGGGAATAGTGGAACGCAAGTTACCATAACACCGACCGTTGGAACGGGCGGCTCGAGTCCTACCATCGCTCAGAATTGGCTCGACCTCGAGGCGGAGCGCGGCCTTTCCACGTTCGATCAGCGGCATCTCCTGAACGTGCAGTTTCAATACACCACCGGCATGGGGCTGGGCGGCGAGACTCTGTTGCGCGGCTGGAAGGGAACGCTTTTCAAAGAGTGGACCTTTCTCAGCCAGATCACCGTGGGCAGCGGTCAGCCGCAGACGCCCGTCTATCTTACCGTCGTGCCGGGGACGGGCGTGACGGGGAGCATCCGGCCGGACGCTACGGGCGCGCCAATTTACGCCGCGCCACACGTCCTGTCTCTGAACCCCGCCGCCTACACAGCACCCGCGAGCGGCCAGTGGGGAAACGCAGGAAGGGATTCGATCATCGGTCCTTCCGAATTTTCGTTTAACGCTTCCATCGGCCGAACCTTCCGCTTGCATGGCCGCTTCAACCTGGACTTTCGAATCGATTCAACGAACTTTCTTAATCACGTGACTTTTGCAAGTTGGGATACGAGCATCACCAGCGCGCAGTTCGGTCTTCCGGCCGCCGCCAACGCCATGCGCAGTCTGCAGGCGACGATGCGAGTGAGGTTTTGAAGAGCAGTGACGAGTGACGAGCGGCGGAGAAACAAAGGGAATGTGGCCTCTCCGTTGGGGAGAGGGTGTCGCGCTCCGGCGTTGTCATCAGCCGGAGCACGACGGGTGAGGGGTTATTTCGCTACCAGCAGAGGGAATCAGGCGTCCAGACGCAAATGAGAGGACCAAAAACAACTCAAGTGGCAAGCGGTTCGAGGTTTGGCAAATCACAAATTGCAGAACATTTGAATTTTGCCGTTTACCATTTGCGATTTGTCAGGCTCAAGTGTCACGCCAGTTTTCATATCTAAAACTACAAGCCTGCCTGAGGGACAATCAAAGGCGTTTTCTATCGCGTTCTTCTTAACCTTCGGGTCGTTTGACTGGGGAATTGCGTCCCAAATGTTGCCGCCACGATGGCAAAAACGTGCTGAAGCACAAAGTATCTCTGCATCTTTCAACGTTAATTCTGGACCTTCAATTTCCTTAGCCATTTTTTCGAAAGGCTCATTGTCACTTGTTTCTGTTCCGTCAAAATTCACTTTCAAATGAGTGTTGTCGCAAAATGGCCTGTTTTTAGATTGACCGCATCTGCACAACAAATAATTTTTCGTGGTCTGCAAGTTTTTCCCTATAATCCATTGAGCTGGGATTCCTTGTGCGTCACACGATATGGTCGTGGTAAACAAAGGGATGCCTCCAGAAACCAGATAGGGCCAATTCTGACAATGTTTATTTTGCAATTTTCTTTTGCGCTTGAATCCTTTGACAATTTCTGTGCCTCACATTCAATGAACAAAATGAACATAATAAGATTACACCAAATTAAACATAGTTATAAAGATAAAAATGGCGACTAAGTTAAAGAAAAATCAAAGGTTTTTCAATGTAGCTCTGTAATTTCCGCTTGTCTTACTTGCCGTTTTGCTAATCCTGCGAAGACCTTGTAAAATTCTTTTAGGGCAACTCGATATCCCTTATCCATGAAGGACATGTCTATGAGATTGTCAACCCAGCGAAGGCTGTGCTCTGCGCATTGGAACATTAGTTCCTTGTGCAGTTCATTTACTTCTGTTTGTGTGAACCAATCCTTGTTTTTCAATCTGCCCAGAGGAACAAAGAATAAGGGAACAAGAAGGCTTCGACAGTCTTTAATATCATCTACAAGCTCCATCGTCTTTATGATATCATCTTCAGTTTCTTCAGGGAGCCCGACGATAAGGGTCCCAGCAGGAATTAGCTTGTGATCATGCATTATTCCAAAACCTTGCCGGGCAACCTGAGGCCATTCTTCAGGCTTAAAAGGAAGTGCCTTTGCTGGCATGATTTTTTTGTTAGTTCAGCTGAGCCGGTCTCGACTCCAATTTCTGCTCCCCACCATGCTTGCTTCTGAAGTATAATTTCTGAAAGTTTAGAGACAAGATTTGGTTTTGAGGCTACAGCAGCTAATGAACAGTGGCTCCAACTAATTGCGTGAACCTTGCTCATGACTAACTCATGAAGTTTTAGGAGTTTTTCGTCATTGGGCACTGCGTTTTGGGAACCGTATAGCATTACGTCTTCAGCATGCAGACAGATAACGCGATGTTTCCCTACTTCGACGTTTACAGTTAATTCCCTCACGATTTTGTCGTTGGGGTACCATCGCAGAGGTCTGAGTGTAACATTGCAGAATTCGCATCCTCGGCAGCAACCTCTTCCAAGTTCAATTAGACCGTTAACGGACGGCTGCACAATGTCAGGTATATCTTCCAGCCGAGGTGCGTCTTTAGCTGAGACTTCATAATGAGACTGGAGCATCCTCGCCGTTTATGGCTGCTTTGAAAATTTTTCCTATAACGTTTTCTGCTTCTCCCTCTACTACGCAATCTATTACTTTTTTTTCAACAAGTTGTGGTCTGTAGCGGAACTGCCATGCGCCTGGACCGCCCACTATTACCTTTAATCCGTTTCTTTTTGCTTCTCTGATGATTGGGCTGGTTACTAATGCATGGAAGTGCCTTGCTAAGAACGGCTCTTTATGGAAAACAGATGCCAAGGTAGTTGATGCTGGACCGAAACCAAAAGGATCCATGGTGTGAATGCCAATAACTTTGGCGGTTTTAAGGTACTTTCGAAGGTGCTGTGGGCTGACTGTTAAAACGTTGAAGCCTTCTTTTAGCAGTTGAGCTTCGATTTTTCTTAAGCCATAAGGAGCGGCAGTTGGCAGCCCCTTGTTTGTCCTTATCGGCGGAAAAAACAGGTAACTGTATAAGACATCGGGGATGAAGTTGGAAGGAGCGCACGTACCGAACCCTAAGAATTCATTACCATGGTAATTGCTCATTAGAGTTCTATCAGCGGTTAAGAGTGCGTCCACATCATTATTTGCCATTCACAAATCATCCATATTAAGCAGTGTATTTTTCCATTTATTGAATATGTTAGCTACTTAGGACTAAGATTAAATTATTGGTACATCCCAATAAACGTTACATTATTACATAATAGGCCAATGAAGGATTTATTCAAAACAATGCTGTCTGATTAGAATAGATATTTTCGCCTTTCACGATCAATTTGTATTTGTGAATTGTCAATGTATCGATTGTCTATTTAAGCGGTTTTGATTCGTACCATTGTTTACAATATTTCAATTTTTATGCGGTTATGTTTATATATCTCTTATTTTACTAAACAAACGTCACGTAAACGATTGGGGTGTGAGAATTTTGGGCTTAAAACTGAGTAAAAGCCCAAAGAAAAAATTGGACGCCATCGATCTGCAAATCATACGAGCACTGGAAGAAGATTGGCGAGTAAGTTTGCGTAAGCTAGCTCAAAGAGTTGGAATAACCCCCAACATTTTGCACAATCGCCTTGACAATTTAGAACATGATGGCATAATTCTTGGTTACGTGCCCGTTGTTGATGCAACTAAGATGGGTTATGCTTTGACCGCTATCATTATGATTCAGGTTGAAGGGGGGCACATCGATGAAGTCGAAAACGAAATTGCCAAAGAAAGCAATGTCTTATCCGTTTACTACATAACCGGAGAGTATGATGCAATAGTCTTCGCCAAGTTTCGAGACAATGCAAGCCTGAATGGTTATTTGAAAAAACTGCTAACTGAGCGTTTCATAAAGAGAACCACTACGCTGATTGCTTTAAACGCCGTAAAAGAATACAGCAAAATTATTTGAATTGACCCTCGCTTCTTGAATTGTTCAAAGCTCACGCTGTTTGTAAGTTCATCATTAACTTCGTTGCTGCAAACAAAATTGCAGCTTTTCATAAAAGTTATGAACAAATATTAACTATATTTATATTTCTCTGAACATATCAGTTAGTAAAATTAAATTGGTGTTACTATTGAAAAAAGATTCAAAAACCAAACGGAACATAGAAGAACAGATTATTATAGACGCTCGAGGACAACCACATAGCCTCTTTCAAAAAAGAATTTTCAAGAAAAAGTAGCTGAATAGTAAACAAAGAACACTTTAAACTTTTAAACTGGGCAGTTTCAACTTCTTACGTTTTTTATAAGTCATTTCTTGTTACCTGATAGGTTAGTTTTGTTTCAATTTCATCCCTTTATTTTTCTTAATGATTATACGCTTAGAATATCGAGAAGAGCACAAGATTCTTCATTAAATCTAACATCGGAGTTTGCAATCGTTGAGCAAATAGCTTGATAGACAGAATTAGATGAAAGATTTCGCCAAATATATCAATTCGCTCATAAGCTTATCAGAATTGAACGTGGCAGTCAAAATTGATGCATTGGTAAAGAAAGAGTACCCAAAAAGTGCCGAGTTTTTGTGCTGGAATCGAAATGTGAATAATCACGAATTCAGTTCATTCTAAAATATCTGCGTTCTTTGATGTCTATCGAATTCTTAAAGTTTTCTTAAAAAAAAGAAAAAGGGGAGCTAATCTTTTTTCCAGAACTTGATGGTTCTGGACTTGGTAGCTTTCGCACTCTTGTTCTCATCCTCATCTTTGCCTGGGAATGGGAACAAACCGGACGGCTTTGATTTTGAGTTGACGCGGAAATAGATTAAACCTATTGCCAACCATATTGCGGTGCCGGCTATAGCAAAGATTCCTTCCGATGCTGAAGCCCCTCCGCCAGCAAAGCTGAGGTACACGATAGTAGCCATCATGACGGCGTTAGCGGCGAAGCCTGCGATTGGAACTACTCTGCGTTTTAGTATGTTACTGCGTTCTTTAGTGAATGCGATTAGTGCTACAATGTTTGTTAGTCCATAGAGCAGGAAGGTGCCAAAGTTTGATAGCAATGTAATTGAGGTTAGGTTTGTTATTGTAAGTACTCCGAAAGATCCTATAGCAGCTGCAACAGCTGTCATTACCCAGATCCCAATCGCTGGAGTGGAGTATTTTGGGTTTAGCTTGCTTAGGTGATAAGGAACTTCAGTGTCTCGGCTGATTGCGTAGGTTACTCTAACGCCGGTGTTCATGCATGCGAGGGTAGTGCCTAATATTGCAGCGGCCACAATTGCAGCTATTATTAATTCTAGTGTGAATCCGTTGCCTCCTAGGAATACGTTTCCAAGGTTGTGAACCATGTCGCCGATGGGGGCACTTGAGACTGCAGCAGCGCTAAATCCTGTAAATACCTTGCCGCTTGATGTTATGGTATAGCTGGAGTTCATCCATGCTTCAGCTCCGAAGTATTCGAACAGATACGCGAAGGCTCCTTGGATAATCAATGATAGAATGATTGCTTTTGGAACAACCTTGGGATCTTTGGCTTCGGCGGTGTATGCTGTTGCGGATTCGAATCCGACTAGTACTAAGATGGCGATGGTTGCTTGAAATAGCACAGTGCTAATATCATGAGGAGTGACGATTCCGCCCAGGCTAGTGAACGTGAAGCTTACATGCTGAGGGTTCAGGAAACGGTATGCCAATGCCATTCCCGTGATGACGACCAGCATTCCGATTTGAACTACGTTGAGGAGAACGTTGGTTTTCGTTGATCCTTGAATTCCGCGGTAAGCTATAGCGCCTGTAGCAACCGCAAATAAGCAGGCTATAGCGATTTCGCCTAAGGGTGAAATGTTGAAACCAAGTACAGACAAAATCCATACTATCAGGATGGACATTGCTGCAACCATGACTCCTGGGTAGACCCAGTAGTAGAGGTGGGAAATCCAGCCGACGCCGAACTTTGCGTTTCTAGCTGAAGTGTTGCTGGCTCCGTTGTCGAGTAAGGCTCTTTGAGCGAAGTAATATGAACTGCCGGGGCCAGCGTCGGGGTAACGTCGTGCTAGCCACGAGTAAGAAGCAGCGGTTAGGAAGGCCAAAATTAATGCCTAGTGTGAGGCCAAAAAATATGTCGTTTGCGGTTGAAGCGCCAGATGGGGTGGTCTGCGCTGCGTTTATCTCAAAAGTGAGCCATAAGAATGCTCCTGGAGCTATTAAGGCCATGGCATTGATTGTAACTCCGCCGAGGCCGAGGGTTTTTTTCAATTGAGGTGCGCTTTGCTTCTGCGTACCTGTTGAGTCAGTAGAGATTTATTTTCCCTCCTTTAAGTGGAAGGCTGAAAATAGTTGAAAATAGTGTTTTGCTTTTTTAACGAGAAGCGCGTCGTGCTTTTTGGTTGTTTTGTATACATTTGGAGATTCCATTTCCTTTTTCATCTAGTAACACCGAATTATTTGGTACAATAGAGCAAGTCTAGCGAAATATAAACCTGATTAAGATTTGTTCATAATAATTATGAATAATTGTAAGTATTTCCATAAAAAATCAAAATTTATATACAAAATGTCATGATTGAACTGTTTTGTTGAGCAAAATAAATAAGATATCAGAGAAGAATGAAAAAGATGAAATCATACTTCCAATAGAAACTAAACTAGATTCTATGGCATTGTAAGACGAAAAAGAGAAGGCTTAGAATAAAACAGTTGCGGAAGGTATATTCGGAAAATACTGCCAATATTGAAACAGAGAAAGCCAGCGCTTTAGCCGCAAATCAAATCCTATGAGAATCCCCAAGAAAGACCCAACGTTACCCGCACCGAAACCCAATAGTTTTGTCACTCTGTGGGCACCCAGAAGCACTGAACAAAACATAGGTTCAGAGCCCCATTAAAATTGAGAATTTAAGACGGGTTCCATGGATTTTCTAAGTTTTCCTTATCCACGGACCGTATAAAAAAATTTCAGGCAATAAGCCGACATTTGCTTTAAAGTTTTTACGTTTGCTTTGTTAACATTTTAGCAAATATTCATGGAAACTGATTGTGGCTAAGTGAACAAGTAAAATAAACTATTGACTTTTATTTGGCATTTTTAACTCTAAACGAAGTTGGTAGCCTATTGTGGCTATTGACCCTGCTATTACACATGTCCAGAATAAATCTAATAATCTAAACATTTTTCCACCCAATTTCAATTTTATTGAACACTTTATAGTGTTCGGTCATCCTATATGAACGTAATTGTGAATTGTTCATAACTTTTATGAAAAATAAAAAGCATGTGCAATCAAGATAACTAAAATTAGACGTTTGGCTGGGCAATTGTTATTTATCTAGACAGCTGGTTTAATGCATTTCGTTCTTGGAGATGCATTTTGATTCTTTAAAGGTCGGTGATAAAGTTATTTGAAACAGCCAAATTAGTATGCTAAAGCTACAATCAACCACTAATTGCTTAAACTACGGGGTTATGCGTTTCCGTTTAAGTGTGGTCGTGCAGTCTAAGTGCTTCAGTACTAGTTTTAGTGAATTTGCGACTGAAGAACTTTCTGATTTCCTCTGCGAAAACAACGATTACAGCCAGTGACACTAGAAATGCCCAGTTGCTTAGGGAGAGCGCTGTTGTTGTGAAGATGTGCTGCATAAATGGAACATAGATGAGTAGTGAGAGGATTCCGATTTGTGCGGTGATGCCAAAGATTATCCACTTGTTTGTTTTCAAGCTTGTTTTGAAGATTGATTGCTTGCTGGTTCGACATGCTAAGACGTTGCCTGCTTGAGCTACTACTATGCCAGCAAAAGTCATAGTTACACCTTTGGCGTAAACTCCGCTAGTGTAAAATGAACTTGTACTTGTTAATACCATTCCAAAGTGCCATCCACCCGCAGCCCAAGCGTTAAGACACCCAATCATAGCTCCTGTGGCAATGATGACCCCGATGAACACTGAGCGGAGTAGAACCTTACGGGTAAACAGTCTCTCCTTGATGCTTCTGGGTGGCTCCTGCATAATCCCTGCTTCAGGAGGTTCACGGCTTAAAGCCAAAGAAGGAATAACGTCAATCGCAAGGTCAATGGCTAACACTTGCGGCACAAGCAACGGCAAAGGAATGCCTAAAACGGCGTACAATATGAACGGAATCAGTTCAGCCCAGTTATGCGAAAACACATAAACAATAAACTTGCGAATATTTTCATAAATTGCCCTGCCAGACTCAATGGCTTTCACAATGGATGCAAAGCTATCATTGAGCAAAACAATGTCGGCGGCTTCACGAGCAACATCAGTGCCTGACGCGCCCATGGCAACGCCGATGTCAGCTTCCTTAAGCGAAGGTGCATCATTTGCTCCGTCGCCAGTTACTGCAACGATTTCTCCGCTCTTTTTGAGCACTGTAACTATGCGAAGTTTCTGTTCAGGTGAAACACGAGCAAAAATCACGTTGCCTTTGCGAACTTCATCTATGATTGCTTGGTCGCTTAAATCTTCCAAGTCCACGCCGCGAATAATCTGGCGGCGTTCCCGCTCGACAATTCCAACTTCTTGAGCAATAGCCTGAGCGGTTGGACCATAGTCCCCTGTGATTATGACGGTTTTCACTCCTGCTTGCTTTGCCTCCAAAACGGCATCTTTAACTTCTGTTCGTGGAGGATCACGCATTGCAGCCAAGCCTACAAAAATTAGGTCTTTTTCTGCTTCGTCTTTGTTGTATGTGCTTTTGGGTATTTCCTTGTATGCTACAGCTATGACTCGCAAGCCTTGAGTTGGCAAACTCGTGAATCTTGGATTCAATAATCTTAATGTTTTCTTCGTTTAATTCTTCAACTTTACCGTCAACAAGCACTTTGCTGCAGATGTCCAAGATGTTTCTTGGAGCACCTTTTGTATAAATGTAAACGTCACCGTTCAGCTTGTGAACGGTACTCATGCGTTTCCGCTCAAAACTGAACGGTAAAACATGCACAATCGGTTTCGCTTCTAAAGCATTTTGAACGTTCACGTTCGATTTAAGTGCGGCAACAAGTAAAGCGCCGTCAGTTGGGTCACCTATCACACCCCAATTTCTGTTTCTATCCGAAGGAGGATCAAGCTTTGCTCCGTTGCAGAGTGCAGCAATCTCAATAAGCTTCTCCAGAGAACCTGTTTGCCCCTCCTGCAGTAGCTGACCGTTTATGGTGAAATCGCCTTCAGGCTTATAGCCTAAGCCCGAAACGTCCACAACATAATCGTAAACCCACAGCTTGTTTACAGTCATTTCGCCTTTTGTTATTGTGCCTGTCTTGTCCGTGCAGATTACCGTGACGCTGCCCAAGGTTTGCACAGCTGATAACCGTTTTACCAAAACGTTCTGTCTTACCATTTTTAGAACGTTGATGGCTAAGGCGCTGGAAACGGTGACTTGTAACCCTTCAGGAACGCAAGCCACCATTACACCAATCATGAAGAAAATGCCTGTAGCCAAAGTAACATGTAAGAACAGAAAACTAAAGACAAAAAATATTGCACCAACTGCAACAGCAATTATGAAATCATACTTTGCTGTTAAAGCGATTTCTTTCTGGAGCGGGCTTTCTTCTTCATGGATTGTCTGAGTTAAATTAGCGATTTTTCCAAACTGGGTATTCATTCCTGTTGAGTAAACAACTGCTTTTCCTTGACCTTTGGCGACGCTTGTGCTCATGAAAACGAGGTTTGGCGCATACAAGTAGGCTTTCTCAACTGTCTTCACCGCTTCAGCAACGCGTGGTTGCGGTTCCGATTCGCCTGTTAAGGGGACGTTATTGGTCCATAAGTCAAAAGCTTCAATTAAGCGTGCGTCCGCTGGTACACGGTCGCCTTCTTCCAGAAATACAATGTCACCAGGAACAATTTCTCTGACTGAGATTTTTTTGAGTTCTCCGTCTCGGATTACTTTGGCAAACTCGGGCATCCAGCTTTTGAGGGTTGCCATAGCTTTTTCTGCACGGGACTCTTGGAACATGCTTACAAAAATGTTTACGAAAACAACTGCGAGTATGATTAGGGCAAGTTCTGGACTGCCGCTTATGTAAGATAAGATGCTTGCGACAAGCAATAAAATGCCGAATAGGTCTCGAAGGTGTCTGATAAATTTGTGAATGAATGGTATTTGTCTTTTTTCGGAAAGTTGGTTGTAGCCGTATTTTGTTAGGCGAAGTTTTGCCTCTTCGCTTGTCAAACCATTTGGTGATGTCTTTAGGTCGTCGAAGACCTCGTTAATTGGCAAAGAAGCAGCTTTTTCCAAATAAATTCCGCCAACCTCACGATTGACTAATGCTTAGTCCCCTTAAATCCTTAAGTAATTTTTTAGCGGTTGGCCTTTGTATGTCCAAGCGAATGAAGCAGCAGCTTTGTTGTATTCCTTGCGCGCTGCCTTGTCCTGATATTATATCCTTCAGAAAATCCTTCGAGAGTCTGCCTTTCATCTTCCAGTTTATCGATTCTTTCAGATCAGTATAGTGAGAGTAGGGCATCTAATGTTGCTAGTTCTCCTTTCTCTTAAAGCAATCCGTTAGAGGATTATGTGTTGGCATCTTAGCGCGGTAGCCTCACTATTTCAAAAAACCAAACCAAAGCTTAGCGCAAGGCGACGCTGCCACCTTCATGATGAACATTATATGCAGCCTGTAGTAAGCGATTTACACGACAAAGCTCAGGATAGATTTTTTTGTATTCTTCCGATGAATAGTAATCTATTTCGCTCGGATAGGCTTTTGCTTGACGATTTATATATTTCAATGCTTCGTGTATGTTTTTGAATTCCATGTTTCTCATCTTCGCTAATTTAAAGGATGTAAAATAGGTTTCTTGTGTTACACTTTGATTTTGAGTTCTGACCTGATGTTGTACATTATAACGGCAAATGAAGCAAAGATTACACCCATTGAAGCCAAATCTAATATTCCAAACATATTTTCACCATTTTACTTTATACTTAGTTAGCTGCCCAGTTAAATATAAATGAAGTTGTGATTTGTTCATAATATTTCATAAAAGATCGACATGCGTCTAAATCAACAGAAAATTTATATGCAATAACACGTTAGTACTGTTAAGTTTAAACGTAAATAAGTAGAAAGAAAATGAGGTAAAAAAAATGAAAGCCTATATTTTGTTAAGCACCAAGCCGGGCACATCATTAGAAGTCGTGAAAAGAATAAAGGAAAAAGTCAAAGGGACCTGCATAGTTTCTGCCGACGCCATTTTTGGTCGATACGACGCAATAATAGTTTTGGAAGCTCCAGCCTTTAAGAAATAAACCAAGTCGTTTATAAAATCATTGAAAAAGACCCAAATGTCATCCGGACAGAAACGTCGATTGTACTTTCACCGATGTAGCTTCAAGGGTAGACGCCTGGAACAAAACCTTTGAAATCTTTTTGTTTTTAGACGTCAGTCGATAAAATGAAATTAGATTTTATAGAAACCCAGAAAAAATAGATACAAATGCGGTTGCTAAAAGTTTCACCTTTTTTAGAATCAATTGATCAGGCAAGGGAAAAATTATATCAACCATGCTTGCGCGAATGAGAGTTTGGATTATTGTTTCTTGTTTTTATTCAATGTTTGATTGTGTTCTTTGAACGGATTTGCCTGATGGGTCAGCCGTTTTGGCAAATTCTTTGCTCCATTTAAAGGCTGTTGGAGTAGAACAAGCAATTGTTGGACCTACTGGAACTGTTAATGCGGCAGTGGGACATGTGAAGTTAGTTGCCAAATATCTGCCTGTAATAATACTCCTCTTTTGAAGTTGGCGTTTGTACTGGAAATTTACTTTTAGCAGTAGCCATCATTTCATCTGTTACTGCAGTTTCGGCGTATTTTTTCAGAGGTAATCTATCCAACCGTAGCCAGAACGCCATCGGAGAACTGTTCTTTTTGCCTCCAAAGAATCTCGTCAGGAATGTAGCCTTCAAACGCTTTTCTTAGTACGTATTTTTCGATTTTGTCGCCTGAGCACATTTTTTCTTGAGGGTCAAATCCCATGGCAGAATCCAAAAATTCCTTATCATATTCGGCACTCGAGTTTCGACG
Source organism: uncultured Acidobacteriota bacterium (assembly GCA_963838915.1). Classification (GTDB taxonomy): domain Bacteria; phylum Acidobacteriota; class Terriglobia; order UBA7540; family UBA7540; genus CAVROP01. Next base: position 88,408 of record CAWIUZ010000307.1, read on the forward strand.
CCCCAGGCGGCGGTTGCTTGTTTTACTACAAGGCAATCGTATTTGCTTAGCATGAATAGCTTTCTGACGGTTTCCTCGTAAAATTCCTGGGCGGTTCAGGGGCTTTGTGGAAATAAAGGTAGCCGCCGAAGACTTACTTGACTTTCACCAGACAACACCATTTTAATTCCCATAGATTTTATTTTCCTAGCCAATTCAAATACATGGGTGTAGCAGCTCGAATAGTCGTAACATACGAAGTCTCCAGATGTAATTAATGTCTTGTATCGCGTCAAAGCCTTCCTGTATCGTAAATATTATTTCATGATGCACAGTCCCGATGTAGTCTGCGACTTTCTTGGCATATTTCAAATCAGGTGAATCTGCTAAACCTACAACAAAAAATGAGTGCAAAAGCTCAGGGCTACGATGCTTCCTCTTTGCCACCAGATTCAACTCTTTTCTTCCTAAATTTGGAAGCGATAGCTGCTATTAAAGAAGAATCCAACCCCCCTGTAGTCAAACTCCATAAGGAACGTCAGACATCATCTGTCCCTTCACGGATTTCTCTAATGCCTTTCTTAAGTCAGAGAGAACTAGCTTCTTAGTTGGAATCTCTTCTCTGCCCACTCAGGCTTATACCATCTTACAAACTCTTTCCCATTTCCCAATAAATAATTACCTGGTGGGAAACTCCTGGATTATCAGTGCAGTAGTCATTTAGGGCTTTCTATTTCGCTTGATACATAAAACGTTGCTTTGTCATCCCAACCGACGTATAATGGAATAATTCCAATATGATCTCTAGCGATGAAATATTGTCCTTTTTTCTTATCATAGAGGACAAAGGCAAACATGCCATTTAGGTATGTTCAAGAAGTCTGGACCATATTCGTCATAGAGGTACAGAATTATTTCACAGTCGGACTTTGTTGTCCCCACAAGTGTTCCTTCTTAAGTTAGGTGAAGAAGCATATGGTTGTAAATTTCACCGTTTACAGCAGAGAGTACGTTGCCATTACGCTTGTCGAATAAGGGTTGTGCTCCGTGTTCAACGAGGATAGTCGCTCATGTGCAAAAATAGTTTTATCGTCACTGTAAATTCCCGCTCCAGTCTGGAACATGCCTGTCTTGCTTGGTAGCCATTCTAAGTGCCTTGCTCGTGCTTGGGGAACTGGCTCAGATATGTTTAAAAATTCCCACTATTCCGCACATAATTTCACGAATCTAAAAAAGTAACTGAATATCATGTATTTTAAGATGCATTTGAAAAAAAGGAATTTTCAATGGGATAGTTTCCGCATACTTTGCAGAATCCAAGCTCAGTTTTTACATAGCTTTTGCATTGGGGACATTGCCTGCCTATTTTTTCATTGTAGACGCTCGATGGTTTTGCGAAGAAAAGGTCATAGTAGAGCAGTTGTTCTTTGCTTGTAACTGAAAGCATCCTCTTCAAGGACCTGTTTTTTCCTCTCAGCAAACTCTTTGTCTGAAATTTCCTTGCCAAAATAATCTGTAAGGACGGTGGTTCCGGTTCCTTGCTCTAACGGCGCTTTAGGTCGCCGAATTACGTCTTTTGGAATTAAGATAACTTTTCGTATGCTTTGCGAAGGACCCATTTGCACGCGCTTCACCGATTTCTCGTTGATCTTCAAATTGTTCGGGAGTTTCTTGGCGTAATCCATGAACTTTGGGCATAGAAAAGGCGGCCTAACTTGAACGCCTACGGATTGCCCATGGGGATTGATGAGAAGAGCCCATTTCGCCCCACATGTCGTTAAATTTTTTTGTGAGTTCAGTTTCAGATAGATGCCACATCCAAGGATAACCGAAAAGCTCATCTCATCTCCGTGGAAAACGCTTTTAATGCCTTCAATCTTTGCGATGGTTGAGCCAAATGTGAACCAAAACGCCATTTCTTTATTTCCATTGGGTCAAAAATCTTGAGTACCTGAACGATTTTTTCGACTGCGAAATTCACTACGTCTACAGCGGTCAAAAGTGTGGAATTCATGTTGAAGGTGGAGGAAATCGACCCCTTTTTTTAACGTATTCGGTGTCTTTAGGATGGCCATGCCTGAAAGACATGGTCAACGCGGGTCTCTAGGGTTTATATTTGACTGCATGGTAGGCAATTATGC
>CAWIUZ010000308.1:0-4043 GCA_963838915.1 uncultured Acidobacteriota bacterium
TAACAAGCTCACTTGGGGGGTGGCGCCGCACGGTCCGCCTGCAAGTGGCAAAAGCCAGCCACATCTTAACTGGCGGGCGGTGTCAGCGGATGCCGGTAAACATACTGGTAGAATTCAATGTAGCGGTGGTAGAGCTGCGCGTAGAGGGCGTGTTTGCTCGGGTCCGGTGTGAAGACGCGTTCCTTCTTGTAAAACGCCTCGCTGCACTCTTCGAGGGTGGCGAAGGCCCCCGCACCCACTGCTGCGATCATCGCGGCGCCGACCACTGCCGCTTCCGTCACCGGTGGGCATTCGATGGGCCATCCGCTGATATCAGCATTCATCTGCATTAAATAATCACTCTTAGCACCGCCGCCAATGGCGCGAACTACCTCGGTGCGAAACCCATTGTGCCGCAGGAATTCCAGGTTCTCACGCAGGCTGAAACCGAGTGATTCCAAAATCGCACGATACATGTCGGCGCGCGTATGGTGGAGCGAAAGGCCGAGAAACGCGCCTCGGGTTGTAATATCGGGAGCCGGGCTGATCATGCCATCAAAGTGGGGTAGGGCGACAACCCCACGGCTGCCGATCGGGACGCCGTCGGCCAGTTGGTCCAGTTCGCCCAAGCTCGCCCCGGGGCTCAACTCCCGCTGGAACCATTCCAAGACGACACCGGCGGTTTTCGCGAAGGCCATGGCGAACTGGTACCGCGGAATGGGGAAACGCCCCGCCCACAACCCAGCCGGCAAGGGCTCCGGCAAGCGTTCGGTAAGGGTTACCAGGGCCAAGCAGGTGCCCGTAGTCACTGAGACGATGCCGGGCCGGCAGTTGCCGGCTCCGAGCGCCCCGGCATATTGATCGTTCGTGCCGGTAACAACCAATGTTTCGGGACTTAGTTCCCACTCCCCGGCCATCTTCGGAAGAACTCTCGCGATGGGTTGTCCCGGAAGCTGAATCCTGGCGAGCTGCTCCTTGGTAATACCGGCAGCCGCGAGGGCCGCCGCGCAATAGTCAGGCGTATCCTCCGCGTAAACACCGGTGGTCGCAGCCGTGGAGGGATCGGTGACCGCCTCCCCTGTCAATCGATAGGCAAAGTAATCCGGTAAGAGCAGGAATCGGCGCGCCTGGGCCAGCAGTGTCGGCCCGTGCTCGCGCAGCCACATGATCTTAGGAACAGTGGCGATGGGCGTCACGGGCGGTATCGGCTCGCGCAGGCCCGCGCCCTGCAAAGCCTGTTGCAGTCGCTTCGCCTGTTCGGCCGCGCGCGCGTCGTACCAGACGATGGCGCGGTGCAGGGGTTCGTCCCGATGATCTAAAGAAACGAACGTCTGGCCCTGGGTGGCGATACCCAGCGCCACTATGTGGGCGCCACTTGCCCGGACGACGGCACGCACCGCCTCGCGCGCCGCAGTGTAAATATCCTCAATCGGGATCTCGACGTGGCCTTCTGGAGTGAGCGAGGGCCTGTACGGGCGATGCGCGAGGCTCAGCAGGCTGCCTTGCCAGTCGAGCACTCCGGCCTTGGCGCCCGTCCCGCCTACGTCCAACCCTAAATATCCGGCTAGTTTCATGGTCCTTCTCGACCTTCGGCAGATCTGATTTCCTGTCCCGATATGAGGTGGTTCGTGCTCCGATTGACGAACCAGGGCTCCTGCTAAGCCAGGAGGACGGTCTTCCACCCCATCAGGTTCCCCCAACGCGCGATGTCCTCGGCGACTTTGCCGTAGACCAGCGCGGAATGGTGGGTGCCGCCCACGCGGCTGTAGGCAGCCAGAAAATCAGACACTGGTAGCGAGGGCTTGAACCAGCCGTGTATCGAATCCGCCATCTTATCTTCGCCGGTTACACCTTGCATGACGACGGGAGCGGCGATAAGAGTATAAGTACGATCCGGCCCCGGCGATAGGTTTACCAGTACCGCCTCTCCCGCACGGAAGCAGCCATAGGCTACTACGGTGTTCCCGACGTCCGTGAAGGGGAAGGGCTTGTCCGTGAGCCTGGGTTTAGCCGCAGCCAGCTTAAGATTCATCTCCCCCATGTGGCTGATGAAAATCCGGTTGCCTTCCCAGTCAGGACAGAACATCTCCGTAAAAGACGTCTCAGGGTAGGCCTGCAATAGGGCGCCGACCAAGCTGGCCGTCAGGACGTCGCCCTCACCGGCAAAACCAATGCCACGAGTCATGGCCTTGCTGGCCTCGAGGAAAGGCATCGCCCCCAACCCGAAGGCTTTATTCACCGCCATGAAGCTAAGTGTGAAGCCGGTGAGCTTTTCCTCTTCCAGCCAGAGTCGCACTGCCAACCCAGCCCGGGTGGCGCGCCGGTGCGCGTCGGCATCGAGCTTCTCAACTTGGAACTGCCGGCGGTCCTCATCCATTTCCGCTTTCACGGCCTTGTCACTGACCTTAGCCACGAGCTTCGGAATCAGCTTCGCGTCCGCCACAATTGTCTTGACTCCCAAAGTCTTGGCCAGGGTTGTGGCGGGCACGTCGAAATCACCCATCCCTTTGAATACGGGGCCCATGCGGCCGACCCGTGCTCGCCGCATCGCGGAAGCGATGCGGGCTATGCGCGCCCAACCGGCCACCTGGTCCAACACATCGCTCTTCTCCCAATGGCCGGCTACGATCTCGAAAGGCTTCTTGTTTCGCAGCAGGAGATTGCACATGTCCTGTACACCGTGGATGCCGTGGTTGTAAAGGAGCTCCTCGATGTTCTGGCCGGGCCCATAGGCATACGTGGGCGTTGTGTCCAACACTACGATGGGGAGAGGCGTAGCCGCGAGCGCCGCGGAAGATTCGAGGGAAGGAGAGTAGGCCAAGTGAAGGGTCACGAGCACGTCCACTCGGGCTTTTTCGAACTTCCCGATTGCCGCTTTAAACTCCGGCGTTGTGCGGCAAACCGGGGCGGCATTAATCTCCAAATCTCGCGTTGCCAAGGCCGCAGCAATCTGTTGGCTGAACTGGTCAACCCGCGCCCGCAGTTCGGGCCATGAATCGTCGTACAGCTTGATATACAGAGGCAAGAGTCCTACTTTAGGCTGGCTCACATTTTCCCCCTTGGTTGTCCAAATAGGACGCCGGCATTCCGGCGTCACACAACATCTCCACACTGTTGCGGTAGAAGATGTCGTAGATGTCGCCACTTTTCAGCCCGACGGCCAGAGCGGCGCGACGGAGAGCATCAATTTCTTCGTACATGAAAAAGGTGAGTCGCGTCGCGTCCTTGCCCTCGACCTCCCGCATGTGCGGATCGTTGGAAATACCCTGGTAAAGACCCCTGGGCGCCACATTGATGTAGCGGCCCCGCTCGCACACACGCCGCATGCGCATGCGCGTGATGGGCAGGTCACTGCCGAAAAGGATGCGACGGGGACCCACCGCCCGAATCAACAGTTCAAAATTCTCCGCCGAAGTATTGGCGGAAATGTCAAAGCACATCTTGCGGGTCTCGCCTAGCACCTCGAAGGCGTTTCCCACATCCTCCGGGCAGTAGGCCCGCCCCACATGAGCGATAATCACCTTAACGTTGGGATAGCGTTTCTCGATCTCGATCATCTGGGATAAATTCGAGGGGTCGCGAAGCCGCTGTGGCCGCGGAATATGCAGCATGAGGATCCAGCCATGCTTATCCAAAACCTGCAACTGGTGGGATGGCAAGAAATCGTGGATCTGGATGTCACTCTCTGCGATTCCAGGGTCAGAACGGGTCAGATAAACTTTGGCGCCGAGAAAATGGCCGACCGTTATGCGTTCTTCGAGCTCGAATTCACTCCAGTTCGGATCTGCAAAGATGAGGGCGGGAACCCGACACTTCTGCGCGCATTGGCGCACATACTCGTTGCCGGCATCCAAATCGTCTTTGAGCGATAAGGCCATGCCGAAAATCAGGGGCAGCGCCGTGCGTCCTGGGAACATCAGGCGGTAGGTCTCCTGCAAATCCTCGATGGAATCGTCCAAGGCCACCTGTTGCGGCCAGGTAACCGCCCGCGGCAGCTCTTCCTTCTCCTTGGATTGGAACTTGTCCAGCCACACGTGCGTGTGAATGTCGATCAACTTGCCGGG
>CAWIUZ010000309.1:0-4697 GCA_963838915.1 uncultured Acidobacteriota bacterium
AACTCACTTCAGTGCAGCGAAGAATCTCCGCATTCTTACTTGGTGTAATAAGTTGCTGAGAACTGGGGAGATGCTTCGCTCAGCCTGACAGAGTCGAATCCTCCGGCAAGTTTTCAATCGGCTTTTCCGCCGCCGATAACCACCCCTACCTCTGCAGCGCGGTTGGCCTTCAGCAACTTGGCGGCAGACCCCCGGTTGGTGCATATTTCGATGTAGCCGGAACTGCCCACGATGGCAAACAGCTCCGAGGCCCCACCCATCGAGTAGGCCAAATTAAGGCGCGTTATCTCCCGATCATTGACGATGATTCTGAAGGGGGGCGGGTTCTCCGCAAACAGCTCCGGAACATCTTCGGGAGCGATGTTCGTGATGAGGTTTCCAAATGTATCAACCTTCAGAATCATGCCCTTGATCAGATTCTCGCCCACCCGTTTTGGTTTGGGAGAAGTGAACTTCGCGTAGTCCGTGATCAAGTCGCCGAACTTTTCTTCCTGCACTCCCTTGCTCAGCCAGGCGGCAACCGGAGCAAAAATATCACGGCCTTGAAAAGTGTTGCTGACGGGGTTCAGAAAATAGTGATCCGCGGTGATGTGCCGGACTTTCGCGTCCCTCTCGCGCCCGAATAGCAGGGAGAGCACTCCATTGTCGGGCGAGACAAACTTGTACTGGCCAGCGCTGGCCAGGATCGGCCGCCGGGCGGTTCCCACCCCAGGGTCGACAACCACCAGATGGATCGTATCGAGCGGGAAAAACCGGTAGCTCTGGACCAAGGCGTAAGCGGCCTCGAAAATATCGTAGGCGGCGACTTGGTGGCAGATGTCGACGATCTGGACGTCGGGGTTGATATTCAGGATGACTCCTTTCATTGTCCCCGCATAGTGGTCCGTCGTCCCGAAGTCGGTGATTAAAGTGATGCAAGGTGTGCGAGGCACGGGTTCCTCCTTGACTTCGAAACTACCTCATTCCCGCGAAAGCCGGAATCCATCCCGTAGGGGCGGTTCGCGAACCGCCCCTACATTTCACCGGCGAGCCCCCGCTTGCGCTGGGGTGACGAGGGCGCGAACTTCATGTCCCCTGCAAAATAGCGCGGAATTGTTCGAGCGTCATGGGTTCTGCCAAAGCTGCGCCGAGATTCTCCTGCACGTGCTCGAGATTGCTCATGCCCACCAGGGCGCTGGTGATGCCCGGCGTGGACCGCACGAACTGGATGGCGCGCTGCGCGTCGGTCTGCATGCGCGGAAACCAGGTTCGTAACTCCGGCGGCAGGCCCTGGGTGAGTTGGCCCTGAAGGAGAGAGGCGCTCGCAAACACCAGGAGTCCATTCGCCCTTGCTATCTGTAAAGGCGGCTCCGTCTTTCGGCCGGCTGACTGAGTGTTTGCAACGGCCGCTTCCGGCATGGCGAGGTTGAAGGGTAACTGGATTGCCCGAAAGCGATGATCCCTGCCCCCGACTTCTTCCGCCACGCGTAACACGTCGGTTAATGAAAGGGCCTCGGAGGAAGTTGGAGTGGCCCGGTAGGCGTTCCAGGTGGCCGTCCCATACATTCGTATTCTGCCTTCCGACGCCGCCTTTTCGAGCGCCGCAAAGGCAGCTCTTAACCTGCGGAAAAACTCCTCGCGGCCCACCTGGCTGAGTTGCGTCTCGGGATTATGAACGTAGTAAATATCGATTGTCTCGAGCCCAAGGTTGCGCCGGCTGGCGTCAATCTGGTTTTCCAAGTACTTGGGGGATATAACGTGGCAGCCGGCGACAACTTCTTCCATGCGGATAATCCCGGGGTCCAAGAACCTTTCCTGGAAATATGCCGAAGGGTCGGCCGGTTCTTCTCCGTCGAAACTAAGGAAGCCGGCCTTGCTGGCTACAACGACTTCATCTCGCCGGATTTCCCCGGAGGAAATTAGCGCCTCGAGAGCCTGGCCGACGGCGCGCTCGCTGCGCTGGTGCCTGTAATTGATAGCCGTATCGATGATGTTGACGCCCAACGAGACAGCCCGCCGGATCGCATCCCGGTATCGTGCGTCCTGCTCGGCGGTGGGATCCCCCAGAAACGTTCCAATTCCAATGGAGGAAATCCAGAGCCCCTGAGTCACGCGAAAGTGTCCCGGCAGGTGCGCTGTAAAGCGGTCCCGAAACCGCGCCGTTCCCTCCGGCGTTGCAAAACCTGGAATCAGCATATCAGAATCCCTTTATAGCACTATGGCACACAGACACAGCGCGGCAAAGCCCCAACCAAATGCAGATTCTTCGCTTCGCTCAGAATGACATGTCACCCTGAGCCCGTTCGCTGTCACCCCGAGCCCTTCGCTTGTCATTCTGAGCCCTTCGCTTGTCATTCTGAGCGGAGCGAAGAATCTCGCTCTGCCGCTCAGGGTAAACTCCGCGAAGGGCCCGCAGTTTGCCCGCTCAGGGTAAACTGCGCGAAGGATCTGCTTTTCTTCGCGCGCCACGAAAAAACTCACCCTTAGTAGGACGGAGCACTCAGGGCAGAATCTTCTTCGTGTCTTGGTGTCCTTGTGGTTCCTCAATCCGGTCTGGCCTTGACCAGAAAAATCGGGATCTCGCTTTCATGGCGGACCTTGGTAATGGTGGTTCCATGGATCAGGTCCGAAATCAACTTGTGGCCGTGGGCCGCCATGGCGATGAGATCGCAACCCTCGCGGCGCGCGGTCTTCAATATCGCTTGCGCGGGCTCGCCCCGATCGTGCCGCGTCGTCACGCTCAGGCCTTCGCCTCGCAGTTTCTGTGCCACGCTTTCCAGATACTCGCGGTCCTCCTTCATCTCCTGCGAGTCGGAAAGATTCAAGTTGTCCTGCCAGTGCGCCGCCCAGCCGGTCGAGACATGGAGCAGCAGAACCTCCGCGTGAGTGAGCGTCGCCAGTTCCCTTACCTGGGGCAGCAAAACACTGTCTGCTTTGCTGTGATCGAGCGCCACGAGAATCTTCTTAAACATGAGAATCCTTGCCGGCCCAATATAGGCTGGCCTACCCCGCGCCGGCAGGGTGACGGTCCGCCGTCCTGTCATTCTGAGCCCGTTCGCTTCGCTCAGGGTAAACTGCGCGAACAATCTGCAGTTGTTGGCTTTGGTAGAGCCACTGCGGATGCTTCGCTGCGCTCAGCATGACACACAACCTTTTTCATTATCCCACCAAGTCCTTGACGCTCAGGACCAGGAGATAAACGTTCAATGCGGCGATGACGCCGGCGCACAGCCAAGCCAGGATCTTAAGCCATAGCGGGTTTACGAACTCTCCCATTTGCTTCCGGCTGCCGGTGAATTGCACTAGGGGAACAACCGCAAACGAGAGTTGCAGGCTTAGGATGACCTGGCTGAAGATCAGGAGCTTGGCGGTCCCACTCCTTCCGAAAAACGCCACCGCAATAATCGCCGGAATAATCGCCAGAAGGCGCGTGATCAGACGGCGCAGCCAGGGCGCCAGGCGAATATTTAGAAATCCCTCCATTACGATTTGGCCCGCCAGCGTCCCGGTCAAGGTAGAGTTTTGACCGGAGCACAGCAGGGCCACTGCAAAGAGTACAGCGGCGATCTTCGTACCCAGCAATGGTGTCAAGGTATAGTACGCGTCCTGGATCTCCGCCACCTGATTCAGCCCGTGACGATAAAACGTGCCCGCCGCCATGATGAGAATCGCCGCGTTGATGAAGAAAGCAAAATTGAGCGCCACAACCGAATCCAGCATGTTGAATCGAATCGCCGTCCGGATTCCCTCCCTGCTGCGCTCGATGGCCCGCGTCTGGACCAGCGAGGAATGGAGATAGAGGTTGTGGGGCATCACCGTGGCGCCCAACATTCCAATGCCAATATAAAGCATCTCTTGATTGGTCAAAAGCTGTGGCGTGGGAAGAAAGCCTTTGGCGATTTGGGCGAGATCGGGTTTGACCAGAATCAACTCCACCAGGTAACAAGCTCCGATTGTTCCGATGAGGCTCACCACGAGAGCTTCGAGGTAACGAAACCCCTTGTGCTGAAGGTAGAGGATGGCCAGTACATCGAGCGCCGTCAAGCAAACGCCGATCAGGAGTGGAATATGGAATAGCAAGTTGAGGGCGATGGCCGATCCAATCACTTCCGCCAAATCGCAGGCGGCGATCGCAATTTCACATAACACCCAGAGGACCAGGCTGGTGCGGCGGGAATAATGGCTGCGGCACGCCTGTGCCAAATCCAATTGCGTGACAATCCCGAGGCGTGCGGCAAGCGCCTGCACCAGGATCGCCATTAAGTTCGACAAGAAGAGGACGAAGATGAGTTGGTAGGCAAAGCGCGAGCCGCCCGCGATATCCGTCGCCCAGTTTCCCGGGTCCATGTACCCGACCGCCACCAGAAAGCCCGGCCCTGAAAACGCCAACACCTTTTTCCAGAAGGACACACCGGTGGGAACGCCTACGCTCCTGTGGACCTCTGGCAAAGAGGGCGTCGAGAGTGAACGGTCATCAGATGTAACCTGCGGTTCTTCCATGTTTGCGGCCGAACATCACCAGTATAGACGACTTCAGTTAAGCCGCGAATTCCTCGCTGACCCTTTTTGCGTTTTGACGGGTAGTTCGCGTGCGTCCTCGCTCCTGACTCCTCAATCCTGACTCCTGCCTGTCACTAGTCACTTGTCACTCGTCACTGCTTTCTCGAGTCTGCGCTCCACGTCCTCCAGGAACTCCGGGTCTTTGATGGAAGGCAAAT
>CAWIUZ010000310.1:0-10483 GCA_963838915.1 uncultured Acidobacteriota bacterium
CATCCTCGGCCTGCCGCTGGCCTTGCGGCTGCCAGCGCCGCCGCCCAGAAGGCATCGCGCGCATGGTGTAGGCATCGCTCGCTGCGGACAGCCCGCCAGTCTTCTAAGTCGGGACTCCACCAAGGTTTCGGCCCGCGTAGAGGGCCGCAGAGAGTAGCCCACGGCGCGAGCCGTGGGTCGCGAGACGCAACCCTCACCCCCGTCCCCCTCTCCCGCCCTGGCGGGAGAGGGGTCCGAAGGCGGGGTGAGGGTTCGAACAACCCAAGGCTTAGAAGCTGTGAAATAATCGCCAGGACCTGTCATTCCGAGCGAAGCGAGGAACCTGCATTTGTTTTCAAAGAGATAAAATGCAGATGCTTCGCTCAGCATGACAGACGATTTTTTCACACCTTCTTACGGCGTGGGCTACTCTATGCCGCCCCTGATAGGGCTCGGAAACGCCTGTGTTGCTTGCCTTAACTCCGGATTCGCGGTCATCCTGGGCGAAGCATCTCTGAGGTTGGAAGCCTGGGGAACTGCCGGGATTCTTCGCCTCGCTCAGAATGACAGGCCAGGCGCTTTCGCGTCATCAACTGGGAGAACCGCATGACACTTTGGGGGGGACGCTTCAAGGGCCGCCGCGATCCGCGCTTCGAAGAGTTTTCCGAATCCTTCTCGCTCGACCAGCGGTTCATTTTCTACGATCTCCGAGTCAACCTTGCCCACGTTCAGGAGCTGGGCCGGGTGGGCGTGTTGAAATCGTCGGAAGCGCGCCGGTTGGCGCAGGGCCTTCGAGCCATCCGCCGCGACGTGGAGCGGAATCCCGACTGGGCGCGTGGGCAATCGAGCGAGGACGTACACACCTGGGTTGAGGCGCAATTGGGGCGGCGAATCGGCGCTCTGGCGGGCAAACTCCGCACCGGCCGCAGCCGCAATGACCTCGTGGCCACGGAGGCTCGCCTGTACGCGAAAGACGCCATCCACGATCTTAAGCAGGCTCTCGCAGGCATGCTGGAGGCGCTGGTTGGCCAGGCGCGGCGCCACAAACGAGTGGTGATGCCGGGCTACACGCATCTTCAGCCTGCCCAGCCGATACTGTTCTCGCATTACGCACTTGCGTATTTCGAAATGTTCAAGCGCGACGCCTCCCGGCTCGACGCTTGCCGTAGCCGCGCCGACGAATTGCCGATGGGAGCCGGGGCGCTGGCCGGGACCGCCTACAGACTCGACCGCGAGCGCCTGGCGCGGGCTCTCGGTTTCGCGCGCGTGGCTTCTAACAGTCTGGACGTCACTTCAGACCGGGATTTCGCGGCGGAGCTCGTCTTTGCCTGCTCGCTCGCCATGCTTCACCTCAGCCGCTGGGCGGAGGATTTGATCATCTACTCCTCGCCGGGCTTCGGCTTTGTGGAACTGGCCGACGCTTACAGCACGGGCAGCAGCCTGATGCCGCAGAAGAAGAATCCCGATTCGCTGGAATTGATCCGGGGCAAATCGGCAACAGTCCTCGGCAGGCTCACGGGGCTGTTGGCGCTGGTGAAAGGCCTTCCGCTGGCTTACGACCGCGACTTGCAGGAGGATAAGGGAGCGTTGTTCGGCGCCGTCGATACCACTCGCGAGGCGCTCTCGATTGCCTCCCGTGTCGCCGCCACGCTCGAGCTTCATCCCGAAAGAATGAAAGACGCCACCTCGCAGGGCTTCCTGACGGCAACGGATCTCGCCGATGAACTTGTTCGCCGCGGCGTGCCCTTCGCCGAAGCTCACGAGCAGGTGGGTAAACTCGTAAGCTACTGCACAGGCCAAGGCAGGACGTTCGCCGGCGTCAGTCCTGCCGAAGCCGAGCGCTTTGTGCCTTCCTGGGACGAAGCCCTGCGTCGCGTCGCGGTTTCCCCTGAAAACTCAGTCAATCGGAGAAACATGACGGGCGGGACCGCCCCCCGCCAAGTCGCCCGCCAAATCGCTGCCGCCGAAGGCGTCGTACGGAAGCTGAAGGCGAAGATGGCGCAACGTCAGTGACTGCACGTTGGTCCCCCGTGTCCTGAGTCAGAAGTTCTTTCCTCTGCTCGCTAAACTCGTTCTAATTCTGCTGCGCGTTTGTTGCTTTTCGAACCGAAACCTGAGATTCTTACGCCGGAGAGTCCAATGAAAAAAATCCTCAACGATCCTTTTGCGTATGTTGACGAAATGCTGGAAGGGTTGTGCCTGGCACATCCCGAGTACTACCGGCGGCTGGGTCCCGAGGAGCGGGTGATTGCGCGGGTCGATGGTCCCGTGAAGGGAAAAGTTGGAATTGTCTCGGGTGGAGGATCCGGCCACCTGCCGGTGTTCACGGGCTACGTCGGCAAGGGACTGCTGGACGCTTGCGCCATTGGCGACGTTTTCTCTTCACCATCGGCCGAGCAAATGGCGGAGGCGATGCGCGCGGCGAACGGCGGCGCGGGGGTCCTGCGTTTGTACGGGAATTATGGCGGGGACAACATGAATTTCGACATGGCGGGCGAGATTCTCGAGATGGAGGGCATCGCGAGCGCCACGGTGCGCGTGGCGGATGACGTGGCGAGCGCCCCGCCGGAAGAGCGCGCCAAACGGCGTGGCGTTGCGGGGCTAATTTACGCCTATAAACTTGCCGGGGCCAAGGCCGAAAGCATGGCAACTCTCGAGCAAGTCACCGCGGTTGCCCGGAAGGCGGTGGACGCCTGCCGCACCATTGGCGTGGCACTAACACCGTGCACGGTCCCCAGCGTCGGGCGGCCGACCTTTTCACTCGGTGACGATGAGATGGAAATCGGCATGGGGATTCACGGCGAGCCCGGCGTCGAGCGCGGACCACTGAGGCCCGCGGACGCGATTGCGGACGAGATGGTTTCCCGCCTAATGAGCGACATGCCGATCAAGTCTGGAGATAGCATTTCTTTGTTGATCAACAGCTTGGGAGCGACACCTCATGAAGAACTTTATATCGTCTACCGCCGGGTGGCGAAGCGCTTGAAGGATGTGGGAGCAGGGATTGTGATGCCTTTAGTTGGCCGCTATGCGACCTCGATGGAGATGGCAGGGCTGTCGATCACTTTCTGCAAGCTTGATGACGAATTGGAGTCGCTGCTCAAAGCTCCCTGTGATTGTCCCTTCCTGAGGATATAACATGCCAACCGGGCTCACCACCACAGTACTCGGCGAAGCGGTGAAACGTGTTGTTGCGAAGCTCGAAGCCTGCGCGGACGAATTGAACGCGCTCGACGCCGCTTTGGGCGATGGCGATTTGGGAGTGACCATGGTGCGCGGCGGGCGCAGCGTGCTCGCCGAACTGCCCAACCTGCCGGAAGACGTCGGCATGGCGCTGCTCAAATGCGCTCAGGCTTTGACGCGCCTCTCGGGCTCGACATACGGGACCTTGCTGGCCACTGGCCTCATGAGCGCCGCAAAGTCCACCCGAGGGCGGCGCGAAGTTCCCTGGGCTGAAGTCTCATCGTTGCTCGGAGGCGCAGTCTCTGCGATGTCGCAGCGCAGCGGAGGGAAGCTCGGGGAGAAAACTGTGCTCGACGCCATCGAGGCCGCTCGCACCGCAACTGATGGCCTTGATGATCCTGCCGCTCTGGCTGCAACCGCGGATCAGGCGGTCTCGGCGGCGCTAGAGCGATTTCGCGAGCAGCCGTCCCGGACGGGCCGCGCTCGCATCTTCGCTGAGAAGAGCGTTGGAAGAGACGATCCGGGCATGGTGGCGTTCAAGCACATCGTCGAGGCGCTCAGATGAGAGGATCCGGGATTCAGGTGTGGCGCATACGTCCCGACGCCTCTCGTCGGGATGTATGCGGCTCTGGCCCGGGCCTCAGCAACGCCGTGGCGCAGACATGCCTGACGGCGGCACGTCTGATGGCATAAGGTCATCGGCTCCTCGAGGAGAGTTAAACTGGACTTGTCAGAGAACCAGAAACTCTCACAAGGGAGGAGCCGAGACATGATTATTATAGGCTGTGATTTGCATACGCGCTTCCAGCAAATTGCGATGCTGGACAGCGAGACCGGGGAGGTGGTGGAGAAACGCCTGGAGCACGAGAACGGAGAAGCGAAGAGATTCTACCAGAGCTTGGAGCCGCCGGTTTTAGTGGGCATCGAGAGCACGGGGTACACGTTGTGGTTTGCTGAGATGCTGAGCGAGTTGGGGCATGAACTAGCGGTGGGGGACGCGGCGAAAATTCGAGCTTCGGAGACGCGCAAGCAGAAGCACGATCGGCGGGATGCGGGGCACCTTTTGGAGTTGCTGGCGGAAGGCCGCTTTCCGCGCCTCTGGTTGCCGAGCGTGGAGGAGCGGGAGGTGCGGGTGCTGCTGGAGCACCGGCATCAGCTGGTGCAGATGCGGACGCGGGCTAAGAACGGGTTGCAAGCGATCGCGCTCAACCACGGGTTGCGGCGGCGGCAGCGGCTGTGGACGGCGGCGGGGCTCAAACAACTGGAAGGCTTGCCGGTAGGGGAAGGGACGGAGCGGCGGCGAGGGGACCTGCTGCGCCTGCTGCATCAACTCGACAGTTGGGTGGAGGAGTTAGATGAACGGCTGAAGGCCGAGGTGGAGCGGCGGCCGGAGGCGCAGCGGCTGATGACTCACCCCGGGGTAGGACCGCTGACGGCGCTGGCGACGGTCCTGATTTTGGGTGAGGTGGAGCGTTTTTCGGAGACTCGCCAGGTGACCAGTTATGTGGGCCTGATTCCTGCCGAAGCCTCCAGCGGCGGGAAGCAGCGATTTGGACACCTGACCAAACAGGGGAGCCGACTGCTGCGGTTTTTGTTGGTGGAGGCGGGCCAGTCGGCCAGCCGAGGGGATGCGGGGCTGAGCCGACTGTATAAGCGTCTGACTTTTCGTAAGGGCAAGTCCATTGCGAAGGTAGCGATCGCTCGAAAGCTGATTATCCGATTGTATATTATGCTACGGGATAAGATCGATTATCAGGAGTTTTGTCGGCGCGGTTCACATGCCGGGATGCTCGGGGATGTGGCGCTGGCCTAACCATGGCCGTCTGTCTGATGGGGCTACCGGCCTCCCTGCGTTCGAGAGCGGGGAGTCAGAAGTCGTCATCATGGCCTGAAACCAGGGTCGAATAGATGTATGGTGGAATCGCACCGGACGACTACGCCCCCCAGGCGCCGAAACTGAGGAAGATTATCATCAGCCGCCCGCGCCCTCCAGTTTCCAGTAAGAGGGCGTGGGCGGCTGAAAAGCAGTCCCTAAGGAGGGCACCGCCCGCAGGCCGCGCGCCGCGCGCCGGCGGGTAGCAAGTAGGCAAGATCCGGAGGAAGTAAGAGCCGGCGCGTGTCACGCGTCCCGCAGGCGGTGCCAGTGTTTCTTAAAAGGACGAACCAGGCTCAGAAATTCTAGTTGACAACGCCGATGACCTTATAGATGCGCCACCTGTGGAGTGGGGATAACCTAGGTGTCAAAGAGGAGGAACAATGAAACGATTTCGTCTCCTGCCGATCGCCGCCGTGATCGCCCTTAGCGCCCTTGCCCAGACTCAGTCGGATCCCTGGGCGCCGCTGCGCCCGTTCGTAGGAAAGTGGGAGGGCGCCACCTCGGGCAAGCCCGGCAACGGAACAACGGCGCGCGAATATCGGTTCGAGCTGAATGACCAGTTCCTGTTTCAGCGGGACAAGTCCGTTTATCAACCGAAAGACCCCGGGGGAAAGCCTCTTGCTCACGAGGACTTCGGCGTTTTCAGTTACGACAAGGCGATGAACAAAATCCTCTGGAGGCAATTCCACAGCGAAGGGTTCGTTAATGAATACGTTCTGGATTCGGTCGGCGCGGATGGCAAGACTCTCGAATTCGTGACCACACACATCGAGAATCTCCCTGGTTTTCGCGCCAAGAAGCAGTACCGAATTGTTTCGGCCAATGAGATCGAGGAAACGTTCTGGCTGGCGCCGCCGGGAAAGGAGTTTGCAGTCTACACGGTGGCGCAGCTGAAGCGAGCACAATGATGCTGTGGCCTTGAGAGGCGCATACAACGCGACACAGAGCGTCGCGACGTATGCGCCACTCGCGCCCGCGGAAAAATGAAAGTCAGTCACGCCGTCGGTAGGCCGGGCTAATTTCCAACACCTTCTTGAGCGCTTCAAGTTCCGGCTCGCCCGGTCCGAGAGGCAGCATCACTTTGCCGCGCTGCACTGCGGAGCGGCAGAGCGCCATCATGATCTCGAAATCCTTGAAGGCGCTCTCGCCGTTGCAGGGGTGAATCTTGTTTTCGTCGTCGAGCCAGTCGACCATCTCCTGGACGTACGGGCCCATGTCGTGCTCGTAATCCATGCAGCCCGGGCCGGAGCTTATCCCCTGCCGAGTGACGGCGCGCCAGCCGCCGCCCGTCAGCGCTTCCGCGAAGCCTTCGGAACCTTGCGCGCCAATGAGGGCCTTGCGCCACCAGTAGTCGACCTCGGGAACATCCGGTGCGCCTTCGCCGCATTCCACGATGCCGCGCACACCGTTCGCAAACTGGATGAATCCTCCGATGTAGTCCGGGGAGGGGTGGTTGTCCGTGAACTTGCCCGTGCCGTGCGCCTGCCCAGCCACCCATTCCGCTTCCGCGTAATCGTTGTACCAGCGAGCGTAGTCGATGAGGTGCGTCATCATGTGCATCATCCAGCCGGTGGCGTGGCCGTAAACGGTGTGCACGCGGCCCAGCGCGCCGCTCGAGATGATCTCCTTCACTTTCTTGTAGTGGTCGCCGTAGCGGTGCTGGTGGCTCACCACGGTTTTCACTCCCGCGTCTCGCACAAGTTTCATCATCTCGAGCGCTTCGTTGGTAGAAAGCGCCGTGGGCTTTTCGTAGGCGATGAGCTGCGCGCCCGCCTCAACGCCTGCGCGGACCAAAGGCAAGCGCAAATCAGGAAGCGTGCAAAAACAGAAAATGTCAGGTCGCGTTTTCTTCAGCAACGCAGGAGCGTCGGCGCTGGTTTCGCTTACGTCGAATTTCTTTGCGGCTGCTTCCAGGCGGGCTGCGTCGATGTCGCACAGGCCGACCAGACGGAAGCGGCTGTTCTTCTGGAACGCCGAGGCGTGGTGCGTGCCGCGCTTGCCCATGCCTGCAACCACAACGGTGTACTCTCGATTGGAACTCATGAACTCCTCCGGAGGATTCAGGATTCGGGATTCAGGATTCAGGGCGCCTGAATCGAAGGAAGATTGAAAGATGAAGCCAAGAAGGCTCGAACAGTCCCGAGGCGAACCAATGCAGATTCTTCGCTTCGCTCAGAATGACAGACTTTCGAGACAGCCAAGCCGAGACCCTCGCTCCGCTCGCACGATACGGCAGTTCGTCCTCAGGACTCAGGATCGGGCATCCCTGAATCCCGAATCCTGAATCCTAGCAGCGATGGCTCAATGACTCGACTTGTCCCAAGCAACCACGCCCTCGATCACGGCGTGCACTTCCTCTTGAGTCAGCTCGGGGAACATGGGCAGTGAGAGCACACGTGCCGCCGAGGCCTCTGCGTGTTTGAGTGAGCCGGAGATGCGCGCGCATTTGCCCCACGGATAGCCTTCCTGCTGATGAATGGCAATGGGGTAATGGGTAAGTGCAGTAATGCCCCGCGCATTCAAAAACGCTTGCAGGTTGTCACGCTTGTCGGTCTCGACCACGTAGAGGTGATAGATGTGGCGGAACCCCGGAACGGCATAAGGCAGCTTAAGCGAGGTGTTCTTCAAGCCCTCGTCATACTGGGCCGCGAAGCCGCGCCGCTGGTCGTTCCAGCGGTCGAGTTGCTTCAGCTTGACGCTGAGAACCGCAGCTTGCAGATCGTCCAGGCGGCTGTTGTAGCCCATGCTGTGCACGGAGCGCTTCAGCGAGCCATGGTTGCGCAGCCTGCGAACGTGTTCGGCTACTTCCGGACGGTTGGTGACTACGGCTCCACCGTCGCCAAAGCAGCCCAGGTTTTTCTGGATGATGAAGCTGGCGCACACCGCGTCGGAAAGTTCGCCCAGCGCGAAGTCCGCGCCGCGCGCACCCATCCCTTGCGCGTTGTCTTCGATCACCAGCAGGTTGTGTTTGCGGGCAATCGCCGACACAGCCCGCATGTCCGCCGCTTGGCCGTAAAGGTGCACCGGCACGATAGCCTTGGTCTTGGGCGTAATGGCCGCCTCGATCAAGTTCGTGTCAATGTTGCAGGTCTTCGGCTCGCAGTCGACGAACACGGCTGTGGCGCCTGCGACCCAGATGGCTTCGGCCGTCGCAAAGAACGTGTTCGCGGTGGTGATGACCTCGTCGCCGGGCCCAATGCCGAGCGCCATAAACGCAAGCCACAGTGCGTCCGTTCCGGAATTCACACCCACCGCTTCCTTGGTGTTGCAGTACTTGGCAAGCTCTGCTTCGAATTGCTTGAGCTTGGGGCCCATTACAAAACTTCCGCTCTCGAGGACTTCGAGGATAGCCGCGTCAAGTTCAGCCTTCAAATTGTGATACTGCCGGACGTGGCCGTAAAACCCAACTTTCACTGACGACATGATCTTCCTCCTTATTTTTCCAAATAAATTGACCAACAAGAATAGCGGAGAGTTGCGGAACTGTCTAGAGGAGTTGAGAGTCGAGCAGTTGAGAGTCGAGAGACCAAAGTCGAAAGTCGAGGGCCAATCATGTCCGGCCCTCAAAAACGCTGTCATTCCGAGCGCAGCGAGGAATCTCGCTCTGGTTCTCACTCACCAGGTGCGGAGCGAGATTCCTCGCTGCGCTCGGAATGACACAGTGCGCCAAATGCGGTACTGTGTGAACAACTGCCCAGTGCTTACTGCCCACTGCCTACTGCCTTCGGCCTTCCTCACTCGCCCGTCACAACCTCGCGGATCTTCTCGACCGCAGACGCATCCTCAAGGCCGGTCAGGTCACCTTGAACGGCGCCCGTGATGGACAGTTCCGCCAGAAGACGGTGCATGATTTTGCCGCTTGGCGTCTTGGGAAGGGCCGGAGTGAAGAATATGAAGCGGGGAGAGGCGATCTTGGAAATTCGAGACTCGATGTGCGATCGGATTTCTTTGCGGCGATAATCCGAGGGAGTGAAGCCGCTGCGCAAAGTGACGAAGACCACCGGCACCAGGCCTTTGATCGGGTCGGGCACGCCCACCACGGCCACTTCGGCAACGCCTTTGCATTCCATCACCACGCTTTCGATCTCCATCGTGCTGAGGCGATGCCCGGCCACGTTGATGACGTCGTCCACACGGCCGAGAACCCAGAAATGACCGTCCGAGTCTTTGATGGCGGCGTCGTAGGTGAAATACGCCCCCGGAACTTTCGTGAATCATTCAGATCCCCTCGGCCGATCGCTTCGCAATTGCCCGCGATATCGACCCGGCTTATGCCGCGGCTTTCGATCGGGCGCGCCAGGCTGGCGTCGAGATGCTGGCGTGGCGCTGCAACGTCAACCTCGCCGGGATTCGTATCGCGGGCGCCAGTTCCGATTCGTCGATGAGTAGCCGGTGACCGTCGCCCTCGAATTCGCTCGGTATTAGAGCATGTCCCGGAAAAAGCCTGCCCCGGACTTGATCCGGGGTGAAAATCGGTTTTCCGAAAAGGCCATGCGACCGCGCAGAATCTAGTTCCTCATTGCGGTTTGATGTTCGCGAGATTCCTTTCTTCTACTCGCATCAAAGGCGGTTAGGAAGGATCGCGTATCGTTACACGCAGTTCCCCCGGCGAGTTCAAGTCGCGGCGGTGGAAAGGCGTGCAAAAAATGGCCAAGACAAACAAAAACACGAAAGTGGTTGCGGTTGGAGGCGGAATCGGTTCTTTGGCTGCCGCCGCCTTCATGATCCGCGATGGAGGTATACGGGGTGAAGACATCACGATCTCGAAGCACTGCCCGTAATGGGCGGGAGCCTTGATGGCGCCGGCTGTTGCGGGCGGTTATTCCTTACGCGGCGGTCGCATGTTGACCACCGACAATTACGAATGCACGTGGGGCCTTTTTAAAACCATTCCCTCGCTAAACCGACCCGGGCCAGTCGGTGTTCGAGGAAACCGTGGAGTTCAATGCCCAGCACAAGTCGCATGCGCGGGCGAGGCTCGTGGACCGTCGGCGCGCGAAGGTTCCCGTGACTTCAATGGGATTTTCCATGCAGGATCGCATGGAATTGCTGAGACTCAGCCGGGCAGAGGAAGCCTCGCTGGGGTCAAGCTGCATCACCGACTGGCTTTCGCCAGGGTTTTTCGAAACGGAATTCTGGTTCATGTGGGCGACCACCTTCGCGTTCCAGCCCTGGCACAGCGCCGTGGAATTCAAGCGTTACCTGCACCGTTTCACGCGAGAAGACTCACCTGACTACCCAACATGGGAGTAATCGAACAGAACAGTCCACGCCGCGCCCGAGCATTCCTGCGCTTCCTCGCGTCATGGTGGCGACGACCGCCATGCTCACCTTTATCACCTTCTGGCGAGCGGCGGCGATCGTATTAAGTGCCTCGCCTCCGCTCTACTTCGCGGGAGGAATCGCGGCGCAGGCTGTGGACCTGCTCCGGCCGCTGTCATGTTG
>CAWIUZ010000311.1:0-46607 GCA_963838915.1 uncultured Acidobacteriota bacterium
TAAATTTGTCCGGGTCATTCGGGATGACAATCCGGTCAAAGGGCTGATCATGAGTCACAAGATCGCTAAAGCTATCGTCAGTGGAGTTGGAAACCATGACACTGCTCTGGACGCCAGCGCACTCCAGCCGCATGATGATGTTCTCTTGAAGCACGTCATCGTCCTTGAATGCTTTAGTTCGTGATGCGAAAAGGTGAAGGTGCCGCAATGCGGCGCGCGTAAGCAGGAATTCGCGGAACGGGCGATGGTCTGGACCATTACAAAAACTGCGTGGGATGATGGCGACTAGCTGACCACCCGGCTTCATCAGAGACAAGGCTAGAGCAACAAATGCCGAATATAGGTTAACGGTTTCAATACCTACTTGCCGCAATATCATGCGGTGATTTGATAGGCTGTTGATTTTCTTGTAAGGCGGATTCAAGATCGCGTGTGTATATTGTCGAGGAGCTAAACTTTGCATTGCAGCTGCTTCGATAAAATCATCTTGAATCGCACGATAATTTACGGGGAGCCGAGACTGGTATTGGGCCAACGTAAGATCAAGATGTGCGCGCAGAATGGGGTCAATCTCGTAGGCATCTATCTGCACATCACGAAAGGAGAATCCGTCGGAAACGGCCCAGCGGTCGAGGAAAGCGCAAGTGAGTGAGCCGACCCCTGCCCCAGCATCAAGCAATGTGCATTTAGGTAGTGTGCTTGGCGGAAATAGAGATGCCATGAATGGTGCTTTACTTGCGTGGGCGTCATGAATTGCCCCAGCGCTGATTTTTGCTTTAGGGCGATTCCTGGTGCGATTGCCCGACGTATGCTGTCCGCGTGATCAAGTAGCTGAATCGGCATTTTCGACTGCCTCGGTGCGTTTCTCTAAACAAATACAGTGTAAAGGCTGTTGTCTGGGCGATATAAATCCTTACACAGTTGGGTTTTGGTCGACACTTGACATTTTATATCTCTGTGGTAGAATTTTTACATGAAGTTATCCACCAACATCAAGTTGAAGAAAATTGATTTGAAGAAAGAATGACAGTTGGCGCAGACCACCATGTCTTTCAGAACTACGCGGCTTTGCATCTTGCCAATGTCGCGCAGCCGCCATTCGATGAGCCGAATTGCAGCCGGGGCCAAAGGCTTAATGATGCCTTTCTCGGTTTCGGAAGGCATCAGTGGCACATCGCGATAAAAGATGGGCGCGCCAACAGGGTCCTTCGACGTGAGGATCGTCACGCGGCCGCTCGACACCGCGTGCCGGGCGTCCTGGGCGCTGAACCCATTGATGATCACCACCGCCGGTCCCGCCACGGAGCGTTTCTTAACGGCCTCCCAGATCTCCGCCTCGGGGCTCCATGTGTGCGCCGCCGCCTGCTCCGGCGTCAGCTTGGGTAATTCATTCGTGGAAGAGATGCAATGCGGATCAATCTCGCCAAGGGACATCCGCTCACCGGTGGAGTCGATTCGCATTCCAACCGAGCCATCGGTGAAGGCGATGTCGATCCGCCAATGGGTGGCGCTCGACGCATCGTCGCGCCAGATAAAAGTCGGCGGGGTGATTTCGGGAGGAAAAATCGAACCGTCCATTGGATAGTCGATGATGAGCGCGGCCAGGTGCGCGGTCGAACCTTTTGGGAGGCTCTTTGCTTGGGCAGCCCCGGACTCTCCGAGCGCCGAGAGAGCAGTGACTATGACCCCCAGGATGAGGAGACTGACACAGAATTGGCTTACTGCGCCTCGCCCCTTATGCACTTTCCTGGACTCGGGTCCGGCCGGTTGATGCATGGCTATGCCTGGAGCAAACGGATTCAGCCTCTCAACTGGCATCGGAGTATGCAACGAACAACCCCCTGGATCGCAACCGTTTTGTTTGGCTCCCTGCCGACCTCAATTCTACACTCAATTGTGTACTTTGGAGTCTATTGTTTTTCGCTGTAAACTATCTTCAGATGATCGAACGAATCCTGCTCTTCGTCTCGCTCGGCGGACTCGTGACCTCCGCAATATTTCTGCTTCTGGCGCTGACTGCGGCCATTCGCTTCCGCTGCGTGACTCCCGCAACAGTTTGCCCGGGTGATGCAGACCTGCCCTTGCCTGCGGTTACGCTATTGAAGCCACTTTACGGGATGGAGCCTTTTGTGGAGCAGCGGCTGGAGAGTTTCTTTCAGCAGGATTACCCGAGTTTTGAGCTGATATTCGGCGCTCGCAGTGCGAGCGATCCAGTTTTGAAAGTCGTGGACGCACTTCGACTGAAACATGCCGACGTTCGGGTTACAGTTGTGCACTCCGGAGAACCTACTTACCCAAATGCCAAGGTGCACTGCCTGGAGAAGATGACTGCGGCGGCTTCCTATCCGTACCTGGTGATTACGGACAGCGACGTGCACGTTGCCTCCGACTTCGTCAAGCAGGTCGTCGGGCCTCTCGTGGATCCCAGCGTCGGGTTGGTTACGTGTATCTATCGTGGCGTGCCTTGCGGGGGCCTATGGTCCCGGTTGGAAGCGCTTGGTATGTCCGTGGAAATGTCGTCCGGCGTGCTGGTGGCGGAGTTACTCGAGGGCATGAAATTTGCCCTCGGTCCCTGCATGGTCACCCGCAGGGATCTTCTCGCTCAGCTCGGCGGGATCCGGGTGCTCGGCGACTACTGCTCGGATGATTTTCTCCTGGGTCAGCTTACGCATGCGGCCGGAAAGAGAGTACTCCTTTCACGCCATATCATCGAACACGTAGCTGTGAACTTTTCCGCGCGAACCTCACTGCTCCACCAACTCCGCTGGATGAAGAGCACGCGATTCTCCCGTCCCCTGGGTCACGTCGGCGCTCTCATGACTTTTGCGATGCCTTTCGGCCTGCTTGGCTTAGCGGCAGGACTCGTCATGGGCAGCTGGAGACTGGGCTTCGGGCTGCTGTGCGTGGCGATGTTGAATCGTGTTGTTCTTTCAATTGTGACGGGATGGGAGGTGGTCCGTGACTCCGGATCACTGCGGTTTTGCTGGCTATATCCGGTGCGGGATCTTTTGGGATTTTTGCTGTGGTGCGCAAGCTTTTGGGGCACGGAAATTGTGTGGCGTGGCGAGCGTTACCAGCTCATCGCGGGCGGCAAGATGGCGCGCAAGTCCGGCCCGAGCCGTTCAGCGCGAAAGTCGCCCGATGCTGCGGCGTAGGGTTTGACGCTACCTTTGGTTCGAATAGACGACCTTCCCTGAGCTTTGGGCGACGATATATTGCGGCTGAGGAATCACCTGTTTCGCGCGGGCGATCTCGTCCGGCGGCACAAAAAGGAATATCCGATCGCGCCCCGTCCACAGGCGCACTAAATCAGCGTCATCAAGGAATATCGCCGGAGCGTCCGGGAATCGCGAGCCAAACCACATCGATGTCGTGTTGCCGTCAATCAAATAGATCCGCCTCTTAAGGTAGAAGAGCAGCGACGAACCATACGCCTGGTCGCCGTAAATCATAACCTTATCCGTGGGCGCTGCCAGGCGTGCGATCTCCTGCGCTAGCAGCCGGGAAGAAAGAAAAGGTTCAAAGCGGATCAAGGCTAGCTGCGCAGCAAGGAAAAGCAGGCCGGTAGCACAAGCGACGGCCCAAGTGGAAGCAAAGTTCTTTCCTCGAGCGCGCAGCCAGAGGGCAAGGAGGGAGCCCGCGATAAGCGCCACCGCTGCGAGCAGCGCGGGCAGGCGGAGGGCAGCGAGAGAATCCGTGGTGAGGTCGAAAAAGTGCGTCATCGCCAGCGTATTATTGCCGACATTGCGGTCCGCCATGGCCGTCCCGATGTCGCTGATGAACGGCTTGCTCCGCGAGGCCCACAAGCCGGCCATCAGAATGCCACCGAGACTCACGCCGAGGCCGGCGTATACGATACTCGGAATGAAAAGCCAGCGGCTCCCGGGGTTTGCTTCTTCCTCCGCGGCGAGCGCTCCCGCCAGGAGAATCAGCAGAGGCAGATACGCAGGGAAGGTGTAATACTCCTGATTCGTCGAGAAGGCGAAAAAGAGCAGCACCACTCCTGACCATATCCAGCAGAGCAGACGGGTTCGCGCGCGGAAGTTCAAGCCCTCGGCAAATCCCGAATTACGGTACGGCAGGTGGCCGAGAGGCGGCACAGAGATTGTGGCCCTGCGGCTTCCGGTTCGGAAGATAAGCGCCAGAAACAAACTCCAGGGGAAGAGCCAAACGAGCGTTAAGCCCCAATAGGCCAGCGGAGAGAGCTTGTTGTAATCCATCGGGTAGCGTTTCCCCAGAAAACGCAGGAAGTGTTCGTTAACGAAGTAGAACCAGAAGAAGCCGCGGTTTCGAATGCCTGCCAGGAGGTGCCAGGGCGCCGCGATAAAGAGGAAAAGCCCGAAGCCGCCGGCAAGGCGAAACTCCCTCCAACGACTCCAATCCCCGCTCCACAATAAGTATCCCGCCGTGCTTAAACCTACGAACACGATGCCGATCAATCCCTTGCTGAGGACCGCGAGCGCCACGCACGCGTAGCCGGCGTACCAACGCCACGGACTCTTCTCGCGCGCTTCCATGGCCGTCAACAAGAAGTAAAGAGACGATCCGACCAGCAGGCTCAGCAGTGCTTCGGGGATGAATATGCGAGTGAAAAGATAGAACCCGACTGAGGTGGCAACGAACAATCCCGCGTAAACGCCCGCACGCCTTCCAAAGGCGCGCAGCGCCCAGATCGACGCCAGGGCAACCGACAGGAGAATTGCAAGGAAGGTCGGGAGCCGCGTGGAGAATTCGGACACTCCGAAGGCACGATAGCTCAACCCTACCAGCCAATAAGGCAACGGCGCCTTTTCCAGATAACGGACCCCATTGACATGCAGAGTGATAAAGTCGCCGCTTGTCATCATTTCGCGGGCGGCTTCGGCATGGGTCGCATCCGCATCGTCCAGCAAGGCAGGTCGATACAGGCCGGGTGCGTAGACGAGTAGGAAAATGAGGACTACCGCGCCCCACGTGAGAAGTCCGCGCACGGATGTCGTGGCAGCGGACTCCTGCAATGCCGGCTTGAGTTCAGTCTCAGGCATACCAGGCTCAGGTTCGATCCCCCAAAGTATCGCATATCGTGCCAGTACGGGATTGCATTGATTGTGTTATGATGCCACGAAACCGCGGCGAGATCCGGGGAAGGGAAGGCCAGCGGGCGTATTATGACTAAACATGTATCAACACGAGGTGTTGCTCTTCTTATCTTAGCGATTTCATTTTCGAGGGCCGCCGCCAGGGCATCTCACATCGGCGGCGGCGATCTGAATCCGAACCTGGAAACCGACCAGGCGGCCCTCGCCAAATGGCAGGATGCCAAAGTTGGCCTGACGATGCACTGGGGGCCAATCGCTTTACGTGGAACCGAGATTGGCTGGTCACGGGTTGGACGAACGGCGGTGCCAGGATCGGAATTAGTCGGATGGTCAAGCAGTGCGCAGGTGCCTGCGCCGGATTACGACTCGCTCTACAAGGAGTTCAATCCCGTCCTTTTCAATGCGGAGGAGTGGGCGCAGTTGCTCAAGGGCTCGGGATTTCGTTATGTGGCGCTGGTGAGTAAGCATCACGATGGCTTCGTGATGTGGGACACGAAGCAAACTGACTACAACATCATGCACACCGCCTTCCACCGGGACTGGCTCAAAGAGATCGCCGATGCCTGCCGCAAACAAGGCATTATGTTTGGCGTCTATTACTCGATTCTGGACTTCTATCAATACGACTATGCCGGAGGCGTGGCGCCGGGCAGTACGCCGAACCGGGGTGGACCCGGCTTCAACCTGGATCGCCCGCCGGATTTCGAGCGCTACCTCAGCTATATGAAGGCCGAGCTCAAGGAACTGATCCAGAACTACGGCATTGAGAACCTGGTTCTCGATGGCAATTGGGATCCGGGCTGGACGCATCAGCGCGGAGGTGATTTGTATCGCTACCTCCACAGCCTTAAAAATGACCTCCTGGTCAGCAATCGGGTCGATGACAAGGCGGGCGACGAGGAGGCGCGGGCCCTGGGCTACGAAAAGGCCCTTTGGGTATTTTATTCAAAGCCCTGGAATCCTGAGGTCTACGCGGGCGATTATCTGGACCGTGAGGAGTACATTGGCGGCCCTGCGCCGTATCCCTGGGAATCATGGATCACGATGGGCGAGCAATGGGCCTGGATGGCCAACGACAAGTACAAATCGCCGGAGGACATCATCCGCTACATGGTGGAGACCGTGGGCGGCGGCGGCAATTTCAACCTGAACGTCACACCCATGGCGGATGGCCGTTTCGAGCAGCGGCAGAAAGATGCCCTGCTGAATATCGGCGCCTGGCTTAAGGCCAACGGCGACAGCATCTATGGGACACGAGGCGGCCCGTTTGAGCCGGGCCTCTGGGGCGCGAGTACCCGGCGCGGAAACAAGGTCTACGTACACGTACTCTCCTGGCCGGGAGATACGCTGCGGCTGCCCCCCTTGGATCACGCCGTGAAATCGGCGCGGCGCCTGAAGGGCGGGGAAGCGCAATGCAAGCAAACCGCGGGCGGCCTTGAATTGCGGGTGCCGGACAACCAGCGCGACCGCTTGGACACGATCATTGAATTGACGCTTGACTAAGATTCCCTCAGCCGGCCGTGTCCTTGGCAGTAGGCTAGATATATAGATTTATTGAGGGGGCGGAGTTTCCGGCTTCGGGCTCATCCTGCTCTCAATCATCTCCAGCGCGGATAAAGCACCCGGGTTGTGGGGAGAGATTTTCAGCGCCTGCTGGATTTGTTCCTTCGCGCCGCCCAGGTCTCCCTGGCGCGCCATCAGAAGGCCTAAATTGACGAAGGCTCGAGCGTAGCGGGGGTCGTTCTCGGTCGCCTGCCGGAAGAGCGCGAGCGCTTCAGAATCCTCTCCTTGCTCGCTGTAGACGACACCCAGGTTGTTCTGGGCCTCCGCAAATTTGGGGTCAATCTCGAGCGCGGCGCGGAACTCCTTTTCCGCGCTTTCCAGATTGTGCTCTGATAAGCAAAGCAGGCCAAGATCGTTGTGCGTGGCCGCCACATTGGGATCAATTTCGAGCGCCCTTTTGAGCGCCGTCTTCTGGCCTTCCCGATCGCCCAGTCTGGCCAACGCCAGAGAGAGATTGTATTGCCATTGGGCATTATTCGGGTCAAGTTGGACCGCCTTGCGATAGGCATCGGCAGCTAGCTGCGCTTTTCCTTCTTGCAGAAGGCGATTGGCTTCGTTATTGAGGTTCCCGGCCTCGGTCTCTTCGGTTACCTGATTCTTCAATTTCTGAAATAGCTGAATCTCCTGCCTCGAGCGCGCCGCGTCCCCCTGCTTGCGCAGTTGCAGCGCTAGTTGGTAATGCGTATCGGCAAACGCAGGATTGAGTTTTTCGGCCGCCAGCAGTTGTTCGATGGCCTGCTTCGTGTTGCCTGCCTTCGCCGACGCCGAGCCGAGGTCGTAACGGATCAGGTAATCGCCGGGCTTCAACTCCCTTGCGCGCTCGAGGGCTTCGACGGCTCTGGGGACTTGATCGAGACCCGCAAAGGCAGACCCGAGCAGATGAAAACCCTCCGCGTCCTTGGGCTGGTGGCGGGTATACTCGTCCAGGTAGGAGACGGCGTCGGAGAACTGGCCGATCTGCACCAGCACCTTGGCCAGGGAATAGCGGGCCGCGTCGTATTTGGGATCAAGCCGCACCGCGTCTTTGAAGTTTGCGATGGCCTTCTGATATCCAAGAGCCGGCCCTTGCCTGGCATAAACGGTTGCCAGATTGAAGTGCGCCTCGGCATCGTCGGGATGGTCCCTGATCATCCGCTCGAGCGTTCCAATGGCCTGCTCGGTTTCGCCGTTCTGGGCATAAGCCACGGCAAGCAGGGTTAGAAGCTGAGCCTGGGTCTCCGGGGCCGTCGAAGCCTTCAGCGCATCCTGCAAGTAGACCTTGGCGGCGGTGTATCGCTTCTGGTCAATCAGGGTCTGCCCGAGCCCTAAAGCAGCCGGTGCAAACGACGGATCGCATTTGAGCGCCGTCTTATACTCTTCCTCCGCTGCCGGCAACTTCCCCTGCTGCCTCAGGATGCTGCCCAGGACGTTGTGTGCCTCCGGCGACTCGGGTTTCTGTTGGATAAGAATGCGGAGTTGATCCGTAGCCTGCTTCGCTTCGCCTTTTTGGATTAACGCCAGGGCCAGGTTGTAGCGGGCACGCCAATCCTGATCGTCAAGCCGCAGGGCGTTCTCAAAAGCCGGGACTGCGCAGTTCAGCTTGTTCGCTTCTGCATAGGCAGCCCCCAGCGCGTTGTATCCCTCCGCGGTGGCGTGGCGTGACATGTCCGTCAAGAGATTGCCCACACGCTGGCTAGATTTGCCTAGATTCTGGCAGGCGGCAGGCAGAGCCAGCGGTTCCCGGGAGCCGGGCTTCTGTGCTTGCGCCGATGGCGCGCGCGTGATGCCAAAGAAAACGACGGCGCAGAGGATGCTCAGCAAGGAACACCCCGCGATTCCGCTTATGCCGCCCCTGCAGGTCCGCCGGTCCTGTAGCCGACGTTGTGTCATTTGCCCCGCCTCGCCATCGGAATGTGGGCTTTCGCTTGGTTCTGCGGGCCATTCATTAAAACATGGCTTCCTTTGTTTTCAATGACTTCTTAGCTTCGTTCCCGCTGCTTTTGTATTTTTTTCCAACTGCTTTTTCCCTCAACCCGGGAGAGTTCCCGCTATCCTTCCGGCGACTGCGGACCGGCTGCCAATCTGCGACAAAAGGATCTCAAAGCGACAACCAGGATAGGCTACCATTAACCAAAGGTTTTGTCAAGCGAAAAACGCGGAGAAGCGCCAAACGAAGGACGAAACGAGAGGGCAGACGGGCGACGCAGGGAGAAGTCCATAGTTCTGGAGGAATGCGCCAACCTTCGCTGCACAGCGCTACGCGCTTGATCTCCGGCTTATGGCGTGTCATTATTCTTGCTCAGCTCTTTAGGGCAGAACGCTTCATTCCGAAAAGACGGGAACCATGCACCGGCGCAGGTTTATTCAGAACGGATTGTGCGCAGCCATCGGCCACACACTTGGCGCCTGGCCGACTGCGGCCCGCGCGGCGGCGAGCCATGGAACTCCGCATGTCCGCAACATCTTTCAAGGCCTCGACTCCGCGGCGGCGCGCGAAATCGAGGAGAAGAATCTTGCCAAGGCCACGGCGGAAATCGACTCGCTGATCGCGCGCGGCCCCTTTCAGCCGGACTGGGATTCGCTGCACAAGCACCAGGACCCCGCGTGGTTTCGCGATGCCAAATTTGGAATTTACACCCACTGGGGACCGGTGACCGTTGGCTCTTCAGACTCCCCCGGAGACGCCGAATGGTACGGCAACCAGATGTACAAGCCCGACCACCCGGCGTTCAACTACCACCAGGAGACGTTCGGGGATCAGCACAAGGTCGGCTTCAAGGACATCATTCCCCGGTTCACGGGGGAGAAGTTTGACGCTGATGCCTGGGCCGAAATCTTCACGCGGGCCGGCGCGAAGTTCGCCGGGCCTGTCGCTGCCCATCACGATAACTTTGCCCTGTGGAATTCCGCGCTCACGCGCTGGAACAGCGTGGCACTTGGCCCCCACCGGGACATCGTGGGCGAACTCGAGAGAGCGTATCGAAAGCAAGGCCTCCGCTTCGTCACCACATTTCACCACGGCTATGCGTGGCGATATTATGAGCCGGCGTTTGCATTCGATGCTGCCGACCCGCAGTATTCTGACCTCTACACGGAGCCGCACCAGGCCGGCGCGCCACCCAGCAAGCATTATCTGGACAAGTGGCTGGCGGAAGTCCACGAGGTGCTCAATAATTACCAGCCGGACCTGATCTATTTCGACTTTGAATTCCGGCAAGTGATCACGCCCGAGTACGAGCAAAGGCTTTTTGCCACCGCCTACGATTGGGCTGCACAGCACAAGCGAGAAATCGGCGTGACTCAAAAGGACCGCAGCATCCATGAGCATACCGGCATTTTCGATATCGAGGTCGGACATGAGGACGGCATTACGCCGTACCCGTGGCTTGACGATTCGGAAATGAGCACGTGGTTCTACGTGGCTGCGGCGCATTTCGAGACTGCCACTAAGTTGATCGGCACGTTTGTGGACATCGTATCCAAGAACGGCTGTATGATGCTCGATATCGGTCCCAAGGTTGATGGCACGCTGCCGCAGCCAGGCGTCGATATTCTGCTCGCCATGGGGCAGTGGCTCAAAATGAACGGCGAAGCCATTTATGGCACGCGCCCCTGGACCGTTTACGGGGAAGGGCCGACCAAGAATTTATCCGGCGGCGCAGGGTACGGCGAAGACAAAGACCAGCCTTATACCGCCCAGGACATCCGATTCACCACCAAAGGCCAAGCGCTGTATGCGATCCTGCTGGGCTGGCCGGAGAAGGAATCGCTCATTGCTTCGCTGCCGGAGGGCAAGCCCTTGTGGCTCGGACGGATCCGGCAGGTGCGGATGCTCGGTATTGACCAGCCCCTGCGATGGACTCAAGATGGTCAGGGCTTCCGGGTTGAAATGCCGCAGAGTCGCCCCGGCGAGCATGCTTACGTTTTGAAAATCACTTAGTTACCACAGATGTTCAGCGGGTCACCTTAGCGAGAAGGAGGCTTCATATGCAGCGACGTGAGTTCTGCAAAGTGATTGCGGGTGCTGCGGCCGCCACTGCCGTACCGGCGCTGGCGCAAACGAATAACGCAGCGCAATCGCCGGTGTTCAAATCCTTCAACACCTACACCCAAGACTACGCGAAGTTCTGCGCGACGCCGGCGAGCAAGAGGGTTTTCTATGCCCTCGAGAACGGCCAGTTCGTAACGAAAAAGCTCGACGAGAATATCTGGACCGTCTCGAAGGAAGATGAACTAACCGAGCTGCCGATCCCGGGCGGGTCGTGGGATAGCGTGCCCGTGGAGTCCCCCTTCCCGAACCTGAGTGGCGCGGGGCCGTACAAGCCAACCTGGGATTCCCTGCTGCAGTACGAGGCGCCGGAGTGGTATCAGGACGCCAAGTTCGGCATCTGGGCGCACTGGAGTCCGCAGTGCGTTCCGGAATCAGGCGATTGGTACGCACGCAGCATGTACATGGAAGAAGATGATGACTACAAGTATCAGTTGAAGCACTACGGCCACCCTTCGAAATTCGGATACAAAGATCTCTGCGCCCAGTGGACGCTTCTCAACTGGGATCCGGAGGCGCTGATTGCGCGGTATAAGAAGGCGGGAGCCCGCATCTTCGTGGCCCTCGCCAACCATCATGACGGCTTTGACGCCTGGGCTTCCAAGCATCAGCCCTGGAATGCAGCAAGCATCGGCCCGCATCGCGATGTGGTGGGCGCGTGGGCCAAGGCGGCGCGCGATCAGGGCCTGCGTCTAGGCGTTACGGTTCATCAGGCGCGTAACTGGTGGTGGTTCCAGACCTCGCATGGGGCGGATAAGACGGGCCCGCTGGCCGGCGTGCCGTACGACGGTGACTTGACCGAGGCCGAGGGAAAGGGGCAGTGGTGGCAGGGCCTCGACCCGCAGCGGTTGTATGGCGCGAAACACCCGCCGCACTCGCTGCCTGACATCTCCTATGTGAAGAACTTCTACGACCGCACGCGCGATCTGATCGATCAGCACGATCCCGACCTCGTCTACTTTGACGATAACCTGCTTCCGTTGGGATGGGCCGGGATGAATATTGCGGCTTATTTCTACAACCACAATCTGAAGACTCACGGCGGGAAGCTCGAAGCGGTCCTCAACATCAAGGAGGTCCCGGACCGCCTGGCCAAAGCTGTTGTAACTGATTACGAACGCGGCCTGACCAACAAGATCATGCCGTATGTCTGGCAGTCAGAAACCTGCATTGGAGAATGGCATTACAATCGCGCCCTCTACGAGAAAGCGGGAGAATACGGAGGATACCTGCCGCCGCGGGACGCGATCCACTGGATGATCGACGCCGTGAGCAAGAACGCCACGTTTATTTTGAACATTCCCGGCAGACCGGACGGCACCATTGACGCAAAGGAGATTGCGATTCTGGATAAGATCACCGACTGGATGCAGGTGAACAGCGAAGCGCTCCACTCGACGCGCCCTTGGAAGATCTACGGTGAAGGGCCGTCAATGGTGAAGACCGGATCCTTTCAGGGCGACAGCATCAGCAAGGTGGGCGCCAAGGACGTTCGCTTTACTCGCAACAAGACCAACACGGTGATCTATGCCATTACACTCGGCTGGCCGGCGGGCGAGTTCGTTGTGCAGGCGCTGGGAACGGCGAGCGCCACGACTCCGGGAAAAATCGAGCATGTGCAATTGCTGGGAACCGATGCCGAGGTGAAGTGGAGCCAGGCAAGCGATGGCCTGCATGTAGAACTGCCGGCCCAGTATCAGCCCACGACGGACTTCGCGGCGGCGTTGAAGGTCTCGCTGGCATAATTCACTGCGTGGGCGCACAGCACTCTTGGCGCGTGGCGCATACGTCCCGACGTTCTTTGTCGGGAAGTATGCGCCGCCCGCGGTCGGCCTGATCGTGGCGGCTGAGTCCGAATTCCTCGAGACGCGCTCTCGGGCTGGCAACGCAAGGCGGAGACGGCCGCAGCACCGTTACAGCATTGTGCGGGGCTGAGGTTTACTCCATGAGCTGCCGAACATAGCCGCAAATGAAAAGAAGTTGAGGGTTATCCATGCGGCCTATCATGTTTCGGATGACGGATGCAAGTACCCGTGTCGTAGCTGCCATGCCAAGGTTGGCTGATTGCTCAGTGAAAAAGCCCGCCTTGGCAAGCTTTAGCGGTCGCAGGAAGTAATATTCCATACCGCTGTCGGTCAGTTCCACGATGACATCTGCCAACGCATCGCGATGTTGCTTGCTGTCTTTCGCCTTTTCGAGAGTTGCGAGGACTGCGAGGGTCTTGGCGCGGAGACTCTTGGAAAAGTAGAAACGAAGGAACGGTTGGGTTGACGGCGAGGAGGCTTTAGCCAACGGCTTGACACGTGGCGTCGCTGTTGACTTGGAGGGTCGCTTGGACGATGTAGGCATGATATCTCCCTTCGATCATGTATGCGCCTTTTGAGCATCAGAGAGGCGCAGACATGCCGAAGAACGGCACGTCTGCGCCACACGCGGAACTTGGCTAGGCCGCTCCTTTGTCGCTATCACGCCAGGATTTTGTCCACCACGTTCCCGGCCACGTCGGTCAACCGGAAATATCGGCCTTGAAATTTATAGGTCAACTTGGTGTGATCAACGCCCAGGCACTTCAAGATGGTGGCTTGCACGTCGTGAATGTGGACGGGGTCTTCGAGGATGTTGTAACAGTAGTCGTCGGTCTTGCCGAGGGTTATACCGGGCTTGATGCCGCCGCCGGCCATCCACATGGTAAAGCATCGTGGGTGATGGTCGCGGCCGTAGTTAGTATCGGTGAGCTTGCCCTGGCAATAGACGGTGCGGCCGAATTCGCCGCCCCAGATCACCAGCGTGTCATCCAGCATGCCGCGCTGCTTCAGGTCGATCACCAGCGCCGCCGATGCCTGATCGACCCCCTTCGACTGGAGGGCGATATCGCGAGGCAGGTCGTTGTGCTGGTCCCAACCGCGATGGTAGAGCTGGACGAAGCGCACTCCGCGCTCCGCCAGGCGGCGCGCCAGCAGGCAGTTGGCGGCGTAGGTTCCGGGCTTGCGCGAATCGGGGCCGTAGAGCTCAAAGATGGAAGCGGGCTCCTTCGATAAGTCCATCAGGTCCGGAACCGAAGTTTGCATGCGGTAGGCCATCTCGTACTGGGAGACGCGGCTCTCGATTTCGGGGTCGCCGTATTTCTCCGCCAGCAAGCGGTTCAGCTTGCCCACTCCATCCAGCATGCGCCGCCGTGTTGTAGGCGAGATTCCCGGCGGGTTGGAGAGATAAAGCACGGGATCGCCGCCGGCGTGGAACTTCACACCCTGATACTTCGAAGGTAGAAAGCCGTTACCCCACAAGCGCGAGAAGAGCGGTTGGTCGGGGTTCAAAGCATTAGCTTGCGAGATCATGACGACGAAGGCCGGCAGGTTCTGGTTTTCGCTTCCCAAGCCGTAGCTGACCCACGAGCCCATGCTGGGGCGGCCCGGCTGCTGGAAGCCCGTTTGAATGAAGGTGATTGCAGGATCGTGATTAATCGCGTCGGTATATACCGTCCTAATAAGGGCGATCTCATCGACAATTTTTGCGTGGTGCGGCAGCAGTTCGCTCAGCACCGCGCCCGATTTGCCCGCCGGGGCGAAGTTGAAGATGGAAGGAGCCACGGGCAGCGTCGACTGGCCGGAGGTCATTCCCGTGATGCGTTGGCCCATGCGAATCGACTCAGGCAGGTCAGTGCCCTTGAACTTTGTCAAGGTTGGCTTGTGGTCGAAGAGATCGATCTGCGAAGGAGCGCCCGACTGATGCAGGAAGATGATCCGCTTGGCCTTGGGCGGGAAATTGGGGAAGCCGACGAGTCCACCCGTCTTGGGATCAAAGTCCCCAGTCGCTCCAAGACCCTCCTGCGTCAACAGCGACGCGAGGGCCGGGATGCCGATGGCAATCCCCGCCGTACTGCGCCGGAAGAAATGGCGCCGGGTCATGCGGAGCACTAGTTCACGTCCCCTTTTCGTTTCTTGGTCCATCATAGGTCTTCTCTCTCTGGCGGCGGCGGTCGTCGTCTCTCCCAGTAATTCGTGACGTAAGTCGGGGTGATTCGATGGCGTGTCGCGAGCCCGACTTACAAACGTGCTGACGACATTCTTAAGCCCCAAAGGGGCGGCCTAACAAAGCCCAGGCCAACGGCCTGGGTGAAGATTCGGTGCCGCGCGATTCGCCAGCCCTGAAGGGGCGTGACGAGCCGCTCGACGCGGCGGAGGCGACGGTCCGCGGAGGCCAACGCCTGGTTATTTCGCCCCTGCAGGGCTTGCTACCACAGAAGGATGGGCTCTGCTTCAAAACCCAGGCCGATGGCCCATAGGCGTTAACCTAAAGACGCGAAGGCTACTAGAGCCGCGGAGCGGCGCCAGAAAGTAGCCCACGGCGTAAGCCGTGGGACCGCGGACGGCGTTCACATCCGCAGCCCCGGAGGGGCGACAGAGGGATTGCCGGGGTTTCTGTCGCCCCTCTGGGGCTTATACGGCCCGGGGCCGCTCTTCGATCCCACCGCTTACGCCATGGGCTACTCTCTGTCGGCCCTCCGGGCCTTTGGAAGCAGCCAGTGAGTGCTACGTAGCGAGCTGAGCCACTAGGTTAACGCTTATGGGCCGTTGGCCTGGGCTTTGTTAGCTCGCCCCTTTGGGGCTCGAAACTACCCCTACTCCTTAGTGATCGTCTCATCCAGATTCAGAATCATGCTGGCCACAGTGGTCCAGGCCGCGAGTTCTTGCGGGTCCAGGCTTGGATTGTTCCTGGAAGCGCCCACCGCAAGCAATGCGGTGGCCTCATCGCGGTGCTGACGGAAGCCGGCGAGCGCTTCGTTCGCCGCCCCCTGCAGCACGGCGGTTTCCTGAGCATCCGGAATGCGTCCCGTGGCCATCCGGAAAGCGTACTTGATTCGCCCCTCGGGCGCGGCACCGCCCTCAGTGATCATGCGCGCGGCAAGAAAACGCGCGGCCTCCACGTAAGTCGGATCGTTCATGAGCACCAGCGCCTGCAGAGGCGTGTTGGTGATGGAGCGGCGCGCGGTGCATTTCTCGCGATCAGGTGCGTCGAAAGTGACCAGCGCCGCCGGCGGCACGGTGCGCTTCCACACGGTGTACATGCTGCGCCGGTAGAGGTCAGGGCCTCGTGACTCGGAGTAGGTCTGCCCCGTGAATCCGGACCCGAAGGCCATCTCTTCCCAGAGGCCTTTGGGCTGATACGGGTAGACGCTCGGGCCGCCGATCCGATC
The DNA here is from genome assembly GCA_963838915.1 of uncultured Acidobacteriota bacterium. Classification (GTDB taxonomy): domain Bacteria; phylum Acidobacteriota; class Terriglobia; order UBA7540; family UBA7540; genus CAVROP01. The sequence continues at coordinate 15,863 of CAWIUZ010000311.1, forward strand.
GTTGAGCAGGCCGCCGACTGCCAGGGCATTGTCCCGAATCAACTCCGCGGGCAGGCGGAATCGCGGGCCGCGCGCCAGCAGGCGATTTTCCGGATCGCGTTCCTCGAGCTCCGGCGTCACACGCGACGATTGCCGGTACGCCGCCGAGGTCACGATGAGCCGCTGCATGCCCTTGACGTTCCATCCCGTCGCCACAAATTCCGTGGCCAGCCAATCCAGCAGCGCGGGGTTCGAGGGCTGCTCGCCCTGCGACCCGAAATCTTCCGAGGTCTTTACAATTCCTGCGCCGAAATATTCCTGCCAATAACGGTTGACCGCCACGCGCGCCGTAAGCGGATTTCCAGGGCTCACGATCCACTTCGCCAGCCCCAGCCGGTTCATCGGCAACCCCGGCGCCATGGGAGGCAGCACGGCCGGTACGCCCGGCGTAACTTTGTCCTTGGGGTTGTCGTATTGCCCGCGGCCCAGCACAAACGTGTCGCGTGGCTTCTTCATCTCGGCCATGATCATGACCGTGGGAATGGCGTCTTCGAGCGTAGCCTTCTCTTTTCGCAATTCCTTCAGCTGCGCGTAAACCGAGCGTTCTTTTTCCGCTGCTGCGTGCTCGAGGAAGTACTCGCTCAAACGGGTCTGCCGCTCTTTCTCGAGAGCCTTGTCTTTTTCCTCTTTGGTCTGGGCCTTGTCTTCTTCGCCGATTTGAACTTCCTCCGCCGGCTTCTCCGGCTGTAATGCAGCAATCTCTTCCGCCGGCCGCCCATCCAGGGCCAAGAGCAGGGAGCGAGCGGGCAGGCGCACGGCTAGCTCTTCCACTTCCGCACCGCTCAGCATGCGGTTGTAGATCCGCAAGTCGTCCAGGCGGCCTTCAAACGGCGTGCCCAGGCTCTTATCGCCAGTTTCGAGCGGAGCGGAAGTGCGAAAGTCTCCCCGCAAATGATCCTTCAGGACTTCGCTCTCGACCGGTTTGCCATCGACGTACAGCCGCACTCCTGAAGCCTTGCCGGCGCCGTCGTATTCAATCATCAAGTGATGTGCCCCATTGAGTGCGACACGGTCCTTGGTTTGAACTTCAAACGCGTCATCCGGCCAGCTTCCGGCGAATCGCATCCGGAAATGCGCGGTCCTTTTCTGGTTTCCGGAGTAGGTGGGGTCATCAACCTCAAGTTCCCATCCGCACCAGTTCTTTCCAGCGTCGTGTTTCTGTAAGACCTTGACGCCGTGCGCCGGCGCAGGCTCCACCCAGAGCGCCAGCGCGAACGGCTTGGATCGCTCGAAATCGCCCTGGTTACCGAAAGACACCTGCGTTTCGGGGCTGAAGTCCGCGCCCTTGGCGACGACGGCCTCTTCGTAAACCGCCTCGCCACGCACCGCCTTGGCGTCGTGATGGCCGCCCGAGGCGTCCGTCAAGTCGCCGTCAAAGGGAAAATAAGCGGTCAAGCCTTCGCGGGATGGCTCGGCGATGGATGTGAGGGCCGACTTCTGCCACTCATTGCGCTGCGCCAGAATTTCCTTTTCGGGCAGGGTGACCAGCGTGGCGGCGATCTGCGTTTTAACTTCTTCAAGCTGCTGTTGCTGCGCGTGCGGCGGCATGGGCAGAACCGGCACGGCATTGCCTTTAAACCCGTCCAGGCCGCGCTCCGGGACGGTGTTGAAGAAGGCAAAAAAGCGGTAAAAATCCTTCTGTGTGATCGGGTCAAACTTGTGATCGTGGCAGCGCGCGCAGCCCATGGTGAGGCCAAGAAACGCCGTCGACGTCGTGCTGACGCGGTCGACCACGTACTCGACGTGATACTCCTCCGGAATGGCCCCGCCCTCGAGCGTAATCATGTGGTTGCGATTGAAGCCGGAGGCGATCTTCTGGTCGTCAGTCGCGTTGGGCACGAGATCTCCGGCGACCTGGTCGAGAACAAACTCATCGTAAGGCATGTTCCGGTTAAAAGCCTTGATCACCCAATCGCGCCAAACCCACATATCGCGCAGGGAGTCGATGTGGTAGCCGTGCGTGTCCGCATAGCGGGCCACATCCAGCCACGGCATCGCCATCCGCTCGCCGTAATGAGGCGATGCCAGTAACTGATCTACCCGTTTTTCATAGGCGTCGGGCGAACGGTCGGCCAGGAACGCGTCGAGTTCCGCCGGCGTCGGCGGCAGTCCTGTGAGATCGAAATAGACGCGGCGCAGCAGCGTCGCCCTATCCGCTTCCGGAGATGGCTTCAAACCCTCTGACTCGAGGCGCGCCAGAACAAAGCTGTCGATAGGATTCCGCGGCCAGGTCTTATCCTTGACATCCGGGACAGGCGGACGCTTGGGCGGGACAAGGGACCAAAGCGTGTCCCATTTTGCCCCCTGGTCGATCCACTCCTTGAATAACTCGATCTGCTTTGGAGTTAGGGTTCGCCCGGAGTAAATCGGCGGCATGCGGAAGGAATCGTCTTTGGAACTGATTTTCTGATAGAGCTTGCTCTGGTCGGAATGGCCCGGAACGATGATGCGATAGCCCCCGCGGTCGATGAACAGGCCTTCTGTCTCATCAAGACGCAGGTTCGCCATGCGCACGTGTTCGTCGGGACCGTGGCACTTGAAGCAGGTATCCGAGAGGATGGGGCGAATGTCGCGATTGAAGTCCACCGGCTTGGGCTTGGCGGCCGTCTGAGGCGGCGGGGACGAAGAAGTTCTAGTGGCGGACAAACTCCACATCACGCATGCTGAAACGACAAGCGCAAACAAAACCCGGATTCTCAATGCAATCTCCCGCCCCTGATCGTGATCGGCGCCCTTTGCCGCTTAAAACAGAGCTTCCTTCTTAGATTCTCAGCCTACTGTCAGATTACACCCGAGCGCCTCTGAACGCAACCGCGCTACGGTAGCCGCAGGGCAGGATGCTCAGACCCATCTGAGTGGCTTCCAGATCCCCGATGGTTTGCCTGGTAATGCCAATTCGTGGGAAGATTGACTCCAGCCATACGAAACCAAAGCTTGACAAGGGGAAAAGCACCGCGATGAAACTCAGTTTCCGGACGAAACTTGCCCTGGTTATCGTATTGGCATTTGCGACAATTCTCAACTACCTGGATCGCCAGGCCCTGAGCATCCTCGCCCCGACACTGCAGCGGGAGATGCGCATCGACAATGCACACCTCGGTTTACTATTTGCGGTTTTCTATTATTCCTACACGTTATTCCAGTTTGCCGTCGGCCCCGTACTCGACCGCTTCAACCTGCGCTGGTGTTTTGCCATTGCGGTACTTGCATGGTCTGTTGTTTCAGGAATGACGGGCGTTGCCACCGGTTTCATCAGTTTGCTGATCTTCCGTTTCTTCCTGGGAGTGACGGAGGCGCCCAACTGGCCGGCGGGCTTGCGCACCATCGCGCGCACGCTTCCTCCCGAGGAGCGAACTTTGGGAAGCGGCATATTCGAGAGCGGCGCCGGATTGGGCGCTGTGCTGGCGCCTGCCGCGATCTTTGCGCTACTCAGCCGCTTTGGGTGGCGGTCGGCATTTTTCAGCCTCGGCGCCCTTGGTATCTTCTGGGCTCCAATTTGGCTATATGTGACGCGAGGCCGCAACCTCGCTCAAGTCTGGGTCGGAGCGCGCTCAGAGACCCGCGGGATCAGTGCATTCCTGAGTATTTACCGGGAGTTTATTCACAGCAGGCAATTCTGGTGGGTCCTGGTTGTCGCCGTGACCGTGAACCCCTGCTTTTATTTCACCGTGAACTGGCTGCCCACCTATTTTGTGCAGAGTCGCGGGCTCGTCCCCGGCGTCGAGCTTGGAGCGATGCTGACGGTGATTTACCTTTCACTCGACATTGGCAACATAGGCGGCGGTGCAGGCACGCTTTTGCTGGCGCGGCACTTCTCTGTGGAAACTGCCCGCCGCGTCGTGTTTATGACGGCCACCGCACTTGTCGGCCTATGCGCAATAGTTCCGTTCATTGCGAGGCCGTGGGGCGCAGTAGCAGCGTTAGTGGCAGTCAACATGGGTCTCGGGACGTGGAACTCGATGTATTTAACCATGGCCCAGGAAGTCTCCAGCACCCACGTCTCGACTGCGGCTGGTACGCTTAGCGGGTTTGGCTCGCTCGTGGGCGCTCTGGCCATGTCAGCGGTGGGTAACGTGACCGAATCAATCGGCGGCTTCACGATCCCTATGATCGCCGTCACCGCGGCGATCGCGCTGGCGGCGGTCGCTGGCTGGGCCGCGACCCGGACGGCAGTTATCCCCCGGCCAACGGAGCTTTCCAATCAAGAAGCGTAGACTGCTCGCAAACTGACAAACCATGAGGTGATCGCGCGAGTTTTTTCCCCAGGATGCGAGGGAGGACAATGGGCCGAACTAAACTGCGCAGTGATGAATGGTTTGCACGCCAGGATGAAGTCGGCGTTCGCCACCGAAGCGTTTTGGCGACGCTTGGCTTTGACCCGCAATATGTTGCGGGAAAGCCCGTGATCGGCATTTGCAACCCTGCGAGCGAATTTAACAATTGCGAAATGGGTTTAAGGGAACTCGTTCAAATGGTGAAGCGCGGGGTCGCTCAGGCGGGAGGCATTCCCCTCGAGTTCCCCACCATGTCGCTGGGGGGCGAGTTCATCAAACCTTCCGATCTCCCCTATCGCAATCTGGTTTCGATGGACATTGAAGAAACCGTGCGCGCCAACCCCATCGATGGCATCGTGATGCTGTCCGGTTGCGACAAGACGACGCCTGCTCAACTGATGGCAGCGGCAAGTTGCGACCTTCCGGCCATCCAGTTGTCAGCCGGCCCCAAATCCAGTTGTTATTGGCGTGGTGAAGAAGTAAGCGCTGCTACCGACATGTGGCGGTACTGGGATGATTATCGCGCCGGCAAACTCGCGAAAGAAGAGTGGCGTGAGTTGGAGCAATGTTTCTCATGCTCGTATGGTACATGCAATGAGATGGGCACGGCATCGACAATGGCCATCCTTTCGGAAGCCTTGGGCATGATGCCTTCGGGGACTTGTAGCATGCCGGCCAACGATTCGCGACGCAGAGTGGCTGCGGAAGCAGTTGGGCGACGCATTGTGGAAATGGTCGAGGACGAGCTTCGGCCAAGTCAGATTATGACCGAGGAGGCTTTCTACAATGCGATCCGAGTGCTCAGCGCAATCGGAGGCTCAACCAATGCGGTGATTCACCTGGTGGCCATCGCAGGGCGATTAGGAATCCGTTTGTCCCTGAACCTGTTCGACGAAATCGCTCAATCAACACCCATGATCGTGAACCTTAAACCCTCCGGTCAGTTCCTCATGGAGCACTTCCATCAAGCAGGAAGCTTGCCGGCGGTGGCCAGGGAAATCGCGGACCTCCTTAATCTCGATTGCCTGACGGTATCCGGAAAAACCCAACGCGAACACATCCAGACAGCGCGATGTTATGACCGCAGAATAATCAAACCATTGGATCAGCCGATTTTCCGCTCCGGGGCGTTAGTGGTACTGAAAGGAAACCTTGCGCCGTCCGGGGCGATTCTAAAGGCTTCTGCCGCATCGGAGCGGTTGCTGAACCATACCGGACCCGCCATTGTTTTCGACAACTACCAAGACATGCTGGCCAGAATTGACTCGCCGGACCTGGATGTTTCCCCCGAGAGTGTTCTGGTGATGAGGAACACCGGCCCCCGATATGTCCCGGGCATGCCCGAATGGGGCGCCATTCCTGTGCCCACCAAGTTGCTGAAGCAAGGTGTTCGAGACATCGTAAGAATCAGCGACTCGAGAATGAGCGGAACGAGTTTTGGAACCGTGGTTCTCCACGTGGCGCCGGAGTCGGCTGTGGGAGGGCCACTGGCGATCGTACAAACGGGCGACTCGGTCAGACTCGCGGTAGCAGAGCGTCGCCTTGACCTGTTGATTACGGAAGAGGAAATGCGTACGCGGTTGTCCGCTTGGTCGCCCCCACGCAGCGAGCATTTGCGCGGCTATCCTCGCCTGTACATCGAGCATGTGCTCCAGGCGGATGAAGGGTGCGACTTTGACTTCCTGCGCCCCATGTCGAAGGAAGCAGTCCGTTTCGTTCCGCCGATTGTAGGAAAGTCGTGATTAGCGACGTCAAGGAGTCGCGAGGTCTCGGATCGCGCTCGGAAGCGCGAACTGCGGCGATCCTCCGCTTTACTCATGTCGATCAAATCGAGAGAAGGAGCACGGCGACAAGCCCACAAAGCACGCCGACCTCCTGTAGAGCGGTCACTGACTCGTGGAGAACGAAGGGACTGAGAATTAGCGCGGACCACCGCTTCTGTGGTCCGCGGATTTTTCTCCCTCCTCGCCCCGGAGCCTGTTGACCGCGCTCATCGAGCTCAGCTTCACCGACTTCATGGCCAGCGAGATCGTGGTCGGATGCGCCGGCGCGCAAATGTGGTAGCGCAGAGGTATCCGCCAACCGGCGGATTCCTCTGTGGCCGTTGGTCAGGGAGGAAGACCCAAGCCGTCAGGTAGAAAGGATGTAGCGCCCGCGCCCGGTTGAAGGCGCGCGCCAGCAGGGCCAAGTCAGGCTCGGTGAGTTTCTCTCGCCGTTTGAGGAGGCGCACGGCGATGAAGAAATACCGATCGAAAAGGAAGGGACGTCGGAGTTTCGATCCGTCGGCTGACGGACGATAGAACACGGCACGGTGGCGATGGTGGCCAGGGAAAAGACGCGGACCGCAAAAGCGGCGGTCCGCTACCCGCTTCCCGTCAAATCGTAACGCCGTGTTTATCCAGGGTCGTCAGAAACATCACGCCGTACTCGATGACGACGTTTCGCAGAAGTCTTGCATACTCGCGGTCAGCGGTGAGCGGGTGGACGCTTTCGTCGCTGAGCAGCGTGTACAATGAGGTAACGAAGTTTTCATGCTGAGTGCTGAAATATCCCTGCTGCCTCAAGTAAAGGGTTGCATCGCCCCATCTGTCGCGTACTGGGTCGCCGGCAGCGGTCGCAATCGATTTGGCACTCTGTCGATGCAAGTGCTCGAGAAAGCTGCGCAGATGACTCAGGCAGTTCTTCAATTCAAATGAGCTTGCCGTAGATCTGTAATCGCTCTCCGCAGCATTCAACGCATTAACCATAGCGGGAGTAAACCCCAGCTTCACGAGGAAGCCTTCGACCTTCAGCCTGTCGCTCTCAATTTCCAGGTTCGGCAGCTCTTGCAGCATACCCTTCAGATACCAGTAGCGTGCCTTGCGACACTCTTAGGTTATCCCATCTATGGCCGCCACTATTTCACGTCCGACTTCCTCATGGCCGGCTACGTAGTGAGGGTTCACCTCTGCCGGCTCCGTTCGCCGCCCGCGCGGAACGTCGCGAAGCCCAGGTGTGGCGCTGAGCCATTTCTCGCAACGGCGCAAGAGCAGATGGCATGGAGACTAGTTCGCTATCACTGAACAGATTGAAGTTCAGCGCGATCATCTCCTCAATTTCTTGCAACATTATCGCGAGGCTTTCCGCCGGCAACTTCGGTTCGCTGGTGGCAGCTAACAATTCCTTTAGGTGACCCGTGCGCACGCAGAACTCAGCAACAAGTGCGAGCACCGACATCTTACCCTGGAAAAATGGAAATCTGGTGCCACCCTTACTCGCCACCGCCGGTACCGGCGTTCGCACAGGTATTAGCAGACGCGATACGAAGGCCCCACGATCCGATTCCACGAGCTGACTGAAAACTTTCAAGAGAAGAGTGAAATTCGTACTCTCGAAGACGTATAGCTTTGGATCTTCATAGACCCGCCTTGGCCTGTGCTTCCGCTCAGCCTCAAGAGCATGGTGCCCTGCAATAGCGGGAGTCAAATATTCTGGTGGCGGAAAGGTGGGGATATAAAAGGGAGTATTCGGCCACCCGCGCGAGACGTAGAGATACCGAATCGTCGGCTCAACTTGCTCCTCTATCAGGATTTGAGCCGCTTTCCTCACTGCGTCGCTTAGATTCATGGGCAGAATAATAGCAGGGTTTACTTGACGGCGAGATCGATTTCTTTGACTGTCAAGGTCGAGTAGGCGGTGTTTTTTCGGCGATCTGGAGCGCGCCGCGGGCAGCCGCGGGTGGCACATACATTGCTTTCTATGTATGCGCCCTTTGTCGACATGGCAACCGCTAGTCCAAGGGTTTTGTTGGGCCCATGGGTCGCCGACATCAAAGGCAATGTCGGCGCCACCCGCGACGTCGCAGAGTTTCTCGATAAGTGTGTAAATCCGTCTGTTAGCTGCGCACGGGATGCAATGCCCGCTCGACGCCTTGGGGATCGCGCGCGATGACGGTGAGGTAGGCTTTGGCCGGTTGGTCGGGCTCCGAGCGGCCCTGTTCCCAATCCCCAGAGTTCCAAGAGGGATTCTGAATCGTGCGGCATATTCCTCCTGCGTCAGCGCGAGGGCGCGGCGAAGGGTTTTGACACGCGCAGCCCTGAAAGGGCGGCCCAGCAGAGCCCAGGCCAGCGGCCTGGGTGGAAGCGCTAAGAGAATATTTCATTTCCGGCCTCAAGCCCTGAAGGGGCGTGATAGCCGCGGCTTCCGTAGGTGGCCCCTTCAGGGCTCGACCCGGAAAACCGCTCCTTTCCCAGGCCGTTGGCCTGGGCTCTGCTGGGCCGCCCCTTCGGGGCTGTGAGTTGCAGGCGAAGTCCAGCTTCGAGTTTAATACACCGGGCAACACACATTTGGGACACTACTGATCGGACAACCCGCAGGCGTTCCGCCAGAAGCGAACCAGCGGGCGCCGGTACCGTCGGTGTTATTAACTACATGGATACTTGACAAATGGGATGAAATAGGCTAGAGTTGTTCGGTGGGGTTGGGCGGGCGGTTCGTCCCTGCTAGTACGCTATGCCAGAAAGTCCTCTTTTGTATTCGTCTGTAGTTCCTGCCTGTGGTTTCTGCCTCCAAGTGGAGTCAAGAAGTCGAAGAGTCAAAGAGTCGAGGAGTGGGAGACCCAGAGCCGACCGCGACCATCGCGCGCGGGCCGCAGTCCGGAAGGCGGCGCACGGGTCCTCGCCGTCCCGACTCCTCAACTCATCGACAGCAAAATAGAGGGAACAAAGCGAGAATGTCTATGAAAACAAAGGATAAGTACAAAAAGTCACTGAGTTGTGCAGTGCCAGACCAAGCGTCGGCCGCACGTCCTCGGGCCGCAGGTCGGACGGCGGCGGCTGGCTTCTCCACGTCTTGACTCCTCTACTTGTCGATCGCAAAATCGAGGGAACAAAGCGAGAATGTCTATGAAAACAAAGGACAAGGTCAAACAGTCAAGGAGTCAAGGAGTCGAGGAGTTCAGGAATGGAAGACCAAGAAACGCCCGTGATCGTCCAGGTCGGGCAGCAGCGTGGAAGTCGGCGGGCGGCTCCTCGACTTCTCGACTCGGGACTTCGCCGGAACAAAGCGAGAATGTCTATGAAAACAAAGGACAAGTACAAAAAGTCGCTGCGTCGCAGACTGCCAGACCAAATCCCGGCGGCACGTCTCTGGCCGCCAACTGGTTCGACCGAACCGTCACGAACACTTCGAAATTGCATACCTCCACAGCGGCAGCATGGAGGTGCAGATACGAAATCGTCGCTTTCGCCTGAAGAAAGGCGACGTGGTGGTGATCGGTCCCAACATCTACAAGCAATTCCTGTACAACCCCCACGTGGGAAACAGGCTGATCACTCTGAACTTTCGACCCGAAGTCATCAGGGGCAGTGCGACCGAGGGAGATGACGAAATTTACCTGAGCTCATTCTTGTGCCAGGGCCCGCGGTTTCCGCATGTCATCACAGAAGAGAGGGCCCTGTCGCGGGAGGTGTTTTGTCCCCTTGTGAACATCCACAAGGAACTCCCGGCTCGTACAGCGTTCAATCGTCTGGCGGCAAAGACTTACTTGAAGGGGCTGTTCTTGCTCCTGGCCAAACACTTCAGGGCTTATCTGGAATCCCGGGAGTCCATGAACCGCAAGTTGCGGGATCTCGACCGCCTACGGCCCGCGTTTGAACTCCTGGGCGAGCACTGCGGAGAACATATTGAGGTGCGCGATGCGGCTCAGGCCTGCGCCATGAGTCCCTCCTACTTTATGAGGTTCTTCAAGCAGTCGACCGGCCAGTCCTTTCGCGCCTATCTGACGGGTTTCAGGATTGAGAAGGCTCAGTCCATGCTGTCGACCGGAGGCTCGTCCATCGTGGAAATCAGCCAACAGGTGGGCTTCTGCAGCCAGAGTTACTTCGGTGAAGTGTTTCGAGACCTGGTCGGCATGACCCCTCGCGCTTTCCGCCGGCGCTTCGGAGCAAAACGCTGACTCAGTGGTTCGTATCCCGAAGGGCCGAAGTGCGCAGGTACAACACTGCGTCGCCGCCGAAAGGCGGGCTGAACGAATGCTTGCCGCCAGTAACCTTCAGGGTTCCGGACAATCCAATGCTGTTCGTAGAGGGGTTCAGCCACTCGTACTGATACGTCGCCGGTTGGAGATCCAATGTGAAGGGTCCGGTGGACGGCTGATAAACAAGGTACTCAACTCCCGGGTTGCTAAGACAGTACTGGGTACTCGACAAGATTGGTTGCGGCGTCATGGCGGCCAGATTCATGCGATTTGCGTAAGTCAAGGTGCTACCCATGGCGGCGCGAATAACATCCCAATACTTGTCCGGCCGGAGGCCAACCTCCGGGTCGGCGGTTGATCCCTCCGGAAAGTTCCGTTTCGACCATTTTGTTAGGTACGGGTCCATGAATGCCACGTTGTTGCCGGCGGTGAAATTCTCCCAGACCCAGGCGCGCTGACCAGTCGCCCCATCGTGTTTGATATCGACCCAGCCGTAGGAGTGATCCGTATCGTTGATGATCACCTTAGTGCCGTCGGAAGGCGGCACGTGGCTTCCCGGCGATATCCAATCGGCGGGGCTTTTGTAGAGAGTCAAATCCGATCCGCCCTTCCATTGGAACGTCATTCCCACGGGATGCTGCTTAGGTTTGGTAGCCTCGTATTGCTTCACGTAGTTGATGACTCGAACTTGCCAAGAGTCTGAATAGGGCGATCCTGACTCGTTCGATACTTCGTAGAGCACGTTGTCGAGGTCATTAACAGTATCCACGACCTTTCGAAAATACGCGGTTTCGATGCTCCATATCTCATCCGACATCTGTGAGCTGTCAGTCGGGCAGGTTTCCGGACAATTCACGTGATTGATATTGTTCTCGCCCACAAACGAATCACCGTCTTTGGGATTAGTATCAAACTGCCATTCGAAGCCATTGAAAAGCATAACGGACACATAGATACCGTTCTTACCAGCGGTAATGGTCCGCATCCGCATACGGTCAAAGTAACTCTGGTCGAGTTTGGTGAGGTCGAATTTCAGGCCGCCGTCGGTCGCGTTGCCGGGACCCGTCCGCTGCCACTTCCAGGGAAGACCCACGAAGTTGCCTTCCCAATAGTCGGGGCCCGGGCCCGCATTCGGCAGCTCGGCAGTCCAAAGTCGCATAAAGTTGAAGTTGTGCGCCACCATCCAGTTCATGTATGCAGCGTAGTCAAAAACCACACCCGGCGGATTCAGTTGGCCGCGGTCAAGAAGGTTTGCCCATGTATGGGAGCCCGCCAGGTAGATGGCTTTTCCGGTGTCGTCCGTAAAGTAACGGCCGTTGGTTCGATTCTTGCGAAGGGGCCCGGTGGCGGTTCGAGCGCGCACGGGAGCCAAAGGCGTATCCCCAGCGACGCAGTATGCGTTCACGAGACACATCAAACAGAAAACGATAAATGATCGTGCCATGTTCAGCTCCAGTCCGGGGATCCGGTCGAGAGGCCTACCCAAGGTCAGCACCCCCATCCACCAGGTACACCCCGCCGATACAAAAGCTTGCCTCTTCCGTAGCCAGGAGGACTGCCATTCCCGCGATGTCACTCCCAACACCAAGCCGCCCGGCGGGAATCCTGGGAATGTACTTCTGGCGCGCTTCAGGGTCCGCGAATTCCTCCGCGTTCATCGGCGTATCCATGGTACCGGGGATGATAGCATTCACCCGAATTCCATCCCGCGCATAGTCTGCGGCCACCGAGCGCATCAGGGCCAGGACTCCGCCCTTGCTGGTGCTGTAAGCGGCCAGACCCGTGAATCCCCGTATTCCTGTCCGCGAGGCAACAAAGATGATCACTCCCGCTTTCTGTTCGAGCATGGAAGGAATCGCGTACTTCGCACAAAGCCAATAGCCTCGCAAGTTGGTGTTGATCGTGCGGTCCCATACCTCGTTTGTGAGTTCATGTGCACGAGTTTCACCCTGAGTTATAAGAATGGCAGCGTTATTCACAAGTATATCGATGCGGCCGAATCGTTGGAGCACCGTTTCCACCATTTTCTTCACTTGCTCCTCGGAAGAGACATCCGTCGGCACAAACATAGCCTCGCCGCCGGATTTTTCGATGGCGTCGAGAACAGCCTTCCCCCGGCTGGGCACAATCTCCGCCACAACCACACGCGCGCCTTCTTGCGCGTACCGCAAAGCAATAGCTTCTCCCACTCCCGCTCCCCCACCCGTCACAATAGCAACCTTGTCCTTTAGGCGCAATTCTTCACTCCTTCCTTGAAATCCTCGGCTTCCTGTCGCACTCTGTCTTCCTACAAGTTACACATAACAACAATGCAGTCTCCTATCTATCGAGAATGAATCTTTTTTTGACACAGCACTACCCTGACCGAGAAGCAGTCGCTCATGCCCGTCGGCTGAGGGGCATCCGGAAACCGTGAAAAACCTGTCATTCTGAGCGAAGCGAAGAATCTCGCCCTGAACTTTTCGTTCGCGCTTCATCACGGACCAGAGCGAGATTCCTTCACTTCGTTCAGGACAGGCTCTTCGCGGAGTTTACCCTGAGCGGCAGAGCGAGATCCTTCGCTCCGCTCAGAATGACAAGCGAAGGGCTCAGGATGACAGCGAAGGGCTCAGAATGACAGCCCGTTTTCAAAGCAGATCGATAATGGTCTATCCGGGCAGGGTAGGTTTTCAACAAAAAAAGGTGTACTAACAGTAGATTGACGGATCAATTTAATCCATAGTGTCCAAGTTGTGGATGGTTTATCAAGCAAGCAAATTGCTGACACGGCGGATGAGTCGAGGGGACCTGTGTCGAAACACTTAGAAACTCGCGCCGGCGAACTGGTTGAGCCTTCCGTAAAAGTGATGGACCGGGCTTCCCGCGTGGAAGGGATGAAGGCGCACGAACTCAGAACTCCCGCCTTACTGCTGGACCTGGAGGGCATGGAGAGCAACCTCTACCGAATGGCCCGTTTTTTTCGAGGCCGGCCAACCAAGCTGCGCCCTCATTTCAAAGCTCACCAAACTCTTTTTCTAGCCTCGAAACAATTGCAGACGGGGTCAATCGGGATCTCTTGCGCGCGTCTGGAGCAGGCCGAGGCGCTGGTGCGGCACGGGATCCAAAACATCCTTATCGCAAACGAAATCGCCGGGAAAGACATGATCGAACGCTTTGTGGAACTCTCACACTACGCCCCCGTGCTGGTAGCTGTGGACAACCCCAAAGTGGTCTGCGACATGGCCCGGGCGGCAGGCGAGAGGGCTCACGAGCTTAACGTCCTGGTGGATTTGGACGTGCGGTTGGGGCGTTGCGGCATCCGCCCTGGGGAACCGGCGGTCTCTCTCACCAAGCTGGTTATAGAGAAGGGATTAAGGTTCCGCGGCCTGATGGGATACGAAGGCCACATCCCGGTCCCCGCCGGGCCTGAGAAGGAGCGTGTGGTTCACGCCGCCCTCAAGCAATTGGTAGACACCAAGACCATGATCGAACGAGAAGGAGTTCCCGTCGAGGTGGTTAGTTGCGGGGGTACCAGCGACTATTCCATTGCAGGAACATTTCCCGGCGTAACCGAAGTCCAAGCCGGTTCTTACTTGGTTATGGACACTTGGTATGTATCCCACGCTCCTGAGTTCATGCCGACCTTGACTGTCCTGGCCACCGTGATCAGCAAAACTTCCGGGGAACGAATCGTGGTGGACGCCGGCGCCAAGGCCATGAGCGGCGAGAATGGGTTGCCTTCTGTCAAAGGAATTGAGGGATTGCGAGTCAAGGCTATGCACGTCGAGCACACGCTGCTGGAGATTTCGAATGCATCGGTTTCCGTTGATGTCGGAGACAAAATCGAAATCTGGGTGCGCTATCTCGACCCGACACTTAATGTTCATTCTCACATGTACGGCATTAGGCATGGCGAGGTCGAAAAGCTTCTTCCAATCGAACACTCCTAAAAAGGGCACCAGTCACCCCGTAGTTAGCCAAGAACAAGCTACGGATTAGGCTGCGACCACGGCTTCGACTCAGGCACTTCCGGGGAAGGCATTTTTCCAGACAACTGCAGTGCCTGCTTCTCACGCGCTTCCGCCTGGAGTTTCTCTGCCATCGACATTTCCTCTTTTGCTTCCGCCTGTCGTCCGGCCTTGAGGTAAGCCTGGCCCAACTGGTAACGGTAACTTCCGACTTCCGGCTCGATAGCGATGGCCTCCTTCAAGTAACGAATACTCTGGTCGGTCTCTCCCTATCGCAGGTAAGCTCTCCCCAGCCCGGCAAGCGATTTAGGCAACTGCGCCCGGCGCGCCAAGGCTTCACGATAGAACTTGATGGCCATGTCCGTTTGACCCAAGCCGAGCGAAACCTCGCCGCGATTCTCATAACTCCACGGCTCTTGCGGCGTGATGGACATCTCCTGGTCAAACTCCTTGCCGGCCTTTTGGAGCATTCCCAGTCGCTGATAAGCCACGCCCAGATTGTAGTGCGCGAAGCTCAGTTTAGGGTCGAGCGCAATACTCTTCTGCAATTCGGTAATGGCATGCTGGTTTATGTACAAATCAAGATATGCCTTTCCCAGAAGGAAATGCAGGTGAGCGGTGTCGCCTCCCACGCGCACCAATTGATCGAAGGCTTTTTCGGATTCCGTCTCGCGCTTTAGCTTTCCGTAGCAGATGCCTTCAACGAAAAGGAAGTCCAGATTGTCCTGCTCCCCGCTGGCCAGGGGCTCAAGCGTCTCCAGGGCGTGCTAGTATTCGTCTTCCATGAAGCAGCTCATTCCCAGCAGGTAGCGAGCCTGGTAATTGTCCGCTTGCGATTGGAGCGCCTGTGAGAACTCGGGGATGGCCTTGGCGAATTCTTGCTTGTGATAATATGCCAGGCCCAAATTCAAATCGATGGCGCGCACAGCCGGTGCCAGCTTCTTGGCTTCCTGGAGAGCCCGGATGGCAGAGTCGAACCTCTGCGTGCGCATGTAGACAACGCCCAGATTGGAGTAAGCGGAGGCGGAGTGCGGATCGAGCCGCAAAACCTCCTGAAATCCTTTCTCAGCACTGGCATAGTCCTTCTTGAGTAAGGCGTTCTGCGCGCTCTCGAAGGCTGTGCGAGGATCCTGAGCGAGCGCCGGCTGACTAAGTGCCGGTAGGAGGAACACCACCAGCGCCGTGGCGATTTGGGCAGACATCTTCATCGTACTCATCATCGGGCGATAGGGCTGACCGGGCTCGCGCCTGAGGCTAACTCGCGAGATCGTTTGGCCCGCCGGCGACAATGGCGGTTTCGAGGCCGAGAATCTCACCGACCTCGCGGATAACCCCGGCTTCGTTCCCCGTGCCGATGGCGAAGTGATGCGTGGGGCCTTCGGCTACCCAGCGTTTCAGAAAGGTGCGCACGTCGGGCCGAAAGAAGCCCCGCGTATTGGTGTTGCCGGTCGGGGGAATAGGACCTCGAACGCTCCTGCCCTCGGCGATCACGAATTTGAACCGCCCGCCGCGGGTGACGCCGATGCTGAGGATGGTGATGGGCCCTTCCCTGATCCGGAACTCCACGCTCGCGCCCGCGCCGGGCTTGCCGTGGTACTGTAATAGGCTACGAAGGACGGGTTGGCCCTCCGCGAGGTTGAGGTGGTGCGGACCGTCGTGCCCGACCAGCACGAATCCTTCCCGGAAATCAATGGGATGAAATTCCGCGAAGCTACCGCCGATGCCCAGCCGGTCCTCGATCAGCATGGCGATGCAGGTTTTGAGATCCGACTCGCCGCACATGGGGAAGCCCGCGGCCGTCAGCAGCGAATTGCCCACGATGAGATTAGACACCAGCCGGCGCATGGGGCTCTCCGGCTCCGCCTCGTAATAGTAGGCAAGCCCGTCCAACTCCTGTTCATCGACGAAGCGCTCGAGCGCCACAGCAACTCGGGCCGCCGTGTCGAGATCCTCGGCGGTCAGCTTGCGAGTGATGGGGTCAGACTTGGGGTCCGGGGTCTCGAAAACCTCGAGAATCGTCCGCTTCTTGGCTTCTGCATCGGCGTCGGAGACCAGCCGGAACTGCCGCATGAGGTCGTCGGGTTCGGTCTCCACAATGTGGCATCCGAAAGCCGCCGTAAGCGCCGTCGCGTCGGTCTGCATATCCAGCATGTTCTCGAGCACGTGCCCGAAGTGGCCGATGCGCGCCCGCTTGAGGTCGTGCAAAACGCGCGCGATGCGGCACCAGTCCGCAATCTCGGCGTCGGCTTGGGGATCGTCCTCGAGGGTTCCGAGGACGACCGGAGGCGGGCGCTTTCCCATCCGCAGGGCGACGCCCGCGAACTCCGGCACGGCGCAGAAATCGTCATTCGAAAGCTGCATGAAAGTTGAAGCGCGCGAATAATCCAGAGCCTTCAGGGGCTGCAATGCCACCAAAACGACCGGCACATCGAGATCCCGAATAATGACGCCAAAAGCTGCGGAGGTGGCGTAAGTCAGCATGTCGCAGAAGATCAAGTCGAGCGAAGCCGCCTTCAGTTGACTGCGGAGAGAGTACGCCGAACGCGCGTCGTCCGCTATTCCGAAATCGATCACTTGATCTCCGTGGGCGTGGACCTTGTTTACAAATATCGCAAGCTTCCGTTTCATTTCGTCCAGCAAGCCGTCAAACTGCGGCCAGTAGGTGTGGTGGCCGACGCCGAATACCCCAATCGTTGCAGCCAGAGGCTTCCGGCGCGGGATATAAGGTGTGCCGTGGCTTTCTTGATGATTGGTGGTTCGAGTCATGATGCATTCCATTCACTATACAGCCTGCGCGGAAGGCTCGAACTCGAGGGGTTGAACCTTCCTCACCGTCAGTAGTATAAGGACAAACGCAACGAGGTACATGACGCCGCAGGTAATGAAGAGCACATTATACCTTCCGTGTTGCGCGAGCCAGCCAATTGCGAGACTCGAGAGAATGCCGCCCAGACCGCCGGCGGATCCGCACAGTCCCACCACGGTGCCCACGCTCCGCTCGGGATAGAGATCGCTGGTCATGGTGATGTAGTTGGTAATCCAGAACCCGTGAGCGAACATCAGGATGCTCATCAGGCAGATGGCAAGACGCGGGCCTTCAGCAAGCAGGGATAATATCGAGAAAGGCGTGAGCAATGCGGCGAGGCCCATGACCGCTTTGCGTGCCGTGTCGACCGAAACGCGCCGTTTCACCAACTGATCGGATACCCAACCTCCCGCCAGTTGTGCGATGCCTAAGGTCAGGAACGGGATCCACGTCAGCCTTCCGATGGTCGAGAGGCGGACATGCCTCGCCTCGCTGAGAAATTGCGGAATCCAGAACATGTAGAAATAGAAAACCGGGTCGAGCAGGAACCGTGAGGTCATGAGTCCCCAGGTTTCCCTTCTCCGCAACAACGTTCCCAGGGGTAAGAGATCTGCTCGCGAGCCTGACGATCGAGCAACCGGCGATAAAGATTTTTCGCGCTCCCTCGCGGCTATGTGATGAAGCTCCTCGGCGGAGACAAAACGTGACTTCTCAGGAAGTGTGAAAAACACAGCCCAGATGATCAGCCAAACGAACCCGATTGCACCGGCGACGACGAATGCTCCCCTCCAGCCAAAGGTCGAATTGACCCACACGGTCAAGGGCGGAGCGAGGACGGCGCCAAATGAAGCGCCCCCAATCGCGAGTCCGATGGCGGCTGACCTTTCCTCTTCGGGAAACCACTCAACCGCCCCCTTGGTTGCGCCGGGGAAGCATCCTCCCTCGCCGGCCCCAAGGAAAAAGAGCGCGAGGCCAAGCTCCCAAACATTCGAGATAAGACTATGACCCAGGCTCGCGAGCGACCAGACCGCCACCGAAAGCGCCAATCCGATGCGCAGTCCGAGCCGGTCGATCAATCGGCCGCCCACCGTGAACATCACGGTGTAGCTGAGGATGAATGCGAAGAGCGCGCGCGAGTACGTCACGTCATTAAGGTGAACGTCGCGCATGATCGCCGGAGCCAGAATCGAAAGCACCTGGCGATCATAAAAGCTCAGCCCGGTAGCGATGAATAGCAGAAAGCCGATCCACCAGCGGAAGTATGGGATATTGATCACGCTCTGCCTGCTATGAAAATGATTCTGCCGGAGGCGCCTGGAGTGCGGTAGCGCCAGCTACCGCCGTTCGCTCGAATTGCAGGGCGGCATCTTTGCTGTCGCACTCCATATCGCTCCAAGTGGGCTGGCGCAGACCTCGGCCCTTTGAGGTCTGTCCCCATGTGCCTTCGGCCCGCGAAACCCCATGAAAAACAGTCACGGGTGGCGCATCTATAAGGTCATCGGCGTTGTCAACTAGAATTTCTGAGCCTGGTTCGTCCTTTTAAGAAACACTGGCACCGCCTGCGGGACGCGTGACACGCGCCGGCTCTTACTTCCTCCGGATCTTGCCTACTTGCTACCCGCCGGCGCGCGGCGCGCGGCCTGCGGGCGGTGCCCTCCTTAGGGACTGCTTTTCAGCCGCCCACGCCCTCTTACTGGAAACTGGAGGGCGCGGGCGGCTGATGATAATCTTCCTCAGTTTCGGCGCCTGGGGGGCGTAGTCGTCCGGTGCGATTCCACCATACATCTATTCGACCCTGGTTTCAGGCCATGATGACGACTTCTGACTCCCCGCTCTCGAACGCAGGGAGGCCGGTAGCCCCATCAGACAGACGGCCATGGTTAGGCCAGCGCCACATCCCCGAGCATCCCGGCATGTGAACCGCGCCGACAAAACTCCTGATAATCGATCTTATCCCGTAGCATAATATACAATCGGATAATCAGCTTTCGAGCGATCGCTACCTTCGCAATGGACTTGCCCTTACGAAAAGTCAGACGCTTATACAGTCGGCTCAGCCCCGCATCCCCTCGGCTGGCCGACTGGCCCGCCTCCACCAACAAAAACCGCAGCAGTCGGCTCCCCTGTTTGGTCAGGTGTCCAAATCGCTGCTTCCCGCCGCTGGAGGCTTCGGCAGGAATCAGGCCCACATAACTGGTCACCTGGCGAGTCTCCGAAAAACGCTCCACCTCACCCAAAATCAGGACCGTCGCCAGCGCCGTCAGCGGTCCTACCCCGGGGTGAGTCATCAGCCGCTGCGCCTCCGGCCGCCGCTCCACCTCGGCCTTCAGCCGTTCATCTAACTCCTCCACCCAACTGTCGAGTTGATGCAGCAGGCGCAGCAGGTCCCCTCGCCGCCGCTCCGTCCCTTCCCCTACCGGCAAGCCTTCCAGTTGTTTGAGCCCCGCCGCCGTCCACAGCCGCTGCCGCCGCCGCAACCCGTGGTTGAGCGCGATCGCTTGCAACCCGTTCTTAGCCCGCGTCCGCATCTGCACCAGCTGATGCCGGTGCTCCAGCAGCACCCGCACCTCCCGCTCCTCCACGCTCGGCAACCAGAGGCGCGGAAAGCGGCCTTCCGCCAGCAACTCCAAAAGGTGCCCCGCATCCCGCCGATCGTGCTTCTGCTTGCGCGTCTCCGAAGCTCGAATTTTCGCCGCGTCCCCCACCGCTAGTTCATGCCCCAACTCGCTCAGCATCTCAGCAAACCACAACGTGTACCCCGTGCTCTCGATGCCCACTAAAACCGGCGGCTCCAAGCTCTGGTAGAATCTCTTCGCTTCTCCGTTCTCGTGCTCCAGGCGTTTCTCCACCACCTCCCCGGTCTCGCTGTCCAGCATCGCAATTTGCTGGAAGCGCGTATGCAAATCACAGCCTATAATAATCATGTCTCGGCTCCTCCCTTGTGAGAGTTTCTGGTTCTCTGACAAGTCCAGTTTAACTCTCCTCGAGGAGCCGATGACCTTATGCCATCAGACGTGCCGCACTTTGGCATGTCTGCGCTTCTCCGACTCTAACGTGACGCACACCTCCCGACAATCATCGTCGGGACGTATGCGCCACCCGCCCGGTGTCACGTACCGTTCCCCCCTATTTTCCAGCATCGTACTTCGTCTTTATACTACAATCGGAGAAATTTCGTAGGCTCTTGGGGAGTCTGAAAAATGCGGAAGCACACTTTATGGTGGTTGATTGTGGCGGTAGTCGGCACGCTGGCGTCGATCTCTGTGATTCTAGCGCAAGGTGGTGATGCAACGCCGGTCTACCTTGATCCGAAACGGCCAATCGAGGAGCGTGTTGATGACCTCATAAGCCGGATGACGCTGAAGGAAAAAGTCGGGCAGCTTAATTTGCCCTGCGTTTATGTTGGGGAGCTGGGAACGACGATCCCGGTAAAGACAGAGGCGTGCAAGCGATTCACCGCCGGGACGTACACCCAGGAAATCGGCCCGGCGTGCGGGTTTTTCACACTCGCCAATGAGATTCTCAAAGATGGCCCTCGCCAGCAGGCGGAATACTTCAACGAGCTTCAGAAAATCGCGCTCACCCAGACGCGCCTGAAGATTCCGGTAATGGAAGACGAAGAGGGTACGCACGGCGCGATGTTTCCCGGCGGCACGGTTTTTCCGGAGGGTTTGGCGGTGGGCAGTTCGTTTGACCTGGATCTGGTGAAGTCGGTCTATGCCACGGCGGCGGCGGAGGCGCGCGCAGTGGGAATTCACATGCTCTCGACGCTGGTGATGGAAGTGGATCGCGATCCGCGCATGGGCCGGAACGAGGAAGCCTACACCGAAGACCCCTACCTCTACATGCGCATCGGCGAGACCATCGTGCGGGCGACCCAGGGCTACGACATCTCCGCTCCGGACAAGGTCATCGCGGTGCTGACGGATTTCCCCACTCAGAGCGAACCCGCAAGCGGCCTCGAGCGCGGCGCCATCGAGGTATCGGACCGTTCCTTGCGCGAGAACTTCATGCCACCCTGGATCGGGTCGATCTCAAAAGCCGGAGGCTTAGGCGTGATGGCGGGTTATCCGGAGGTTGAAGACGTGCCGTCGCACGCTTCGGTAAAATGGATGAACGACGTCTTGCGGCAGGAAATTGGCTTCAAAGGAGTGGTCGAGAGCGAGGGCCATGGCTTCCGGACACTGCAATATGAGCACATCGTTCCCACGCAGAAGGAAGCCGGCCTCTTGGGCTTGAAGGCGGGAGTCGACTTGAATATCACTTACGAGCCCGCTTACATGGGGCCGCTGGTCGAGAGCGTGGAAGAGGGTCGAGTCCCGATGGCGCTCGTCGACCGCGCCGTGCGCAGGGTCCTGGAACTGAAATTCCTCCTGGGACTCTTCGAGAATCCCTATGTCGATGCGGAGCATGCTGTCCGAGTGATTCATTCGCAGGCAAATCAGGAATTGGCTCTGCGCGCCGGACGTGA
This sequence comes from uncultured Acidobacteriota bacterium, assembly GCA_963838915.1. Taxonomy (GTDB): domain Bacteria; phylum Acidobacteriota; class Terriglobia; order UBA7540; family UBA7540; genus CAVROP01. The sequence continues at coordinate 37,356 of CAWIUZ010000311.1, forward strand.
AGGGATCGTATTGCTGAAGAACGACAAAAACCTGTTGCCCCTCAAGAAGGATTTCAAATCGGTGGCGGTGATTGGTCCCAACGCCGATGACGTGATGAACCAACTGGGTGACTATTCGCCGAAAGGGGTTCTGCAGCACGTCACAACGGTGATCGAAGGGATCAAGGCCGCCGTCTCGCCACAAACGAAAGTCACCATGGTCCGTGGCTGCGATATTACAGATCCGGACAAGAGCGGGTTTGCGGAAGCCGTGAAGGCCGCGAAGGGCGCCGACGTTGCCATTGTGGTGGTGGGGGAGAGGCAGCACCAGACGAACGGGCGCGATCTTCGCGGCCGGCCCACCGACGGCGAGGGGCACGATGTGGCCAGCCTCGATTTGTCAGGAGCGCAGGAGGAGTTGATTCAGGCGGTTTTCGAGACGGGGACGCCCACGGTGGTGGTACTCATTAACGGCCGGCCGCTCTCGACACGCTGGACCTCGGAGCACGTTCCTGCACTGGTGGAGGCGTGGGAGCCCGGCGAGCGAGGCGGCGAAGCGGTGGCCGACGTGCTCTTTGGAAATTACAATCCCTCCGGACGCCTGCCCATCTCCGTGCCCAGGCACTCCGGACAGTTGCCGGTTTACTACAACTACAAGCCTTCCAAGGCATACATGATTGTGAAAGATGGCTACCCGCTGGGGCCGGGTTATGCAGATATGCCCGCGACGCCGCTTTACCCCTTCGGTTATGGGCTGAGCTATACACGTTTCGAGTATAGCAATCTGCGCATTGCGCCGGCGGAGATTCATCCGGGCGGCGAAGCGCGCGTTTCCGTGGACGTGAAAAACACCGGCGAAAGAGCAGGTGTCGAAACCGTGCAGCTTTACATTCATGAGAAGTACGCGCCGGTCGCTACTCCCGTCAGGCAGCTTCGAGGCTTTGCGCGCGTCGCCCTTGATCCCGGAGAATCCAAGACCGTGAGCCTGAACCTCGGACCGGAAGACCTCCAGTTGCTGGATATCGACATGCATTGGCGTGTGGTACCCGGCGATTTTGAGATTATGGTGGGGAAGTCGTCAGCGGATATAACCCTCCAGGGAATACTGAGGGTGACGCCGTAGTGAGCGGTGAGCTGTGCGCGGTGGGGCGCTGGCGGCGTGTGTCCTGGGTTACAAGTTCGTTTCAGAACTTAGCCCGTCAGCCGACGGGCGGCAGCTTGTAGCCCACGGCGTGAGCCGTGGGTCCGCGATCCGCACCCTCACCCCCGTCCCCTCTCCCGCTCAGCGGGAGAGGGATGCTGAAGGCGGGGTGAGGGCGTCCAACCCAGGGCTTGCGCCCTGGGCTACTCTATGCCGCCCCTAACGGGGCTCCGAAACAACCGCGCGCATGACAAGGACTATCTTTGCCGAACTTTTGAGTCACGACACTACTTGCGAACCTCCATTAGGTCCACCCTGTAGTCCTGCGATAGCGGAAACCGCACGCCCTGCCGGAACTGCTGGCCCGTGAAGTTGCCGATCGATTTGCCTGTCATCGCGGAACTGATGCGGAAGGTTCCATCCGGGAAGGTCGGCAGCTTTATCTCGGCATTGTCCACGCCCGATTCGTTCTTGAATATCGCGATCAATCCTTCTCCTTGGCGGCTCAGGCGCGCGAAGCCATCCCAGGTTGCAGCCCCCGGCTGGGCCCAATTACCGAGTGGGAAAAAGCCCTCTTGGATCGGAACCTCTTTACGAAGTGTTTTGAACCATCGAATCTTCTCGCCGTACCAATCCTGCTCTGCGGGCGTCAGCTTTCGCAGGTCGCCAAGGAAGAGCGGGCCCGAACCCATGGCCGTCGCCAGGCGCTCTTCGGTGGGGTGCACGTCGGCCTGGAGATTCCCGATCAGCATGGTTTCAGCAGGTATGGCGAGCGAGCGGAGATAGAGCAACGTCCGCGCCTGTCGCGGGCCCGCCGCATCCGCCGAGTTGTCGTCCACGTTACTCAGCCAGTCCAGATCTCCCGCGCCCAACAAGCCGTAATCGATAATGTGCTTCTGCCCCCAGAGTTCGAACGTGAGGTCAAGCAAAACGTCCGGATGATCGTGATAGATCTGGCTGGTTACGTACTGAATGCCTTCGTAGATACGGTCCAACGACTCCGCCCAGGTGCGATGATCGTGTCCCTGGGCGTAACAGCCGGGCGACTCGCCGTAAGCGTTGAAAACTGTCGTCAGGTCCACCTTGACGTACTTCAGATGATAGCGGCCAATCAGGTCACTGATTCGCCGGGCGGCGACCTCGCGGTACGGCGTGGCGAGGCACATCACGACCTGTGCGCCGGCCATAGTACCCGTAGTCTTGGGATGCCCATGAATGTCCTTGCACGCCCACTCCGGATGCTGGCGATAAACCTCGGTGTTCGGACTGACGGCGGCTAGCGGCACCCACAGTCCCAAGCGCATTCCCTGCTTTTCAACTGCCGCCTGGATTTCCTCCAGACCGTTCTCGAAGAGTTTGCGGTTGATCGTGTTGTCGCCGTAGTCGGCTTGCCATCCGTCGTCGATCGTGAACACGCCTAAACCCATCCGCCCTGCGGCGGCAACGAGATCCATGGTGATGGACTTTGTGATGCCGCGCTCGAACGGCTCCCAGGTGTTGTAAATCCACGGCGGCTGATAATCTGCGCCCTTCTTCATTAAGACCTGAGAGGTATAGGACGGCATCACCCAGCGCGGATCGGCAGTTCCGCGGCCGTCCACACAAAACGCGATCGAACTCTTGGCGCTGGTGAATGTCTCACCGGGCGGCAAGCTACGCTCAAAGGGGAATAGGTCGGTGTCGTACATAACCTCGACGCCCTCTCCCCAGCCTGAGAGTTCCGTGCGTTTCAGGTAGCCGGGAGCTTCATTCATCGCAATGAATCCTTCTCCGGTTTTTGAATTCCTCTCAAGCACGGCGGTGTCATCAACCCTTCCCGTGAAGAAGACTTCTCGCGGTTGGCTGGCGTAGAACGCCGAAGCTTCGAGCACGCTCGCGGGACCAGGAGCTATGTTCACGGCTTCGAAGCTCAAATGCGAGAGTGTTACCTCCTTCTCGCCCCGGTTGGTGATGGCGATCCATTTCCGCACGATAGGATGCCCTTCATATGCCGCATACGACACCGCGACCTCGATGGGCTTCGCCTTCGCCCTCAACCGGATGATCAGGAGTTTCCCCGAGGGTGCAAGACCCTGGGTTTCTGCGCTCACGAACTGCCACGCCGACCCGTTCGAACCGGCAAACGAATCTCCACTTGCGGCGAAGGAGAACTCGCTGCCCGCATATCTCCCGGGCCCGGCGGCGCTCATAAAGTCGGTGCCGGTCACCGCGTGGCGCCAGCTTACCGTTTGCAGACCGTGTTGCGAATCAAAATGTACTTCGCGCTGCACGAGGGCGTTCCCGATCGTCCAGCTTTTTCCGTCAGCGCCCGTCCGCACAAACACCGAATCGGACTGCGCATTAACTGAGATAGCAAGACACAACATTGATAAAAGCACTGAGATGTTTTTCATGGAATCGCCAAACGCTCCTTTTGGTATGACGCGTTTTTTCATGAGGGCAGCAAACCGCGTGGGCTTTGTACTTGGAGTATGAAAGCCTCCGCGCGCTTGAAGCCCGAGTCGATCCCCCGAAACAGCGCAACCTGGTCCTGCAGCGCATAGTACCTGTCGGGTGTTTGTGAGGCGTGTGCGTAGCAGGCAGCGCGTTTGATGGGTTCCGACTGCGTTATATCCACGTACTCGGTGGGTGAGAACTGCAGCGTGTCTTCGCCGTCTGAAACCTCGTAATAGTAGAGCGCGAATTTCCGGCCCATCTGGAGCCACGCGTCGAACGCCAGGGCTGAGACGGCGCGATGGTCGCGGTGGTGATCGATGGGCCACTGCGTAAAGAAAATATCTGGACGCTCGTTTTCTACAATCTTGCGGAAATCGTCGAAATGGACGGCATCCAGGACGGCGTGGCCATTGATCTGCCCGGCGAAGGCAGGGCGCGCCTTGAGTATCTCGGCGGCTTTGGCCGCTTCGGCCACGCGCACGTTCGAAGGTGCGCCACCCTGTTCTTTCGGCCACTCACCATTGTTCAGATGAAGAAGAACAACGTCGTGGCCCTGCGCGGTGAAGCGGGCGATTGTGCCGCCGCAGCCGTATTCGGCGTCGCCGGGATGCCCTCCCGCAACGATGACCTTGAGTTTCTTCTGCTGCGGATCGGTACTTTCACGGCCCGCAGCAATCGCGGTCGAGGAGCCCAGAACGTATCCTGCTCCCACCTGGCCTGCGCGGGCCAGCGCCGCTCGTCGGGTGAGAAATCCCATCTTCAATCCTCCTGGAGGAGTTTTCGAGGCCAGATATTACCACCCGGAGTGAAATGGGGCAATCGGGTTGCCTTGGTTTTTCCAATTGGTTGTCCGCCTTCGGTGGTGTCCTGCTTGGAAAACGCGTAGGGGTAGGGCTTGCCCTACCCTCTTCGGGGCCAGCAAAAATGCGGGGACGGCAAGCCGTCCCCCTACAAACAGGCAAAGGAGGGGAACCGGCGCTACTTTTCGAGCACGAGGACCCAGTCCGCAGCTTTCTTACTATTCGCACCGGGGGTGGCGAAGGTGCGAGAACCTGAGTTGGCTATTCTGCCGATGGTCCTGTACGTGCCGTCTGTGGGATCGTACCAGCGCGCGAGTGAGTTCCCTGAACCTGCAGCCATCTTGGCCATGTTGACGGTGAGCTTAAACTTTTCTCCACTTTCGCCGGGGTTGTAGCACACGCCCAGGGAGCCATCGTTCGAGAGCGCTGCGGAGACGTAGGTGAAATCGTCCTTCCCTGGAGTACCGTGCTGGCTCGTCAGGAACGAATGCGACCAGTCCGGTACGAGATCGTACCATTTACGACCTTTGAAGAAAGCCGTGCAATACTGGGCTTGCTCGACGCCCGGAGTTTTTCCTAACCATCGGATGGGGTCCTCAGTGCAGTCCGGAGAGCCGAGAATGCCAAACCCGGAACCGCCGTTCAGTACCGTCGCCCAAACTTCTTCCCGCATTGTCTCGGGAGGGCTGAGAATGTGCTTCGGATTTCCAGCCTCGAGGTGTTCGTACATGGTCTCGAAAATGCACGTCGGCATCGCCGGGTCGACCATATTGTAGTGATACCAAGTCGCCCACTGCGGAGCGTGATATTCATACCACGCGTTCAAGTTGACCCATCGGTGACCGGCATCGTAAAACTTGCGAGGTCCCGTCGCATCGCTGCTCCAGTCCGGTGGCCCGCCGATCCAATCGATGGTGATCAGCCGATCCGGCATGTACTTCGTGAGCCCGCTCACTAGGCTGTCGACCTGCGGTGAAACCAATCGGTCATTTCCTAACGCAAAATTAACATGAGAGTAGCCCTTGTAGCGATTGCCCCAGAATTCACCCCATTGACGCATTTCGTCGGTTGAATGTTGGGTAGGATCGAAACCTCCCGGTCCGGGCTCGTACCCGGAACTCATCGGATCGAGGAACAGGTAGATGCCGTGATTTGCCGCGGACTGGACCATGGCGTCAACTGACGCCACGAAGGCGGGATTCAGATTCTGCGGGTTCCAACTCGTGCCGTTGAGCAGCATGGAATTGCCCCGCGCGTCGGTGGGATTCGTCAAGGACTGCTTTCCTTCCGAGTCAAAGGCATTGATCACCACCCAGGCAAAGTTGAAGAGCCGTTTCTGCCGGTCCGCGAAATAGGCGTCCATTTGAGCAGGCGTGCACCAATGCAGGATGCTCTGAGGGCAGACCCCGGCAACGAAGAACGGCACTCCGTTTTCATCCTCGATCAGATGGGGGTTGAGGGCTCGAGTTCGAAGCCTGAGCAAGCTGTGGTTCGCGGCCGCGCCGCCTGCCCCGCCGATGCCCGCGGCTGTTTCGCATCGCTTCCCGACTTTCATGCGCTCAGACGCACGTGGTGTGCGCAGTCCGGGAGCAGCCAGACATCCCAATGCGGTGATCGCGGCGATGATTGAGAAGGTGATTGTCGATCGGCTCATGCGAACTTGTGTCGGCATATATTCTCCTCGTTTCCGGGCCGCCCGCTATGGGAGCACCTCTCGGTAAAGCGTCACGACGCACGTTTCCACCAACTTGGGTGGAACGGTGTCGAAGAACTCTTTGATGTAAGGAGTATTGCAATGGTAATCAAAGGCCTCCTGGCTTGCGTATTTCTCAATGAAAGTAATAGTGCGCGGCGCATCGATGGCCTGGTTCAGTTCATATCGGATATTGCCTTTCTCGCTGCGCGTGGAAGAAATAAGCGCGTGCAGCGCTTCGAGCAATTCTTCGTCCTTACCTTCCTTGGCTGTGAACTGCGCCACGCATACAATCTCTTGTTCAGCCTTCTTCAACATGCTATTGCCTCCTTTGGGTTCCCCTCCTTCGGAAGGAGTGGTCAAACGTTGGTTGATAGCGTCGTGGTTTCTGCGGCCACCCCGGATGTCGCTGCCCGGAAGATGACCCTTCATGAATCCACCTGGTTCCGGGATCCTATGCCCTATACTCGTGCGCGGTCCGAATCGCGGTCCGTAGGTTCTCGATCGGTGTCTTCGCACTTACCGTACAATCGGCGCCCAGGATCACATTGGCCGGTGCGTCCTTAAGCACCTCCAGCGCAGCTTTCCTCACATCCTCCGGACTGCCCGTGCTCACGATGCCAAGCCGGTTGAGCCCGCCCATGACCGGTCGCTTGAAAATTTCGGCCGCTTGGCCGAGCGACAACGGCTTGCCGTCGGCCGAGAGCGGTACGTTCACGACTTGGCCCGGGTAGTCTCGAAAGCGCGGAACGAAATCCTCGTAGGAACCTTCGTAGTCGCAGATATGCATGATGTTGTACGAAGTCAACTGCGACACTTCTTTGTACAGCAGCATGTCGTAGGTCTTGACAGTCTGATTGAAGAGCCTGCGATCGGCGATGTGGTTGGTTTCGCCGCCCTGAGTGCACATGTAGAAGCCGTCCAGCCCAGCCCGGGAGGCGGCCTGTACGAAGTGCAGGAGCGAGAGAGTGATGTTCTCCATTCCTCGGCACACTGAATCGGGATCCTGCTCGACGTGCTCGAGCAGCAACTTCACCGGCACAGCCTGCTTCGCCATCTGGTAGGGCGAGTACAGCGTCTGGATGATCAACGCCTCGGACTTCGCTTCCCGGATCAGGCTCTTCAACAGATAAAGAGAGGGCTCGAACCACGATTCAGGAAAAACAGGTATCCTTGCCCAGTCCTCCGGTCTCCGGACTTGATTGTCGGCCGGGAGGGTCTGTTCATCGAACTGGATTTTGACAAAATCCATGCCGGTGGCGTGGAAGTAATTAAGATGCGCCTTTACAGCGGCGTCGCCTCGCACTCCAAAGTGCATAAAGAAGCCGGCGGGCACATAACCCGGCCTGGACCCCATGTTCAAAACCTCGAGCATTAAATCCCGCTTCGATTTGGCGGGCTTGGCGGACGGACTGCGTGCCGGCTGGAAGCCCGGCGTGCCGCCTGCGGTTTGCGCGGGGCGGGGCGAGGCGGCGTTGGTCCCAATCAGTGAACCGAGGCAGGCCAGCGACGTCCGCTTGATGAGCTTTCTTCTGCTGACTGTAATCATGAGGCGATCTCCATCGTCACTTATATTTGCTGATGTTTCAGCGTACGCCCAATCGGTACCCACGTGGTTGTTTGGACCGGAACTTCGACCCACCAGACAGGGCCAGGCCCGAGCACAGGCGCCACCGTGGCTTCGGGTTGACCGAGAACGACGTTCGGATTATACCCCTATCGAAGAGGCTTCCTCGCAATATAGGCAAAGGTGGCTCGTCCACTGCGCGTATCGTGAATCTCGACGGCGTTCAATTTGCTGACCTTGCGTTTTGCGATTCCCATCCCCGATAATACTGGCTGGACCCCCACTGGGTCGGAATAGCTCTTGCCAGAGTGAGTGAATTCACGGTATGTTCGCAAGTTTGGAAGGTCGGGGGAAATACCGTCCTAGGCGGGAAAACCCCGGGGAAGCGTTCGTCATCTCAGAGAAGAGTTGCAGGTAGACGGATCGGGGAGAAGGCGGTTTGTAGGGTCGTCAGTCAGCCTACGGAGGGCAATCCTGGGAAAATGATCCACCCCTTGGCGGATTGCCCTAGCACGCCTCGCCAGTTCGTACTCGGGTCCAACTTCATTGTCTAACCGGTGTTCAATGTACTTGAGTCGCCTTGTAGAGTGCAGGAGTGGTGGAGGAAGTCGAGCCGGAATGGTCAAATGGACTGGCACGACGGCACTGATGGCTCTATTGGCCGTGGCGTTTCTGACCTCCTGTGGATCGTCCAAGCCGAAGGTGACGATCCCCACGGGTTCGCTGACAACTCTGGTTGGCGACCTTCCTGGACTTTGTGATGTCGTGTCGTACCCTTTTAATATTACCGACCTGGTTTTCACCGGTCCATCTGCCAATGGTGAAACTACCATTTCGACGGTCCCTATCAACGCATCCTCCGTCGCCGAGCCTGAAATCAGAATCAACCTGGGTTGCTTGCGGGACTTTACGACCCCGCTCTCCATGGGCACAGCAGGTGTCGGAACCTACAACCTCGCTCAAATCTATCTCAGCGAGCCTTCTGTAATCTTCTACGATCCGACGATCCTTCCACCGAATTTACCTATAAATACCGCGGAACTTACCATGCAGCCGTTGAAGCTCTACCAGCTTCCGGTTAGTCCTCCCTTGGTTGTCGCGAAGAACGCCCCCAGCGTCATTCAAATCGATTTTGATATGCTGCACATGATTCAGAAAATCACTTTAGATCCGGCGAACCTGAGGACCCAGGTCAGTGCGACGCCGGAAATCACTCTTACGCCTATTACGGCGTTAGGAAGCCAGGGCCAGGGGTTTGGCGAACTCGACGACTTGGTAGGGTTTGTGCGCTCGGTGACGATTCCTCCTCCAGTGCCGCTCACTCAGTATAACGGCAGCTTCACACTGCAACTACTTTCCGCTTCCATCAGTTCACCGCCGCTTGCCACCGTTTATCTCAACGGTTCAACCAAGCTTTATGGCTTTTCCAACCTCAACGAACTGTACACCGATAGTTTCATGGAAGTGGATGCTTACATCGACGACGTGGGAAATTTCGTGGCAACCTCAGTCGAGAACGAATACACGGAGGTCATCCCCCCACTGGCGAGCAGGGAGCCCGCTACACTGGCTGTTATTGGGCCGGTCACATCGCTGACCCGCGATGCCCACGGCAATGTAACGAGCTTTAACCTGT
>CAWIUZ010000312.1:0-19972 GCA_963838915.1 uncultured Acidobacteriota bacterium
CCGAACCCCCAACCGTGCCCCTCGACACCCGCCCGCCGGGTCACGTCGGTAAAGGTCCCATCACCGTTATTTCGGAAGAGGTAGTTGTGAGGGCGGTGCTTGACCTGCGAAGGATGGAGGAGATTTTCGATCGTGGACCCGTTCACGATGTAAAGATCTACGTAGCCGTCGTTGTTGAAATCAAACCAAACGCAACCACTGCCGTAGACCTCTAGCCTGCTTTATTCGTGAACGGGCTATGAGAGGTGAGGTTGAGTCATTTTGTGCACCGTTGAGACAAGTCGCGCCTGGCTGGAGACGGCTTTGAGGCCACGTGTCTTGTTAGAGGGCAGGAGGGAGGTAGGAGTGTTACGGATTCCAAGGACACTTCAGCGAAGTCGGCAGGGTGGGGTTTGTCCAGCATGATCATTGCTAACAGAGACGGGCTATCCGCTCAAGGTGCCGAAGCTGAGGGCGATCTGGCGGAAGCTGGCGAGAAAGGGGAACGAGACGGGAAGATGAACCACCACCCGGCGCACCGAGACCACCACGTGAGCGCCCAGCTTGAGCAACCGCTCTCGCAGGGTCCACACCTGCGCTCGCGCGCAAGCCGTGCGTGCCGCCCGCAGTCGCAACTCCTGCATCAGCACGTAGGCCGCAGCCGTCATCAGCACCCGGAACTGGTTGGCCCAGAACTTGGTGCAACTGGTGCGGTCGATCTCCAAGCCGTGGTGCAGTTCCTTGAGGCGATTCTCGATGTCGCCGCGTTGGCAGTAAACCTGCTCATAAATCCACTGCGGCCTCTGCTTCAGGTTGGTGATGACGAACCGCGGGTTATCCTTCGGCTCTTTGCCGGCTTGCCGCACCACCTCGGCCTTGAAGATCACGCGCCGCTCCGACGACCAGCTTCCCGCCCGATAGCGGCCTTCGCCGTAGACGTGCTCGGTCTGCCCGCTCTGCTCAGACCACTGCCGTGCTGGTTCCATCACCGGCTCGGCCAGGCAGTTCAGGACCGCATTTTTAGCCATGGCCACGACATACTCCACGCCCATTGCCTCCAGGAAGTCCAGCACCTGGGGATCGGCGAACCCGCCGTCCAGCCGCACCCGCACGCGCGCTTGGGGAAACGCTCGCCACACCCGCACCAGGAGACGCCACAGAATGCCGATGGCCCCCGCGCTCGCCACCGCATTGCCCGGCCGCAGCACCGCTGTGGCCAGGTACTGCTCGGGCTCGTCGTTGAAGCTCAAGAAGCCGACCACCGGCAAATAGCACCACGTGTCATAGTGACTGTTAAAGAAAGTCAACTGCTGCGCGCCGTGGGTGGGATCGTCGGTCGGGTCCAGGTCAATCGTAATGAGCCGGGCGCGGCCATGCAGCCGGCGACGATGGCGCTCGATCACGCACTCGGCCAACGCCTCGCCGAGGCGATAAAGCTGCTTGCGGTCCACCGCATTCTCAAAGCGCGACAGCGTCGGCTGCGAGGCCAAATCGTTGCCCTCAATCGGATCGCGCCCCGCCAGCATCTTGTGCACCGGGTCTTCGGCCAAGCGAGCCGCGTCATTAGCATCAGCATAACCGCACGCGATGCCGAAGATGCGCTGCCTCAGCAACTCTTCCAACTCGTGGTCAATTTTGCCAACTTGTCGCTGATCCACCAGGCAGTCGGCCAGCGCCTCGGTCAGTCCCAGTCGCCGGTCGGCAGCTTTCAGCAGGAGGGCGCCGCCATCGGAACTGCCCTGCCGCTGGTCAAATTGCGCGACGACGGGCTTCGGAAAAATATCGGGGAACAAAAGACACTCTGTTGTGATATCGTGACCCAAGCAAAAGCCTCCTTTGGTGCTTCAAACATCGTCATCTGAACGTGTTTGTACCACAGGAGGCTTTTCTTGTCTCCAAAATCATGAATTATGCGGGCTAGAATCCAGTTCTTTTCCCGGCTTCCGCAGGTCAGTTCGGCCCTAATCCCGGCTTCAGGTGCGACATCTCGAAAGAACGCAGAATTCGAAGGGACGCCGCGGGTTTGATCTGTAGGGTCTCCCCTCGTTCCAGCAAGCAGGCCTGCCCGAGGCTTCCCGTTGATTGCGGTTAAAAGCAAAGGCGCGCAAAGGCGTTGCATGAAACCACGCCGGGAATTCCCACGGGAACGAACGAGCATGGGCCGTTTAGCTCCTTAGCGCTCACACTGGGTCGAGGCTCGCCACGGACTTAATCCCTAACGCGTCAGGAGGAAACTCTCGCGGGGCGCGCGCCAAACCAGTCAGTCGCGAACTTCCTAACTGCGTTAAACTATAACACGCAGCAGGACGGGTGTGTACGGTGTGCCGATTGGGCGATGGCAACGACAGTGAAATTAAAAAGGTCGAGTGAGGCAATGCGGGGGATCGGTGTGGCAGAAGGTGAGAATCACTCATCAGCTGTCATCCTGAGCGCAGCGAAGGATCTCTGCAGTTGCTTCGGTTGGCGGTACATAGAAGAACTGTGGAGATCCTTCGCTACGCTCGGGATGACAGTTTCCCAATTCTTTCACACCTTTGCAATTCGCGGGCAACTCTGCGGAATCTGTGTGGGCCTCTTCATAGTTCTTTTTGCTTGGTCTGCCGCCGCACAAAAGCTGCCCTCCGGGACTCTAATGGGACCGCGAGCGGCTGAAGAAATGTCGGAGCACGAGCGCCGTGGCGATGAGTTTCTCGCGGCGCGTCGCTTCGATCAAGCCATTGCGGAGTATCAAAGAGCGCTGGCCACCAGCCCGGCTATTCCATCCCTTCATGAGAAGCTGGGAGTGGCCATGGCGGCCTCGGGTGATATGACAGAGGCGGTGCGTGAATTCGGAGAGGCGGTGCGTCTCGATCCGAGGAACGCCAGGGCAAGATCCGACCTGGGCATGGCTCTCGCGAGGACGGGCAATCGCACGGGAGCGCTCGAGGCGCTGCACGTTGCCGTGGGACTGGATCCCGCGAACGCCGTCTCTCACTACCGTCTCGGAGTGGTCCTTTCAGCCGGTGAAGATGCCGGAAGCGCGTCCGAAGAATTCCGCAAGGCCGTGGAACTGCGCCCCGATTATCCCGCAGCACACAACGATCTGGGTGTTTCGCTCATGACGCTAGGCAAAGCGGATGAGGCTGCCGCGCAGTTCCGCCAGGCGCTCAAGTTGCGGCCGGATTACCCAGAGGCCCATTTCAATTTGGGCCTGGCCTGCGCCAACAAGAAGGATCTCGTTCCGGCGGTGGTCGAGTTCCGCGAGGCGCTGCGACTGCGGCCGTCCTATGCGGACGCGCGCATTCAGCTTGGGGCAACTTTGCTGGACGCAGGACGCGTCGAAGAAGCCATGGTTGAGCTGAAGACGGCGATCGTCGATTTTCCGAACGAGGCTAGCGCACATTACAATCTGGGCAGGGCCTATGCCCGAAGGAGCGAACTCCATGAGGCGGAACTGGAATTCCAAAAGGCTGTGAGACTGCGCCCCGCAGTTGCGGACGCCTACAATAATCTGGGCGTCGTCGAAGCCGATCAAGGCCGCGTGGAAGAGGCCACGAAGGATTTCGAGCAGGCCGCGGAGCTGCACGGCAGCGACGCCGACGCGCATTACAACCTCGGGATGATGTACCCCGGCTTGTCACCCGCCGGAAGGCTCCGAAGCTTACTACACCGTAGGCCACGAGGTTTGCCTGAAACCTGGCGAGCAATATACACTGTTTCCCGACACAAAGCATTGGTTCCAGGCGGGGCCGGAAGGAGCGGTCGTCTCTGAATTTTCAACGCGCCGCACTGACGATCAAGATATCTTCACTGACCCGCGCATCAAGAGAATGCCGGAGATCAGGTGATGCTTATGAATCACAAAGAGCGGTTGTTGATGGCCATTAATCATGAGGAACCCGATCGAGTTCCGCTCTGCGCCTGGTACACACCGGAGGCGGAGAAGGCCGTGTTGCGCTATCTGGGGGTGGAATCGGATCAGACCGAGACTTACAAGGCCGCGGGTGGTCCCCTTCCCATCCTGATGGATCACGACTTTCTTATTTCCTGGGTCGGTCCCTGCACAAGCTACTATGCGGATCCCGCGCAAGAATATACCGACGAGTGGGGAATTGGCTGGAAATGGTTCGAAAACGCCGCCTGTGGCTCGTATACGGAAATGGTACGGCATCCCCTGGCGGACATCATCTCGCCCTCCGACTTCGCCATGCCGGACTTCACCCAGGAAGACCGCTATGCGGGCGCACGCCAGTTGGTGGCCCAATATGGAAACCAGTACGGGATCATGGGCGGATGCGCCTGTACGCTGTTCGAGCTTGCCTGGTATCTGCGCGGGATGGGAAAAGTCCTGATGGATATGGCGACGGACAAAGACTTTATGAACGCCTATCTCGACAAACTGATGACTTGGGTCGACGAGGCGGGGACCAGGATGGTGGGATTAGGAGTGGACATTATCTGGATCGGGGACGACTTCGGCACCCAGGATCGGATGCTGATTTCGCCTCAACTCTTCCGCGAGTTCTTCAAGCCGCGCTACGCCCGGCTTTTCAGCAGATGGAAAGCCATTAATCCGCAAGTGAAGATCGCCTTCCACTCGGACGGCAACATCTATCCGATTATTCCCGATCTCATCGAAGTTGGCCTCGACATCCTGAATCCTGTCCAGCCGAAATCGATGGATCCTGCCCGACTGAAGAAGTCCTACGGCAACCACCTCACCTTCTGGGGGACAGTAGATATTCAAGAAGTGCTGCCCTTCGGGACGCCCGAGGAAGTGGCGAATGAAGTCAAGTTGCGCATACGCACCGTAGGGAAGGGCGGCGGGTTGATCATCTCGCCCGCTCATAATATCCAGCCGGAGGTTCCGCTCCAGAACATCCTGGCCTTCTACGAGACAGCCAAGACTTACGGACGCTATCCCCTATGTGACCAGTGAATTCCCGGCCCCAATCGAATGTAGATGTCAACTCCCAGTTCACCCAGAGATGGTCGGGTTCCTTGGGCAGCGCCAGTCCACGGGTGATGGAGGGCAAACGGCTTCCCCAAACGGCTGCATACATTCGGGCTACGGTGGGATCCAAGCGGAAGAACCATGGGCTTAATATGCCGGCGATAGTATCATTAGTCCACCTTTCGCTGCCCTCCACGGCAGGCCAGCTTTGATGGGCGAGCCGGACGACAATGCGAAAGGCTGGAGGTACCGCCAGTGCCCAATGATGCATTCTTCCGGCCTGACTTCTTCGAATTTCTGCGCCAGCTCAAGCGCCACAACAACCGGGAATGGTTCGCCAGGAACAAGGCCCGGTACGTGGAATTGGTCCAAGACCCGGCGCTACTGTTCATCAGCAGCTTCGGGCCACATCTGCACAGGCTCTGCCCGCACTTCGTCGCCGACCCTCGACCGACACGCGGCTCGCTGTTCCGGATCTACCGCGACACCCGGTTCTCGCCGGACAAGCGGCCCTTCAAGACTCACGTCGGAATCCATTTCTCACACGCCAACGGCAAGGACGCGCATGCGCCCGTGTTCTACCTCCACCTGGAGCCAAGCAACTGCTTCGCGGCGGCGGGCGTCTGGCATCCTGACAATAGCGCTCTGACGAAAATCCGGATGGCAATTGTCGCCCAGCCCGTGCAATGGGCGAAGGTGCGCCGGAGGTTGGAGCTTGAGGGCGACAGCCTGAAGCGGCCACCGCGAGGGTTCGACCCGAACCACCAGTTCATGGACGACCTCAAGCGGAAGGACTTCGTGGCGTCCGTGGGGCTGACCGAGGCCAAGGTCTGCGGGCCTGAATTCATGCAGGATTTCGTCGCGGCTTGCAAGACGATGCTGCCGCTGGTCGAGTTCACGACCAGGGCGTTGGGGTTGCAGGCTTAGGCCCGTACACCGCCCGCCGCAAGGAAGCACGGCTGCGCCTGACTTAGCCGCCACGTGAATTGCTCACGGGATAGAGTCGCCCATTGCATCTCGCGATTGAGGTTTTCCGTCCCGTTTCTCCCGTTCTTTCTCCCATGCGTTCCACACTGCGTCTTCAATTCGATTGAGTTCATCGTCTTTGATTTCAGCGAATGCCTGCCTCTTTCCAGGCGACAACTTTCCGTGGTTTTGCAGAATGAGGCGAACGAGTAGGGATGCACGGCGGTCCGGCATGTCTACAATTTCAAGGGCTTTTCGTATGGCCGCGTCGAATGCAACTAGGAAGCTTATTTCCTCTCCCAGGTCTCGACGAATCGTCTCTTCGATGCAGTGATAGAGATATTCGGCCTGAGGGGTAGCGTCGAAGAAGCGATACAGGCTTGCCGTTTCGTTGTGGACGGTCATGCGGCCTTCCGCGTCCAAGTCATAGCTGATAAATGGGAGGACTGAAGATGAGTATCGCTCCAGGACCCGATCGTAAGCTTCCCGCTCCCGGAGCATTGCCGCCGAGACCGGGAAAAGGACTCTGGGCGGAGTGAATCCCAGCTTTGTGAGGATATGGTGTACGAGGAAACGATGAATCCGGCCATTTCCGTCATCAAAAGGATGGAGAAATACAAACCCGAAGGCCGTGGCCGCTGCGGCGACAACTGCGTCAGTCACATTAGGGGTCTCAAGGCGTTGGGTCATCTGCATCCATGCCGCCATCAGACCGGGAATATCTTCGGACTTCGGGCACACAAATTGCACGTCCTCCGTGTAGTCGGAAAGCGTCTGAGAAACATAGTTTTGCGTTGTGCGCCAATCGCTCTGGGCGTAACGAGGGTCTACGATAGCGTTCTGGAGGCGCACGAAGGCTTCCTTGCTACTGGCGTCGAACACTGAAGCATTTTCCAAGGCGGCGACGAAGCGGGCAGTACGGTCCCGGTTCGGTACCTCGCCTTCGATCGCGAAAGAGGATTTCGTTTCTTTTGTGAACAGGTAATGCACGGCCCGAGTGAGAATTGCCGGGTCGCACCCCTCGACGATGCTGCGTGCCTCTTTTGCGAGGTCTTTCGCCATAAAACTTTTCAAGGTCTCCGTCCGGCGGACCAATGGACAGTGGAAACGATTTCCCAACAAGTTGTCGTTGATCCTCTGGCGACGGACCTGAACTTTTGCTCCAGTAATGTGCAAATCGGAATCGAGCAGGTCCACATAGGATGCAGGGCCTATGTCTGGGATGTCGAGCGTCTTCCCAGTCAGCAACTCGAACAGGTACCAAGCGCGGCGTGTGAATATGCCAGTCGGTTCAGAGCGAATCCAGTTTTCGAACTCGCCGATGTCGAGCACGCCAAAGACAGCGGCAAGCGTCGCGAGGTCAATGGGTTCATATCGCATGGCAAATCGGAGATTGCCAGTTACACCAATTGGGAGGTAGCCCTTGGGATATTGTTCGAGAACCGTGTCATCTGTGACGGTTGTTCTTCTCGCTCCTGAAATGACCTCGGACCGGACTATGGGCAGTGGTATCTTGAGGTTAAACTCCTCTATCAGACCATGAAGGCCTACGGCTTTGGGTGCACCCTTGGGTGTGGGAATCTTCTCGGTCATGTGAAAATCTTCTCCCGGCTACAATTGTATGCGAAATCATTCTCCAGACCACATTAGACAATAAAATCACACTTTGTGCTATGAAATCCTTTTCAAAACCACTATACGGCTTGAAACCGCTCTCGAAACACGAGGGCCAGAGCCCGGCAATCCCCTATACACCAGGTAATAGCGTTGGCGTGCGTAGGCGACGCTAGACGGAAGTGCCGCATGCCCGCGAACTGAAGGTAAGCCCAACCCAGTGTCTCCGAGGCTCTGTCATTCTAAGGCCCGAGAAGGGTAGTATCTAACTTTCCATTTCGCGGTGGAAAAGGCACGAGCTTAAGAGAAGTTAGGAGGCTTTGGCCATGGTAAACCGGCGAGATTTTCTGCAATCGGTCGCCATCGGAACGCTGCTGGCCACGGGCAGCCCGGGCAGTTCCGGCGCCGTGACCGGGTCAGACCCAACAGGATGGTACGATCGCCCGATGCGCTGGGCGCAACTGGCCTTCGTCGAGGACGATCCGGGCAACTACGATCCCGCCTTTTGGCTGGACTTTTTCCGCCGCATTCATGCCGACGCCGCATGCCTCAGTGCCGGAGGGTGCGTCGCGTTTTATCCCACTCAGATTCCTCTTCATTACCGAAGCAAATGGCTGGGCAATAGGGATGCTTTCGGCGAGATGGTAAAGGGTTGCCGCGATTTGGGCATGAATGTGATTGGCCGGACCGACCCTCATGCCGTGCATCAGGATGTCTACGAGGCGCATCCGGACTGGATCATGGTTGACGCCGAGGGCAGAAAGCAGCGGCACAAGTCGGATCCGGACTTCTGGATTACTTGCGCCCTCGGCCCCTACAACTTCGAGTTCATGACCACCGTGACCCAGGAGATCATGAGACTCTACCAGGTCGACGGAATCTTCTCGAACCGCTGGGACGGTTCTGGCATGTGCTACTGCGTTCACTGTCAGGAGAACTTCCGGGCGTTTTCAGGAATGGATCTGCCACGTACCAACGACCCGCAGAATGCGGCGCGACGCCAGTACATCGTTTGGCGTCAGAAGCGGCTCTTCGAGCTGTGGCGCCTCTGGGATTCCGCCATTAAAGCCATCAATCCAGGCGCCAGCTTCATCGCGAATGCCGGAGGCGGGGCGCTTAGCGGACTCGACATGAAAACCATCGGCGAGATGGCCCCCACGTTGTTCGCCGATCGGCAAGGGCGCAGTGGAGTGATGCCGCCCTGGGCCAACGGTAAGAATGGCAAGGAATACCGCGCCACCCTGGGTCGCAAGCCGATTGCTGGAATCTTCAATGTCGGCCATACCGAGAAGTACCGGTGGAAGGACTCCGTTCAAAATGGCGACGAGATCCGGATGTGGGTTGTCGACGGCATTGCCCAGGGTTTGCGCCCCTGGTGCACCAAGTTCAACGCCAAGCCGATCGACCGGCGGTGGCTTCCCGTTGTCGAAGAACTCTATGACTGGCACTACCGGAATGAGCGGTACCTGCGGAATGAAGCTTCGCTGGCCCGGGTTGCCATGGTGTATTCACAACAGACCGCCACATTTTATGGAGGGGAGCAGGCACTGGCCAAGGTGGAAGATCCCGCTCTCGGCTTTTACCAAGCGCTCGTTGAAGCTCGGATTACCTTTGAGATGATCCATGACCGGTTGCTCGACTCTGAGCACGTGGGGCCATACCGTACGCTGATCCTGCCGAACATTGCAGCGCTTTCTACGAAACAGTGCGCTCAGATTACCGAGTACGTGAACAAGGGTGGAAGTGTTGTCGCCACTTATGAAACGTCGCTCTATGACGAATGGGGCGTGCGTAGAAAGGACTTCGGGCTTGCCTCCCTGTTCGGTGCTTCGTTTGCCGGCAGGGTGGAAGGGCCGATGTTGAACTCCTATCTGACCTTGGAAAAGGACCCGGCGACCGGCCGTTTCCATCCCTTGTTGTCCGGGATGGAAGATGCAACTCGCATCATCAATGGAGTGAATCGAGTGATCGTGCAACTTTCCGAAGAAGCCACGTACTGTCCGCTGACGGTTGTCCCCACGTATCCCGATCTTCCCATGGAAGAGGTTTTCCCGCGGCCGGCCACGAAGAATGAACCGGGGGTGTTCATTCGCGAGATCGGACGCGGACGCGTGGTGTACTTCGCTTGGGATCTGGACCGCACCTTCTGGGAGGTCTTGGATGTGGATCACGGGAAGTTGCTGCGCAACGCGGTGCGATGGGCCACAGACGAGCCGGCGCCGGTTTCCGTGAAGGGTGCTGGCGTCCTTGACCTTTCGATCTGGCGGCAAAAGAACTCCCTCACCGTTCATCTTGTGAATCTGACCAATCCCATGATGATGAAGGGTCCCCTGCGGGAGATCATTCCCGTGTCGCGCCAGCAGGTGCGCATTCTTATTCCCAATAGCCAGCACATCGCAAAGGTCCACCTATTGGTGGCAAACCAATCGATTCCGTATCGGCGAGACAGCGATTCCGTTGATCTGGAGATCCCGGCAATCGACCTTCATGAGGTCATCGCGATTGATTTTGCATCCTAGTACTCATACCGACCGTCGGGACCTGCGGTCCTCAGTTATGGACCACTCCCGTTCCAAAACGCAATAGCCGCGCTCGGTGTAACGATGGCGCCGGACGCCAGCACATTCACGCCATTTGAGGCGAGGATTTGGTCAACTATGGCGTCGGTTAAATCAAAATCATGGTCTTTCGTACCGCCTGTGCATTGTCCAAAGATTACTGAATAGAAGTCGGCTAGCAAGGCTCCGTTGCCCTCTATGACCCACTCGGCGCTTGTGCCATCGTTCCTTGCTCCATGGGGCGAGATACCTAGGCTCGTTGCCCAGCCATTGCTGTAGTTCATCATCGAAAAGAACGAGTGATCCGGCTGAGGCGTCATTACCAGAAACGCCACGTGGTCGCCCGGCGCAATCGGGAAATTAGGAACCTTAACCGCGTGGGACTGATACGGAGACCACTGTGTCCAGGCTTGGTAGACGACACTTTTGCCGTCACTGAGCGCTTCTGTGCCCGCCTGCACCACTTGGCTGCTGCCGTTGCGGTAGTCGCCCCCCATACCAACCCAGAACCCGACCGCAAACCCCGTGTCCGGATTAGGAGGCAAAACGTTGGGGGTCATCCATTGGCCATAGACGGTATTAGCCAGCTCGGTAGGGGCTAGTCCTAAGGAAGACGTGTTCACTTGAGCACCTGCCCAGCCGGTGACCCCGAACGAGCTTTGCGCCGGCCGAAGCCGACTATCCCGGGCACGTGAGCGATCCACCTGGAGTTCGGCGCTGATCATCCTATGAGGCCGGGAAAGAGAATCTCGCCAAAGCTTGCTCAGGCGAGGTTCCTTGTCGGGATCAGGACGATGTGGGTACCCGTGTTTTCGAAGGAGATGGTGAGGTGCGGTCAGAGGGTCGAAGCCAGGCGGCGGCGGTTCATAAGTAGTAATGTGGCTCAACAACTCCGCATCGGATGGTTCGTCGTCCATATTCTTAACCGCCTTGACGGATTAGCCGCGGCGCAAATTAGACTCTGCAAGCCTCGGCTGAGACTCAGTCCAGAAGTTTCATTTTGGAGTCCCGCCCAGCTCATAAAATACACCGGACCGCCGCCGAACTCATTTGTCCCTTTATGGGTAATAAATAGCAACCGAGCCAGAGTGCAGGTGTGACCTCTGCCGTTTGCGCCGAATCCCCCACGAGAAACCCCGAGAAACGGTTTCTGCCTAGTTCACACGTATATGCCTAGGGTCGGACCGTCGAAACGGCTAGCAACCGGTAAAGATCGTCAACAACGCCGGTCTTAACCCATGGTCCTGTGGATTCGTTATGGAACGGATGCAGCCAAATCCGGTTAAAATCAATTGGGAGATAAAGCCTCGCTGGCGCCGCGACGAAATAATCCGCAGCCGTACGGGTTTGTTCGTGACAGCGCACCTGGAAGGTACTTCCGATTCTGCCACTCGGAATTCAGCCGCGGTTCTGACTTCCGCGTCCCGCGTACCTTGGAGAACCACGGGTAAGAGGCAAATCCTGTTTTTGTAGACGCCGGAATCAGCCTTCTACACAACCCAAAGGAGATTCTGCCCGTGAAACGCACCTCCCGGAATATGGAATCACTGCACTTTGAAAGCGGCCCAGATTCCCATGCGCTCTTGGCATCACGAGTAAGAGTCGCCTTGCGTTAAGCAACGACCCCTTCCTCGACCGTGAAGCCTGCGGCCAGCCGCGACAGCCCGGCCGATCTGTCTAAGTCCGGTTGGACACACAAGGTCTTAATGGAAGCGACCGCCCCCACATGCGAACACTGCTGCTAGGATTCCCGCCAACGCCGGGCCGTCTTTGGCGAACGGCGAATCCGATGGCCGTCCCCCCGCTGAAATCCTGCGGTTTTGGCCGTCATTTGGCCGGAAAGCCCACTTTGCCTCAGTAAATCCATCTCGGGTATGTATTCTATAGGTGTGTGGTATTCCTCCCGATGCCAAGCCCCACCTGAGCCGTGGAAGCTGCGAATCTCGGCTCACAATCGTTCGATATTGGGCGGGTACTTCCAGAAAATTCGCCCTGGCTAGATGAAGAAGAACTATTTCCGGGCCAGGATTGGCAGCAGGAGATTCCGGCGGCGGTACGCGCCTGCGATGTTGTGGTCATCTGCCTTACGCACAGGTCTGTTAGCAAAGAGGGTTTTCTACAAAGGGAGTTCCGGGACGCGTTGTCTGTGGCGGAGGAAAAGCCTGAGGGGACGATTTTTGTCATTCCCGTCAAGCTGGAGGAAGTCGATGTGCCTGAGTGTCGGGCCCAATGGCAAGGGGCTAGGCAGACACTTGAAATGAGGGCATAACAATACAATAAGCCGAGTAACGGATCTCGCTCCAAGCTTGCTTCTGATGTGGCGCACCGGGAAACAGCGGAATGTTAACCGGCGTGAAGTGAATTCTCACACGGATCGCAGACAGTCCTTGGGTAAGGTCGCGCGAAATGAGAAATTCATCATCCCGGAAGCGCCGGTTGGAAGTTTCGATCGTGTGCTCCGTCGCTCCCAATTCCGATTCCGGATTGGAGTAAATGCAGGTATTTGATCCGGCGAGATACCAGATGCCCGCGAGCCTCCATTGAGCGGGGTCCTTCGGCTGCGATGATCTGGCCGCTTGCGCCACGAAGACCTCGGCACGTTGATTGGGAAAAGAGTAGTCCAGCGTCCGGCGTAACATAACACCAAGATTATCGGGTGTAAGTTTCAGGGTGAATTCGGATGTGCCCGTCGTGTAACGGCCCACCTCGGTGTGCGCCGGATAAACTTCCTTCCCCTCCAAATGATCGACTCCCCACTCATAGCGTGATGTTATCTTGACGGGCTCGCTCGCATCTGGCGAGTCATACCCATGAGCTTTCTCACTGGCAGGGTCGCCCACGCTTAACTCGTCAGTCAGCATTAGGGAAGGACTGGGCAATCCATACCAATAGGTCACGGTTTCATAATGTTCGGAAGATTCGTCCGTCCCTCCGTGCTCTAAATGGATGCGAGCGTTTTTGCCGAAAGGCATCAGGTCCGCCAAGAGGAACCGATACTCCGACTCAATCAAATCTTCTTCGCATTTTGCCTCGTTGGCTTGCCGCGCGCCGACCGGGTGCCCTGCGAAAGGCAAGGTCATCGTTTGTCCTCCCCAGTAGTCGCCTCCGCCTCCCCACTCCTCCGTTCCTGTCCCTTGGGCCTGAGGAGTCCGGCTGTCATCAAAGAAGAACCGAGGATCACCTTCCAAAGTGGTCAGAATTGCACGGTGCGAGAAGATCACGGAGGTCCCAATAAAATGTCCCGACCAATCGCCTCCGCCCTCAACCTGACGAGTGTCCAAAAGGTTAAGGTCCTCGCCGAGGACCGGGCTGGGGTGGTCGCGATACGTCGCGTGGAAATACGCAACCTGATTGGCGGGGTCTTGGAATGCCGCGTACCTGATGCTCCACCGTACTCCTGGAAGCGCCGAGTCGCGGTCGTTTAAGAGTTCGAAGCGAGCATGGCGGAAAAAGGGCATGGGGAAATAACACGCCAGATAAACACGCTGGGCATCAAAACGAATGTGCACCGGGAAAGCTTTAACGAGATATTCACGGTCGTCGCGGTTGTAAAGCGTTCCCGCCCCAAAGAAGAGGGCAATCGGTGCGGCTATCGAAGGAGCAGGCCTTCTATCCCAAGTAACCCGTAGTTTCAAACGGCCAAACTCCAGTGAACTTGCACGAGGAACAGAAAACTCCAGGGCGCGAATCATGGAGGGTGCTTTTTCTATTTCGGCAAAAAGAACTGACTCCTTGGCCGGAAGGATAACCTCTCCCGACTTTTGCTCGATGTCAATTTGTTTCCCTTCGGCGCTATCGGCTTTGGCGACGAGGTCCGAGCCCGACCGGGCAATCAGGTCGAGCACATCCTCGTCAGGCACGGCATTCCTGTTCCAGGAACGAATAGGTTGTGACAGCGGGGCCCCACCCGTATATTGATGATAAATATAATACCCCGTACCGTAATGCGTGCGCTCGTAAGCCATGCGGAAGGAACGCTCAAAGGGGATCGGTACCCAGGTCAAGTCCGCTCCTTTCGTGGCGGACCAAGTCCAGGCCAAGGGGGTGGGGAAACAGCGTTCGGGAAGAAAAGTGGAGTTGCCGACAGGATGGGTAGGATCCGGTGTACTGCTTTCTTCAACAATATAATCAGTCCCGTCAACCTGGAAGTGCCAGGGGCTTCCGTGCCAGTGGTTATAACGCGCGAAGTAGAGTATCCCAGGCCCTTCAAGGTCAAGCGTAACGTTGAAGCTATCGCTGAGCTGGTATAGGAAGTGACTTGCGTCAGCATTCCCGCCACTGCGATCGTAGGTGCTGCGCATGTAGGCCCTCGCACCGATGCGCTGATAAGCCCACCGGTCCCACCTGCGATACGCATCAAGGCCGACCGGGATTACGGGGGGCTGGTTGGCAACAATGCCTTGCCCACCAGAATAAGATGAGAGCGCGTATTTCGGCTTCTTGAGGGCCTTAACCGTGGCAACCGTAGCTGCGGAGGTCAGGAAGAACTGTCGCCTATCCATAAATCCTCAAATCCCAGGGAGGTATTCAGTGTAACCCAAACAACGATGACGCGTTAGCCGTGGTCCCCCGCGTCACTTGCAAGCTCAGCATCCTCGGTTTGGTTGCCACAGGCGATTCAACCGCGCCACAAACCAAAAGAAAGAGGGCAAGCCGCCTTGCGGCCTGGGGCCCGAGACGTGCGGTCGACGTTTGGTCTAGCGCTCGACGACTCAGTGACTCTTTGCACTTATCCTTTGTTTTCATCGACATTCTCGCTTTGTTCCTCCAATCTTGCAGTCGATAAGTTGAGGAGTCGAGACGACGAGGAGCTGTGCGCGCTTTCGAGCGTGCGGCCCGAGACGTGCGGTCGACGTTTGGTCTAGCGCTCGACCGACTCAGCGACTCTTTGTACTTATCCTTTGTTTTCATAGACATTCTCGCTTTGTTTCCTTGATTTTGGCGTAGCGCGGTCCGCCGTGTTTGCGGTCCGCGGCCCCGCCCCAGCAATCATGCAAAAGCCGCAGACCGCAGAACCGGCGGTCTGCGCTACCAGACTTCTTGTACTTATCCTTTGTTTTCATAGACATTCTCGCTTTGTTTCCCCGATTTTTCAGTCGATAAGTTGAGGAGTCGAGACGGCGAGGAGCCGTGCGCCGCCTTACGGGCTGCGACCCACGGTCGAGGGTCGCGGTCAGCTCTTGGTTCTGCCGCTTCTCAGTCCCTTAACTCCTCGACTGCTCGACTCCTTGGTTCCCCGACTTTTCGACTGGAAGTTCACCGGCAGGAACTACAGACGAGTACAAAAGAGGACTTTCTGGCATAACGTACTGGCAGGGAGGAACCGCCTGCCCAATCCCACGAAATAACTCTAGCCTATTTTGTCCCATTTGTCAAGTACCAATGTAGTCTATAACACCGAACGACACTGGCACCCGTAGTGCCCTGCCACGTTGTTATCGTACCGATCCGGATAATAGTCCCTGCAGTATTACTTATGATTGCAGAATTAAGTGACATAACCCCCTCACTCCCCGGCCCCTCTCCCCCAAGGGGGCGAGGGGAGAAATAACCCGAGTGCATGACCTTGCCCCCTTGGGAGTCTGTGTGATAACTCGCCTGACTTGTCATCCTGAGCGTAGCGAAGGATCCCTGCAGTTTGTAGCATCCAGTAAAATCAAGCAACTGCGGGGATCCTTCGTCGCCTGCGGCTCCTCAGGATGACATTCCAGGCGAGTTGTCACACAGTTTCCCTTGGGGGAGAGGTTGGCGCGCAGCGAAGGCGGAGGGGGTTGGTCCATCACTATATCTGTGCGAATAGTACGGCAACTACCGAGCGACACTTCCTGTTTGGACTGAGAGGTGTAATCTAGCTTGTAGCGCAGGCATATTGTTGGTAACTTTGGATTGAGGAGATTGGCCTGCTCGAAGCCGATACTCAAGTATTTCATTGTCTCGATTATTGACTGCTTTTCAGCGGAGGAGCTCGTCATGGGTAATCAACCTTCACGTCGACAATTCTTAAAGAGTAGTGCTGCCGGGGCGGGGAGCCTGCTGGCAGGCAAAACAGTTTGGCTGGATGGAGAGGCGTTTGCCGCGCCCAGGCCGGCGCCGCCCAGCGACCGCGTGCGCTTCGGGATGATCGGCATTGGCATGCAAGGTTCGGGGCTGCTGCCCGCCGCCGTTTCACTTCCTGGCATCGAGTGCGTTGCCGCTGCCGACCTCTACGACGGCCGGCACACGCTGGCCAGAGAGCTCACGGGCAATCCGAGCCTGCCCACTACGCGACGTTACCAGGAACTGCTCGACCGCAAGGACATCGACTGCATCGTGGCGGCGGTGCCCGATCACTGGCACAAGCGAGTGGTGGTGGATGCATGCAATGCCGGCAAGGACATTTACTGCGAGAAGCCGATGTCGCACAATGCGCCGCAGGGTTTCGACATGGTGGAGGCGGCCGAGCGCAACCAGCGCATTGTGCAGATCGGCTCGCAGCGAGTCAGTTCCGTGCTTTGCGCCAAGGCGCGCGAACTTTACCACGGCGGCGCCATCGGCGAGGTAGAGCATGTCGAGCTCAGCCTGGGGCGCAACGATCCGACCGGCGCCTGGGAGTATCCGCCGCCCTTCGATCTCTCGCCGGGGAACCTTGACTGGGACACCTGGCTGAATGACGCCCCGAAGATTCCGTTCGACAAGTACCGGTTTGCGCGCTGGCGGTGCTGGAGAGAGTACGGCACGGGTGTGGGCGGCGACCTGATGGTGCATCTCATCAGCGGCATGCTCGTGACACTCGGCTGGAACGAGCCGCCTCGCTCGGCCTGCGCCCTGGGTGGCATCTTCCGCTGGAAGGACGGCCGCAATATGCCGGACCTCCACCTTGTGCTGTTCGATTACCACGGCGTTCCCGTTTACGTCCGGCTCGGGTTGGGCGCGGAGACGCCTGAACTGGCGCGATTCCTGGGCCCGAAGGGGATTCTCGACGCGGGAGAGTTTGACCTCCGCTACTCGCCGCAACGGGGCGTGGATACCGCTCCCAGCTACTACTCGAGCAGCTTCCCGCAAAAGATGCGGGAGGAATACGTCAAGCAGTGGCACGCCGAGCATGACGTTCCGCCAGGCCAGGAGCCTCTGGCGGAGGACACCGTCTATCACGGCAACGATTGGGATGACGTTCGTCCGCATTTGTGGAATTTCTTCCAGGCGGTGAAGTCCCGCAAGCCGGTAGTTGAAGATGCCGTCTTCGGCAACCATGCCGCCATCGCTTGCCACATGGCGAACGAATCTTATTTCCGGAAGCAGCCGGTATTCTTGGACGCAACCTCGCACAGCATCAAAAGCTAGCGTCCTGTCCCAGAAGTCCGGCGCATATGTCAGCCCTCCAGCAGATGGGGCGCATTTGATTCTTGGCTGGGAATGCTTCGAGCCCTGAAGGGGCGAGCTAACAAAGCCCAGGCCAACGGCCTGGGTCGCGACCGAGACACCATCGTTCTCTCGGAGCAAGCCCTGCAAGGGCGGAATAACCAGGCGTTGGCCTCCGCGGAACGTCGCATTCTCCGCCTCGAGCGGCTCATCACGCCCCTTCAGGGCCGCCCAATTGCGCGGCGTGGATTCCTCACCCAGGCCGTTGGCCTGGGCTATGTTAGACCGCCCCTTTGGGGCTTAAGAATTCCGCAGGACGCTGGTTTGACAACAAGAGACAATCGTTAGGATGTAGGGCTTCATAGCAATTGTGTCGGAATGCCGACTCCTGTCGATAACTCGCCATTATGAATCATCCTCATGATGGCTTCATTGGCGCACTTTCTGTTTTCCTAATTCTGTCTAACGCCTGATTTGCATAGACATAGATACTGCCCAGAGCGACACGCTTCTTTGGCACTGCGGTTGCCTTCATCTTTTGCGGGGCAAAATCCGGGCCAGGAGAATACCGAAATTGAAATAGCTTGAAGCTGACGGTTGTCAAAGCAGCCGCTCATGCCCGTTAGCCGACAGGCGCCCGGAAATCATGAAAACACGGTTGTAGGGGGACGGCTCGCCGCCCCCTGGCTGGAGCGATCTTGCACCATCCGGGGTAGGGCAAGCCCTACCCCTACAAAGCGGGAGATGCTTCCTCAGCTCGAAGAGTCAGCTGGAAACATGGCGGGGAAACCCGACGGCCTTAGCAACTCGCGATCCGGAAGCCCCCCAGTCGAGATCCCTCGGCCTGCGCTTCCTTCTGAACCCTGGCGGCCCAAGTTCAACCCCTGGCTGATTGGAGTCGTCGTGGCCATGGCGGCGTTCATGGAGGTGTTGGACACCAGCATCGCGAATGTCGCGCTTCCTTACATGGCTGGCAACCTGGGCGCGAGCAATGACGAAAGCACTTGGGTGCTGACTTCCTATCTGGTTTCCAACGCCATCGTACTGCCCATCAGCGGATGGTTGGCGGCCGCGCTGGGGCGCAAGCGATTCTTCATGATCTGCCTCGTGGTGTTCACGATAAGTTCTCTGCTCTGTGGGTTCGCGCCCAGCTTGGGGACAATCATTCTGTTCAGAATCTTGCAGGGCGCGGGCGGCGGTGGGCTCCAACCAATGTCGCAAGCCATCCTGGCGGATGTCTTCCCGCCGCAACAGCGAGGGCAGGCCTTCGCGCTCTACGGAATCACCACGATCATTGCGCCGACGATTGGGCCCACGCTGGGCGGGTGGATTACTGACAACTACACCTGGCGTTGGATTTTCTTTATTAACCTGCCGGTGGGCATCCTGGCCTTGTTTCTTGTCTATCGACTGGTGGAAGACCCTCCTTGGGCAAAGCGCGCGGCGGGCGCGGGGGTGAGGGTCGATTATATCGGCGTAGCTCTGCTCACGCTTGGAATAGGAGCGCTGCAGATCATGCTCGACAAAGGGCAGGAAGATGACTGGTTCGGTTCGCAGTTCATACTCACGCTAGCCGTCATAGCCGGCGTGGGGCTCGTTTCGCTGGTCATCTGGGAATGGTTTTACAAGAACCCCATCATCGAAGTCCGACTCTTCAAGAACCTGAACTTCCTGGGCGCCAACGCCATGATGTTCGTGTTGGGAATCATGCTCTTCTCGAGCCTGGTTATGATGCCGCTCTTCCTCCAGACCCTGATGGGGTACACAGCATCATCAGCGGGCTTGGTGCTCTCGGGCGGAGGCCTGCTGCTGCTCTTCGAGATGCCGGTGGTGGGGTTGCTCGCCTCGAAGATCCAGGCACGCTACATGATCGCCTTTGGCTGGCTGGCGCTGTCGCTTGCCATGCTCTATTCCACCCAACGTCTTGATCTCGATATCAGTTTTCGATTCGCCAGCATATTACGAATGGTGCAGGTCTGCGGCCTGGCCTTCCTGTTCGTTCCCATCAACCTGGTTTCCTATGTGGGAATGCCGGCGGAGAAGAGCAACAGTGTTGCAGGCCTCGTGAACTTCATGCGGAACATCGGGAGCAGCATCGGTACTTCCATGGTCACCACGCTGATTGCTCGCCGGGCGCAATTCCACCAGGTGTATCTGGTGCGGCACATCGCCCCGGGCCAGCCGACTTTCACGCAGGCAGTCAAGGCCTTGGCGGCGCACCTGGCTGTTCAGGGTTTGGATGCGTCGCGAGCTATGAGCCAGGCTTACGCCAGGGTCTATCGAGCGTTGATAGGACAGGCAACTACTTTGGCTTACATCGATACCTTCTGGGTCTTATGCGTCGGGGCGGGCATCATGTTTCTGCTTTCTTTTGCATTGAGAAGAAATCAGCCGGGCGGCGGGGCAGAGGCGGCTTTGTAGGGCCGAACCACGGTCACTCTAAGGATTAGGGGTGAACCCAGCTTGTTCAAATTGCGATTGGTTCCTTCAATGGCGACCTGCGGCCTTGCCGCCTGACGTGCGGAAAGGTTATGCCTTTCCGAAGGATCGGCACCCCGGATAACCTTCTGTGCGCGGGCCGGAA
>CAWIUZ010000313.1:0-8960 GCA_963838915.1 uncultured Acidobacteriota bacterium
GGTTGTGCCGGGTGATTTCCGAGTTTGAATGGTAGCGCTGGCCTTCAGGCCAGCATTGCCGACCTAAAGGTCGGCGCTACATCCAAACTATACGATCCAGCCGTTTTCGAGTGGGTCGCGACTCAGATGCAAGCGCCCACGGTTTCTTGTAGAATGGATGTAATGCGGCGCTGGCTGACTTTCGTTACAACCCATTCCGGCCTCCTTCCATTCCTCATCCTGATCACTGTTGTGCCGGCCCATGCCGAGCAGTGGCAAAAGCTGAACGTTCAAGGATACGTTAACGACTTTGCCGGCGTCCTCAACCCGGCGACGGCGCAAAGCCTTACGCGGCTGTGCACGGAAGTGGATCAAAAAGCCAAGGCCCAGATCACTGTGGTCACGATCAAGTCCCTGGACGGCGACTCGGTGGAGGACTTCGCCAATCACCTTTTTCAAAAGTGGGGTGTCGGATCCAAAGGAACCGACCGCGGGGTCATGGTCCTGCTTGCGGTGGGCGACCACAGGAGCCGAACCGAGGTCGGATACGGGCTAGAACCGATTCTTCCTGACGGTAAGGTGGGTGGCTTCGGCCGGGATATGATTCCGCTACTGCGCCAGGGCGACTACGGCGGCGCATTGCTGCAGATCGTGAGCCAGATTGCACTGGTGATCGCGGACGACAGCCATGTCTCCCTGGACAGCCTGGACGCTTCCCACGTCGTTCCCGGCACGCGCCTGCGCAGGGGCCAGGAAGTGCACCTGACAATGGGGCAAATTCTCGCTCTTATCGTCGTGCTGATCGTCGTGGGACCCATCCTGATCAGGTTCCTGGGCCCGTTCTTTCTATTGTCGATTTTGACGGGCGGGTCCGGGCGCGGTGGCGGGGGCGGTTGGAGCGGTGGAGGATTTGGTGGCGGCGGCGGCGGCGGAGGTTTCGGAGGTTTTGGCGGAGGATCGTCGGGCGGGGGTGGGGCCAGCGGAAGCTGGTAAGTTTTTCCGCGGCGCGCGAAGAAAAACAGATCCCTCGTTGCTTTGAGAATGGCGAACCCGAACCCCCTCACCCGGCTCCGTCAGCTGACGGACTGGTGAAAGCGCCGTCGCGGGCCTCTCCCCCAAGGGGGCGAGGGGATCGTCAAGACGTATGAGGGACAGGAAACTGGAACCATGAAGACAGAAGCGCAACTGACCGAGCTGGTGAGCAAGTTGAAGAAGGCGGCGGAGAGCAATCTTCTTTCCGTAATACTTTACGGCTCCGCGGCCACGGACGAGTTCCACCCCGAGCACTCGGATTTGAATGTGCTTTGCATTTTGAGAGACCTTAGCAGCAGAGAACTCAGCAAGCTGGGCGCCGCGTCCGTCTGGTGGGCCAAGAAGGGGCACCCGGCGCCGCTGTTCTTCACGCCGGAGGAGCTTCACCATTCCGCGGATATTTTCGCGATCGAACTGCTGGACATCAAAGCGGCGCGCCGTGTTCTCTATGGCGAGGATCTTATTGCTCAGCTCGAGGTCCCCACGGAGCGGCACCGGATGCAGGTGGAACGGGAGTTTCGAAACAACAGCCTGCGTTTGAGGCAGCACTACGTCTTGCTTGCGGGGGATTCCGGCAAAACCCTGGAACTGATGCTCTCCTCAATTTCCACGTTTGCGGCGCTCTTCCGTCACGCTCTGCTGGCTCTGGGAGAGGAACCGCCAACCACCAAGCGGGCGACTCTTGAGCGCGCAGGGATGGCGCTGGGATTCGATCCCTCTCCTTTTTATACCCTGCTGGACATTCGCGAAGGGCGAAAGCGCGGGAAAGAGGTGGACGTTCAAGCCACGTTCGACAAATACCTGCACGGGGTCGTCAAGGCCACCGAAGAGGTCGACCGCCGGCTGGCTTCAGGAGGAACAACATGAAGGTGCTACTGCTCGTCGTAGGGATACCGTTGCTGCTCGTCCTTATCGTGGGAGGAAGCTACGTCAGCAGCCGAAACGAAATGGTGCGTAAGAACGAAACCATCAAGCAAACCTGGTCGCAGGTGGACGTCGTGCTCCAGAGGCGCGCGGACCTGATTCCCAACCTCGTGGCCACCGTAAAAGGCTATGCCCAGCAGGAGCAGAAGGTGTTTGGAGATATCGCCAATGCCCGCGCCGGTTTACTGAATGCCCGCACACCCGCGGCTAAAATCGCCGCCAATGGCCAGTTGGACGGCGCGATCGGTAGGCTGCTGGCCATTGCCGAGAACTATCCCAATCTCAAATCCAACCAGAATTTTCTGGCCCTCCAGGACGAACTGGCGGGAAGTGAAAACCGTATTGCCGTCGAGCGCCGGCGGTATAACGAGGCCATCCAGGATTACAACACCTACATCGGCCTGTTCCCGCACAACATCTTTGCCGGATGGGCAGGCTTCCAAAGAAACAACGATTACTTCGCAGCGTCCGGCGCCGCGCGCGAGGTTCCCAAGGTGGACTTCAGCACGCCTAAACAATAACCCGGAGGGCGGCCCCGGTAGGCGCCCCATAGACGATAAGATAAGCGTGTGGAAACGATGTTAAATGCCCGAAGGGCATTAATATCATTAGCCGTAGGTGAAACCTACGGATGTGGAGCCCCCACCTTGTGATCGTCTCCGACCCCGCAGGGGTCGAATATTCGACCCTTTCAGGGTCGGATGCTGCTTTTGTGCTCCGCCCGCCCGTAGGTTTCACCTACGGCTAATGATCTTGGGTCCCTTCGGGACCCTAGGCACGCGCTTAGCTTAGCGCCTATGCGTAGGTGCCCTGCGGTGACAACCGGCCTGCCCTGACCCAGTACCGGCGGGTGGTGTCCTGATTTGAAAGTGGCGCCGACCTTCAGAGCCTGCCCTGAGCAAAGCGAAGGGTCGGCAGCCGCTGGCCTAAAGGCCAGCGCTACGAGTTAGACCACAACTTCATCCACACCCGCTACCAACTTGCGGCCTTTTGCAGTATGCTCTTGCAGCCAGGCGAGAGTGTCATCAACGGGGTGCAGCATGAAGAGAGCGGCGGGTGGTGTTCTTGTGAGTTTGCTCATTGTGGCGGCCATTATCTGGTTTGTCGTCAAGCCACAATTCACGCACGGTCCGGAGGGCGGCGCCTCGCCTAAACAGATGATCGACGTGGTGGGCGTCAAAACCGATCTGGTGGTGATCGGAAAGGCGGAGCAGCTCTACCTGGCCGTTCACGGTTCTTACGCCAGCCTCGAGCAGCTCGAGCAAGACGGAGAGATCGCCTTTTCCGGTACCGGTCGCCGCGGCTATAACTACACCGCTGAGGTCAACGACGGTCTGCATTTCAAGATTACCGCAGTCCCTTCTGCGCCCGACAAGCAAGGCTGGCCCACGCTCTGGATTGATCAGTCCATGCAAGTGGCGCAACAGTAAGGCAGTAGGCAGTGGCCAGCGGGCGTGCAGGGAGAGTAGCAAGTGGCAGCCCGACTGACGACTGACAACTAATGACACACAACTGTTCTTCCACGAGGTTCCCATGCGAGTCGAGGCGCGAGCGCCGGCAAGAGTAGATCTGGCGGGCGGCACAGTCGACATCTGGCCGCTCTACCTTTTTCATCCGGGGGCACAGACCGTCAACATCGCCATTCGCTGTTACGCCTCCTGTGTGATCGAGACGCGGCCGGACAGGCATATCGTTCTGGCGTCCAAGGACCAGGAGATTAAAGAGACTTTTGAAGACTTGGATGACTTGATGCGCGGGAAGTCCCGGCTGACTTTGGTTCGAGAGTTGGTGGTCTACTTCGCGCCCAACCGGGGGCTCAACATCGAGACCAGCTCGCAGGTCCCCGCCGGCGCCGGATTGGGTGGTTCGTCGGCCCTCAATATTGCGCTTTGCGGAGGTTTGGCCCGCGTCACCGGCAAGCATGTGACGCGCACCCAAATCCTCGAAATCGCCAAGAACGTCGAGGCCATTGCGATCCGCGTTCCCACCGGCTGGCAGGACTATTTCCCGGCACTCTACGGCGGGGCAAATGTCGTCCACTTGGAGCCCGGCGGAGTGAGGCGCGAGAAGCTGCCGATATTTGTTTCCGAGCTCGAAAAACGCTTTGCCCTGTGCTACACGGGCCAGCCGCGAGATTCCGCCATCAACAACTGGGAAGTAATGAAGTCGCACATTGACGGCGATGAGCAGGTGCGCCGCAATTTCGACAAGATTACTACCATCGCCAACCAGATGCGCGAGGCCCTTCTTACGGGAGACTGGAAGGATGTGGCGGAGTTGCTGGCTCTGGAGTGGGAAAACCGCAAACAAAACTTCAAAGGCATTTCTACTCCCACCATCGACAAGATGATCGAGGAAACGCAGAAGCACGGCACCGTCGCGGCCAAGGTCTGCGGGGCGGGTGGCGGAGGCTGCGTGGTTTTCATGGTAGAACCGGGGACCAAGCCCGCCGTCGAAGAAGCGCTGGCTCAAATGGGCGGGCAGATCATCAACTTCGCCTATTCCCGCACCGGCCTTGAAGTGTGGGCGGGCCAGCCCGAGCGAATTCCGGAAATGCCGGAGAAGACCGTCCCTTGAAAACGCCAGTCATTCCGAGCGGTCATAGGGCCTCGACCCACCCAAAGGTATGAATACCAAGTCTGTCGTCGCCCCCGCGAAAGCGGGGGTCCATTGTAGGTCCGGAGCACAATGGATTCCCGCTTTCGCGGGAATGACGAGTTTGTTGAGGGAGGGCAGCGAGGGAGCTTGCTCTGGTTCCGTCCATCGTGATCCCCGATGCAGAGCGAGATTCCTCGCTCCGCTCGGAATGACAGGGCCCTTTCTTGGTTCCCGGGCGCCGCTGACGGCATGAGCGACAGTAATGATTCTCGAAAACGTTTTCCTCGTTGATGGAACCCTTCGACCGATTTGGCGCTGCTTCCTTTCGGTGGTCCTGGTTTTCCTTGCGCATGGGGCTGCCAACCTGGCGGCTGGAGCGCTGCAGGATGCTGTGCCGTGGATGGCGGCGAAGTACGCGCTCTACTTTCTTTTCGAGCTCGCCGCGCTGCTGGGGGCCTTCAAGATTATGACTCGGGTATTCGAGCGAAAGCCTCTCGCGATGGTTGGCCTGGCGTTTCATCCTGCCTGGGTGAAAGAGTTGTGTGCCGGACTGATAATCGGGGGAATCATGATGGTGTTGGTCGGAGTGGCCGAAGCCCTACTGGCTCTGACCCGCTTCACACCAAGCCCGCTGGCCGTAACGTCGGAACTCGCCTACGGCGGCGGTTTGTTCCTGATTCTCTTGATCAGCGCCACGAACGAGGAGCTGGTTTTTCGAGGTTATCCCTTTCAGAAGCTGGTGGAGTCCCTGGGCCCCTCGGGCGCGGTGGTTCTGGCTTCAGTTTGCTTCGGCCTTATGCACCTCGGTAACCCCGATCACACGCTTTTTTCGACGGTCAACACGATGCTTGTGGGCGTTCCGCTCTCCATTGCCTATCTTCGCACACGCGCTCTTTGGATGCCGGTGGGCATCCATTTCGCCTGGAATTATGTGCAGGGTTTCGTCTTTGGACTTCCCGTAAGCGGCTTCCGTCTTCCCGCCACAGTTCTCAACCCACGAGTGCATGGGGGGGCTTGGTTGACCGGCTCGACCTACGGTCCGGAGGGAGGGCTGCTCTGTACAGTTGTGGTCGTGGGTGCAACGCTCTTCCTTTTTTTGTCCCCACGCATCAGAATGAGTGGGAAAATGAGAGAGTTGGTTTACGGCCCCTCTCCCTATACCGCCGAAACGCCGACGCTTCATATCTCGGCGGAACGCGGCCCCGGGGAGGAAGGACCGAGTTAGATGCGCAGCCTCTATCTCTGGAAAACGGTTGATGGCGCGGCGGTGCTTCGGCTCCGGCTCCAGCGCTGGGCGGGGGTGTGTCTAACGCTCGCGCTCGCGTCGTCCGCCTGGGCGAAGAATCCATCCAAAGACGACACCCACATTGTGCTCATCCGCGGTTTACTGCGCGAAATTGCGGTAAATAAAGTGGCCTTGCCACGAGGTGGCAAAGGAGTGCGCGTAGATTCAGCCGGCAAACTCGACAAGGCCGACGCGGATGCCCAGCTCAGCGCGAATGGTTTGGCCATCAAGCCCGGGATGCCGGTCGAGATCAGCAAGATCACCTTCAAGTCCAAGGAAATCGTGTTTGAGCTTAATGGAGGCGGGAAGAAGAAGAGCAAGTGGTATCAGCATCTCGAGGTGGGAGTGGGAATGGACACCGTCCCCATCTCCCAAGCTCCGCCCGTGCTGACCTACGGCTCTTGGGTTACGCTGGTGTTTCCCGAGAAGGTTCCTAATTTGACCGTCGACCAAGTAAAACAGGAATTGGGAAACGTGCTGGACTTCGCCCGGCGCACGCCCACCGAACTCTATGCGCCGGAGGTGCCTGCTAAGTTCAAAGACGCCATCAAGAATCACCAGGTCCTGGTGGGTATGAACCGCGATGCCGTGCTCTCGTCAAAGGGACCGCCCGACCGCCGCGTGCGCGAAGAGCGCGAGGGCGTCGAGCAGGAGGATTGGATTTACGGGTCCCCTCCGCACACCCTCTTCGTAACCTTCGACGGGGACACCGTGATCAAAGTTCAGCAGTTCTAAAGGGCAGGAGTCAGACGGAAGAAGGCGGAAAGCAGTAGGCAGTAGGCAGAAAGCGGCAAGGTGCGTCATTCCGGGTGGTCATGGGCCTCTGGCCCAGTCAAAGGAATGAAAATCACCCGCAACGTCACCCCCGCGAAAGCGGGGGTCCATTGTTGCTTCGGAACACAATGGATTCCCGCTTGCGCGGGAATGACGGGATTTTCGAGAGGGCGCGACGGAAGCTGTCATTCCGAGCGGAGCGAGGAATCTCGCCCTGAATGGTTCCTTCAAAGACCAGAGCGGGATTCCTCGCTGCGCTCGGAATGACAGACGAGAGTGCGGCCCGCAAGGGTTGAAAGCAGATAGCTGACGGCTGAGGGCTGACAAGTGGTGGATCTATCGGGAACCTGCCTTGGGGAAATCGTCGCGGCGAGACGGCGCTGGGTCGAAGGGGCACGAGCCTCTGTGGCGCTTGAGACTTTCGAACGTGCCGCCGCGGCCAGAGCGGAACGGCGCGATTTTGCCGCCGCCCTCTCCCGCGGGCCGCTGCAGGTTATTGCGGAACTGAAGCGCGCTTCGCCCTCGCGTGGCGTACTCCGGGAAGACTTCCGGCCTGATGGCATCGCCCGAGGCTATGAAGCCGCAGGCGCTTCCGCGCTTTCCGTCTTGACCGAAGAGCGCTACTTCCGCGGTTCGCTGGCTGACCTCAAAGCTGCTCGCGCCTCCGTGCGCTTGCCGGTTTTGCGGAAGGACTTCATCATTGCGGACTATCAGATCTACGAATCTGTGGCGGCCGGGGCGGATGCGCTGTTGTTGATTGTGGCGGCGCTCTCCGATGAAGATCTGCGCAGTTTTCTTAAGCTCTGCCGGGACCTGCGCGTTGCTCCGCTAGTCGAGGTCCACGATCGAATCGAACTCGAGCGCGCGGTCCAGGCAGGGGCAACCATCATCGGCGTTAACAATCGCGACCTCAAGACTCTCGAGGTGGACCTCGCGACTTCCTTCCGCTTGCGGGCTGGAATCCCCGCAGACTGTATTGCCGTGAGCGAAAGCGGAATAAAAACCCGCGAAGACCTCTTCCGGGTCGCCGAAGCCGGTTACCACGCGGTGCTGATCGGAGAGAGATTCATGACTGCGGCCGATCCAGGCGCGGCCCTAAGAGAAATGAAGCGTGCCGACACGTGTTAAAATTTGTGGGGTAACCCGACTCGAGGATGCGCAGCAGGCTGTCGATCTGGGAGCCGCGGCCCTGGGATTCAATTTCTATCCGCCTTCTCCCAGGTACATCGAGCCGGCAGCAGCGAGAGCCATTGTGGGCCACTTGCCGCCTTTCGTGGTCCCAGTGGGCGTCTTTGCGAATGAGACGGATGCGGGCCGCGTGATTTCAATTGCGCGCGAGGCAGGCGCGACCGCTGTCCAACTGCACGGCCCAGGCTTTCCGGACTTCCACGAGTTACTTTCGGCCTTTACGCTGGTAGTCGCGGTTCCGGTACGAGAAGGCTTCAAGGTGGAAGAGTTGGGCAAGCTCAAGCCGAGCGCTTACTTGCTCGATGCTTTTGATCCCGATCGGCCCGGGGGCACCGGAAAAACTTGCGACTGGAATGCCGCGCGAGAAGCCAAACGTTACGGACCGATCATCCTGGCCGGCGGGCTGACGCCGGAAAACGTTGGCCGGGCTGTGCGAGTGGTTCGGCCTTTTGCCGTCGACGTGGCCAGTGGCGTCGAGTCTGCACCGGGGATCAAGGACCCCGCCAAGCTTAGGGCTTTCTTCGCAGCAGTGGCGGAAGCAGACAGGGAGTAGCGCAGACCCCCGATTTTGGGGTCTGCAGGGGTGCTTCCCCTTCCCTACTCGCCTGTAGGGGAACGGCTTGCCGTCCCCTAGCGAACGGGGTAGGGCAAGCCCTACCCCTACACACCGTTCCAGGGCGGAGTTTGGAGACGATGCAGGAGCAACGACAATCCGAAACATGGCCGGACGCGCGAGGGCGATTCGGGGAATTCGGCGGGCGCTATGTGCCCGAGACCTTGATGCACCCGGTCGAAGAGTTGGAAACGGCTTTCGAGGCGGCGCGCACTGATTCCGGCTTCAAGGCGGAACTGGCGCGCCTGCTGAAGGATTTTGCCGGCCGCCCGACGCCGCTTTTCCTCGCGCGGCGAATGACTGAGCATCTGGGTGGTGCGCAGATTTACTTGAAGCGTGAAGATCTGCTGCACACGGGCGCGCACAAAATTAACAACTGCCTGGGACAGGGACTGCTGGCGCAACGCATGGGCAAGACACGCCTGGTGGCGGAGACGGGGGCAGGCCAGCACGGCGTGGCGACGGCTACTGTGGCGGCGCTTCTCGGCCTCGAGTGCGTTGTGTATATGGGCGAAGAGGACATGGCCCGGCAATCTCCCAATGTCTTTCGCATGCGTCTGCTGGGCG
>CAWIUZ010000314.1:0-8626 GCA_963838915.1 uncultured Acidobacteriota bacterium
GATCGTCGCCGAAGAAGTACTCATCGTTTCTATCCACCGCCTCCCAGTCGTCAGGGTACTCGAGCATGAGGGGGCGCATAATGGGAACACCCGTCTCCGCTGCCTCCCAGAAAGCGGTGTAGATGTAAGGAAGAAGGTGATAGCGAAGCTTGATCGAGTTGCGATTGATTTCCTCCAGGCGGTTTCCGAACGCCCACGGTTCCAGGTTCCCGGGCCCGCCGGAGTGCGTCCAGCAGAAGGGCGTCAGGGTGCCTGACTGCAGCCAACGCGAGTAGAGTTCAGGGCTGGGAACGGGCCAGATGCCCCCGATATCGGCGCCCGAAAACTGAAAGCCCGAGAGCCCCATGCCATTCAACATAGGCATGCTGAGGCGCAGATGGTCCCAGGTGCCCCAGTTGTCACCACTCCATTCCGCCGCGTAACGCTGCCCGCCGGCGTAAGTAGCGCGTGTAATGATCATGGGCCGCTCATTCGGATGGACGCGCAGCATACCCTGGCGCGTCGAAAGCGTCTCAAGCATGCCGTAGACGTTGTGGATCTCCGCATGCGTGCGCGGTCCGCGATCGGTCGAGTGCTCGATGTCGAGATCCAGGGTTTTCGGCAGCCCCTGATCAACCAGCACCGTCGGCTCGTTCATATCAGTAAGGATTCCGGAAATCCCCTGCTCGAGCTGTTCCTTGAAGAGCGAGGCCCACCAATTGCGAACCTGCTCGGAAGCATAGTCGGGAAACGCGCTGGCCCCGGGCCACCCGCGGCCCGTGAAAATCGTACCATCTGACTTCTTCAAGAAATAACCATTAGCGAGGCCTTGTTGGTAGATCGGGAAGTCGGGATCAACCTTGACGTAGGGATCGACGATGGCGATGAAGTGGAATCCCTGGCGCTCGAGGTCCGTCATCATCCGCTGGGGATCGGGGAAGCGGGACTTGTTCCAAGTGAAGACCCGGAAGCCATCCATGTAGTCAATATCCAGAAAGAGGGCATCACAGGGGATACCTCGATGGCGAAAGTTCTCCGCGATGAAGCGGACCGTGCTCTCAGGGTAGTAACTGTAGCGGCTCTGAATATACCCTATCGCCCAGCGCGGCGGCAGCGGGGATCGGCCCACTAACTCCGTGAAACGCGAAACCACACGCTTCGGGGTGGGACCGGCGAAGAAATAGTAGTTCATTTCCCCACCCTCGGCGCCAAACGAGTAAAGGTCGCGATCCTCCGTTCCCATGTCAAACGAGGAGCGGAAGGTGTTGTCAAAGAACAAGCCGTAGGCGCGCCCCTCTCGTAAGCCGATAAAGAAAGGTACTGATTGATAGAGAGGCTCAGAGGAGGCGTCGAATCCCGCGGGGTCCTGATTCCACATAACGTACGAGCGGCCGCGCTTGTCGAGCGGAGTGCTCTTCTCGCCCAAGCCGTAATAGTGTTCGTCCTCCGGCATCCACTTCCAGCAACGCATGCGTGGGCCATCCCAGCTTATTCCTCGGGTGTCCGCGTCCTTCGAGATCAGCTTTCCCTCCCTGTCATAAAAGGCCAATCGGAAGGGAGAGAGGTGCGCACGGACTTCGAGTTCCGGGGTGCGAATGATGCGGGTTTCCCTGTCGCCGGCAAATTCGACCGCAACTTTCGGCCAGTCCGTCTTAACTACGGCATAAGAGTGGTCCTCGGGCAAGCGGGTTCCGCGGATTGTGCGGACGCGGACAATGTCGGGGGCCAACACCGTCACGACAACGGTGGCCTTTGCATTCCGAAAGACGATTTCACTTCCCCTGGGCTCCGACGCCGCCAGGTTGCCGATGCTTTCCCAGTCGGCAAGACCCAGATCTGCACAAAGCATCAGAACAAACAACAACACAAGGCGAAAAGGAATGCGATTCATATCGATATTCCAAATAATCAGTAGGTCATAACGCGCTAGCCTATACGGAAAGGCCCCGAAGGTGCGAAGAAATCGCAGCCGAACTCTCGCAGGAGGACCCCGTCACTACTCAGTGTCCCAATTTCTTCACAGCGACTTCCTTGAAGAAGACGATGTCGTTATCGCTGTGGTTTTGAAGGCCTATGTATCCTTCATTCGGGCGTGGGCCGCGGTACGGCTCCCAGTCCTCTTTTCTGGGGGGCACGGGCTGGCCCTCGGTGTAGTCAGTGACCTTTGCGCCGTTCACGGACACGATAGTCCTTGGGCCGTCGAGGGTAATCTCCATGGTGTTCCACTGGCCGGAACCCTTGCCGGGCCGAGCCAACGCTTTGGTCAGCGAGTAAAGGCAGCCGGTGGCATGGTAGTCATCGGCCCCGTTCATGATCTGCACCTCGTAGCCGTAGTTGACAGGCATCCACGCCTCGCTCGGTTCGATTGGGATACGAATGAATACACCGGAGTTGTCGTCCTTGTCCCGCATTTTATAAACCACGCGAATGACCGCGTTTCCAAGCCGGGCCTGAGTGTAATACAGCAGTCCCATGCCCCCGTGGGTTTGGATCAGGCCGTTAGCCACCGTCATCTCACCCGGGCCGACATGCTTCCAGCCCGTCAGGTCCTTGCCGTTGAAAAGCTGCTGCCACTGTTGCGCGGGGAGTGCGAGCGGCAAGAGAAACGCCAAAAGCAGGAAGACCGTTGTACGTTTGTTCATAAGTACGCTCCTTAAGTGGATTCAGTAAAACGGCAGTTTCGCACGCATCGGAAAAACGCGCTGTCATGCTGAGAGAGCGTGATTTTTTTGGATATTGCGAAAAAGTGCCATTGATAACAAAAGAGTTAAGTGCTCGAAAATGGCCAAAAATCCAAAAAAATCACAAACTCTGAGCAAAGCGAAGCATCTGCATTTGTCCCCGTGAAAGCGACCAACGGCAGATTCCTCGCTCTGCTCGGAATGACATGGCTTGTCGATTATTCCACAGATTCTGACGCTGCAAGCGGCGCCTCTCGCAAATCGAGCGGTCCCGGCTGTCAACCATCCAGTCATCCGATCTCCCGAGCCCTAAACGGACCATCCCGGCCGGAACCGGGGCGTGACTAGCTCGTTGGCTGTGTCGTCATTGGTGAAGCGGGCGCTCGCGGAGTCCCATTCCAGCAATTTGCCGGTACGCTGGGCAACGGTGCCGAGCAGGACAACTTCCGTGAGCAGCCCTCCAAAATCGAAATTGCAGGCTGCCGGCTTGCCGCCTTTGGCGG
Source organism: uncultured Acidobacteriota bacterium (assembly GCA_963838915.1). Taxonomy (GTDB): domain Bacteria; phylum Acidobacteriota; class Terriglobia; order UBA7540; family UBA7540; genus CAVROP01. The sequence goes on from CAWIUZ010000314.1 coordinate 3,164, forward strand.
CCTCGACGAATTCCTGGTAGTGGTTGGCAGTTCGCGGCAGCGTCTTGGGCGGGGGAGTAAAGGTCTTGTTTTTCGCGCGCGCCACCATCATCGGACCGCCGGAGAACTTGCTGAAGAGGACGCCTTTCTTCCCGTAAAAGAGAATACCATCGGGAGGGTATTCTTTTCCCTCGGGCCAGGCTTCGGGCTTCGGCGGGCGCAATCCGCCGTCGTACCAACTCACCCGCACGGGCGGCAATTTACCGCGCGCCGGGAAATCCCAGGCGACAATTGATGCCATCGGGAAGGTCTCGGGGAATTTCGCTTTCTTGGAATACATCCAGGCAGCGTCCGCATCGTTGTCGTACGCGGGCAGCATAGTGAAGTTCGAGCAAGCCTGCACTCGGGTTGGCGGCACCAGTTGAAGCGCTTGCCAGATCACGTGGAAGGTGTGGCAGCCCATATCGCCGAGGCTGCCGGTTCCGAAGTCGTGCCAGCCGCGCCAGCGAAAGGGATGGTACTCAGGATGGTAAGGCCGCTCCGGGGCGGGGCCAAGCCACAAGTCCCAATCGAGCGAAGCCGGCGCCGGAGGAGTATCTTCAGGACGGGCGAGGCCTTGCGGCCAGACGGGGCGGTCGGTCCAGACGTGCACTTCCCGCACTTCTCCGACGGCCCCGGCCCTGACCCACTCCTCCGTAGCGCAAGCTTCCTCGGAAGAACAGCTCTGCACGCTCATCTGCGTGGCAACCTTCGCCTCGCGGGCCGCAGTCATTAGCTTGCGCGCTTCGTAGATGGAGCGGGTGAGCGGCTTGGCGCAGTAAACGTGCTTGCGCAATGCGAACGCAGCCATCGCGACAACCGCATGGGTGTGGTCTGGCGTACCGATTACGACTGCGTCGACCCCTTTTTCCCGGTCGAGCATTTCACGGAAATCCCGGTAAGTTTTCGCGTTGGGATAGCGCTTGAACGTCCCGGCAGCCTTCTCGCTGTCCACATCGCACAAGGCCACGATGTTTTCGCTCTCCAGGTGCTTGAGGTAATCAGCCCCCATGCCGCCGACGCCGACGCCCGCGATATTGAGCTTTTCACTGGGAGCGGTATAGCCGCGGCCACCCAGCACGTGCCGCGGTAGCAACACGATGCCCGCAAGTGCCGACACGGCGCGCGGCACAAAGTCACGCCGGGAAAGCGTCTCCCGCGATTGGACCTCCGCTGCGCTCTTTACACCTAAACCCAAATCCTTCGAATCTTCGTCCATAGTTTCCCTCGCTGCACCCAACATTACCCCACTGGGCCGAGCGCTGCAAGAGGTTGTGGAGAGTGGCAGGAATTGCGCGACCGTCCGATTGACATTGGCAAGTTGCTTGGCAATTTCCCACCTGTGGTTCGCCAAGACGACGTCCGACCATAATTGAGGTAGATTCTTTGGTGAATAACGTCCTGTCGTTACCAAGAACTGCGCTCGCCGAGGAAAAGATCCCCTAAAGCAAGCATGGGAGCTAAGCGCCTGAGGTCAAGTAGTGTGAGGTCTCTGACTGGCGTTACGTAGTCGGGTCGAAGTGCCCGATGGCCCGCGTCGCAGCGCGCTTCTCCCAAGATTGGCAAGCCCCATGGACGCCTCAAAACGAGGAAGGTAGCTCTTCCTTGAAAGTCATATCGGGCGGCCCGTCGTTCGTAGCGGTGGTGAAGGCCGCCGACCTGGGGCAGTTCGATCACTGGCCCGACTTCCGGTGGCTGGACGGCTCGAGGCTCCGGTGCATCCTTTCCCAGAGCCAGATGAGTCCGTGAGCCCTGGGAGTAAGCGAAATAGCTGGTTAGAATCCTGCGCAAATGCTTCTCTCCCAACACGATCACGTGATCCAAACATTCGCGCCGGATGGAACCCACCAGTCTCTCAGCAAACGGATGTCAGTATCACTCACCAACAGCCCGTTCTCATTCCCCTTGGGGTCCAGTTGTGCGGAGGCGACGGCGATGGAAGTAGTAACCGACCCAGCCGATGTCACCGCCATAGCGACCGCTGGCGACGAAGCGCAATGGTCGGCCCGTGCCGGCTGGTTCGACTACAACAAAGACGGTTACCTTGAATGGCTGGTCGGCAACTACATTGAATGGACACCGGAGAACAACCTTTATTGCGGTGAGCACCTGCCGGGGTACCGCGCCCATTGCCGCAGTGAATTGAAACCTGGAGCTTCCGTGGTGGCCAAAAGTGAAGGAACCTGCAAGGGTACTACTTCTTCCCCTTTTCTTGCTGGAGTTGTTGTTCCTGCCATTTATTGTTGATGGCGGGATAGAACTGTTCAGGGTGTTCAATGGCCCATACTTGTTTGTGAATGATCCAATTTCCGGGATCAAGGGCCGAGGCTTGCCGGAGGGCTGATAGAGCTTTTTCCTTCTGCCCAAGGTCGAGGTAAGCGGTGGCCATTCCCACCAGCGCACGAGTGGATTTGGGATTTTTGTCAAGCGCAGACTGGAAATCGCGCAAGCCCTCCGCATCTTGCCTGGCTTCCACACGTCGTTCCGCCAACGTCAGACGAAGGTCCAGGTTCTCAGGATCGCGCTTAACAGCCTCCTCGGCGTAGTGCAGCGCCTCTTCGATGGAGCGGGTGTACTCAAATCCGGGTTGCATCGTTTGCAGCATGCTGGGAGCGGCCAGGAGCCGTTCGATAGCCGCCACGTCCGCTGGATTGCGAGCGTCGAAACCGCCGATTTTGGCATAGCGGAGTATCCCCTGCTCATCCACAAAGAAGCCGTTGGGGACCACGGGGAAACCGTAGAGGTCCCAGAGTCCCTGGGCGCGATCCACGGCGGAGGGATAGGTCACCCCCGCGGCCTCGGTAAAGCGCCTTGCCACCTCCGCCCCCTGTGTATCCATTGAAATCGAGAGGATTTCGAAATTCTCTTGGTGGTGCTTTTCGTAGAATTTCTGCCAGACCGGCAGTTCTTCGCGGCACACTCACCACGAGGCCCAGTTGAAGACCAGTACGCGATGGCCGCGGAAATCACTCAGCCGGTAGGTGGTCTTGCCGTCAAGAGAAGGTACTGTGAAATCAGGGGCCGGTTCGCCGACTTTGACTTTCTGCGCATTCCCCGGAGTTACGTTCATGACGATCAGTACAGCACCCAGAAGAAGCAGTTGTAACCCGCGCATGACGCCTCTCACTCTGATACGAAGTCGGAATCTCAATTTTGATTTTCCCGCCAAACGGCACTATACACCCCTTCGCCTCTGAATAGAAGGGCCGGCTGAGCTTTCACTTTAAGGTCTTCGATGTTGGTGAAAACAACTACGCCCGAACGGAATGAATTGACTTAGGGAATACTTCACGCCGCTATTGGTATTACCAGTATGGGCAGTTGAAACTAAATCTGCATGGATGCATCTCGGAGGTCAGAATGTTGAATTCCGATAAAGGACAAGACAGATTAACTGGCCGTTTAAATCGAAGGGCTTTCATCGGGGCGTCTGTCACGGCGTTGGCCGGCCTTGTGGTCTGGCATTACCCAAGCTCGAAATCCGTGGATGCCGAGGCTGCACCCGCCGGGCAGCCCCAGATGGTTCGGATCGTGGAATTCTCCGATGCGGGCATACGGCAGGGTATTACGGTCGTCCCGAAGATCATCAAGAGCGAAGAGGAATGGCGGAAACAGCTCACCCGCTCCGCGTTCGACATCACTCGGAAGGCAGACACGGAGATGGCATTTTCAGGCGCCTACTGGAATCTCCATGCGAAAGGACTATTCCGTTGCATCTGTTGCGACAATGCCCTTTTTAGCTCCGAGACGAAGTTTGAGTCGGGTACTGGCTGGCCCAGCTTCTGGGCGCCCATCGCGAAAGAGAATATCAAGGAAATCGAAGACCTTGGCTGGGGGATGAACCGGACGGCGGTTTCCTGCCACCGCTGCGACGCGCATCTGGGTCACGTTTTCGACGACGGGCCGAGGCCCACAGGGCTTCGCTATTGTATGAATTCAGTGGCATTGCGGTTCATCAGGTCGGCGTGAACACAGTAAGAATCATCGGGCGGCATCTGTCATAATCTGCCTGGCGTAACGTCGCCTCAAGAGCCCGTGCGCCGGGGGAATGGCAGGAGTTGAGAGCAGAAGGTTTTGCCATGTTGAGTTCAAGCACTGACCGATTTCACAACTTGATTTGCATGCTCGTTCTGTTCCCTGTGTTGGAATCGATGGCTTGCTCAGCTGCCCCCGGACAGGTCCCGGCTTTTGCCGGGGGGTCCTCTTCCCCCGTGGTCAACGGCAATCAGATCGCCGTCTTGGCAGGAGGCTGCTTCTGGGGTGTGGACGCCGTGTTCAAGCACGTCAAGGGTGTCGCGAGCGTGGTTTCGGGCTACTCGGGCGGGAGCGCGGCCGCTGCCTGACCCACCCTGTGAATCCAGTCGGTCACCTGGTCGTGGCAGACCATGGCATGATCTGCCTTATCCGTTTCCAGGTCCTCCCACGTAACGCACCATACGTGGTACTGAACGCTTTCGAGAATCGACCGGCGCTTTTTCAGGTCGTCTGCAAGCCGGTTGTTCGGATAGCAATGGAACTCGAATCCATCGGTGAAGATCGCCAGCGGCCTAAGTTTGGGGCTGTCGCTGTCGTTGGTGAATTTCAGCTCCGGAACACTGCCGCCCTCGGACACCTCCGTGACCTTGGCGGCCGGTCAATACCCGTTATCCACCTGCAATCGGCGGCTACTTCACTGCCAGCACGAGCAGGGTAGCGTCATCCTGAAATTGCGCGCCGCAGAACTCCGTAACCTGCGCCAGCAGTAGCTGATTTATCTTTACGGCGGAATTCGCCACATGTGTTTTGGCGAATGCGGCGACTTTTTCCATGCCGAATTCTTCGCCATCCGGCCCCTCGGCTTCGGTGATACCGTCGGTAAATAGAAGCAGCCTGTCGCCGGACCTGAGGTCCACGCTGAAGTCCTCATATTTCCAGCCAGAGAAAACGCCCAGCACCGCGCCGCCCTGGTCTAGCGTGCGCACGGCGCCGGAGGAAACAAGAATGGGATACGGATGGCCGGCATTGCAGTAGCGAAAGGTGCGCGAGGCGGCGTCCAAAACGCCGCAGAAGAAGGTCACGAATTTATCGGCCGAGATGCTTTCGCAGAGCATGCCGTTGATGATGCTGCATACGCGCGCTGGGCTATCCAGGTCGCGAACGGATGCGCGCAGGCTCGCCTGCAAGTTGGCCATGAGCAGAGCGGCGGGAACGCCTTTGCCGGAAACGTCGGCGATGCACACGGCTAGCCGGTTTTCTCCCAGCTTCACCACATCAAAGTAATCTCCGCCGACCGCGCGCGCGGGCTGCCAGGCGCTGGCCACCTCGAACCCCGGCAGTTGGGGAATTACTTTGGGGAGCAGCGACTCCTGAATCTCCCGCGCGCGCTGCAATTCCTCGTCCTGGACTTCCAGCCGAGCGGCGCCCACCTGGACCATGCTCTGCAACTCGACATTGCGGCGCTCGAGG
>CAWIUZ010000315.1:0-23390 GCA_963838915.1 uncultured Acidobacteriota bacterium
ACTAGTTGTACACCATTGTTCGCCGGTGGCGCGTACGTCTCGACGACGGTTGTCGGGATGTGTGCGCCACCTCTCGGTCGGAGAGGCGCAGACATGCTAAAGAGCGGCACGTCTGATGGGCCAGCCACCGGCCATACCGGCCTCGCCTCCAGACCATCCAGGTGGTGCAAGTGGTCACGGCCCTATTTTCCTCCCGGCCCGCCACGGGATTCGAGCAACTTAATCAACGCATTGACCGCAACGGGATCGAACTGCGTGCCCCGGCAGCGGCACAATTCAGCCACGGCGTCCTCCACACTGCGAGGCTTCCGATAGCGACTGCCGCGAACCATGGACCGGAAGGCTTCCGCAACCGCGATGATTCGGGCGCCGAGAGGAATCTGTTCTCCCTTTAAGCCGTCAGGATAGCCGTGCCCGTCGAAGGACTCATGGTGGTGACGCACCATCCGCTCAAGAGCAGTCGTTTTCAGAGGCTCCAGAATCTTCGCGCCCCAAGCCGCATGGCTTTTCACCAGGTCGAACTCTGTCGGCGTGAGCGGCGAGGGCTTGGAGAGGACATCTTCAGGAACGTGGATTTTGCCGACATCGTGGACGATGCCCGCCAGCTTGATGTCTTCGATATCCGCCCGGGATAATCCCACCTGGGAGGCGATTTTGGCCGCCCAGTTGGAGACCTCGGCGGAGTGGCGCCAAGTGTAGGGGTCCTTAGCCTCAATCGCGATAGCGAGGGCAGTGATGACGTTCCTGAAGCGGCATCATCCTCTGCCCACCCTCTCTCTGTAGCGTGCTACCTTCCGCATCTTCTGCCACCTTCGGCTCCCTCTGCCGTGATATGCGCTGGTGGCGCCAGCCTCCCGATCTTCCGCCTCCGATCAACCTAAATTCTAACCATGAAGACCAGGATATTCAACGGTACAGAGGTAAGGGGGGGAAATGGGGGGATGCTGACCAGGCACCCCAATTCGTCGATAACCGGCCCGCCGTAGGGGGGCGGCTTGCCGTCCCCGCGTTTCTGCTGGTCCTGACGGGGGTAGGGCAAGCCCTACCCCTACACCGCCCGGGTCCAGCCGCCTGCGGCATAGAGGCGCGAGGCCATGGGCCCTACCGCCCTCGACCTCCCTTATCGACGGATTGGGGCCAGGCACTTTAATCCTTGACGAAGCGGCGTCTCGCGCTAGAATGTGTTTCGCGCCGCGAAGCCTGCCGGAAGCCGGCGAAAAGGCGGCGACATCCCTGGCGGTGTCCTAATTTGATTCGTAGCGCTGGCGTTTAGGCCAGCACTTGCTGACCCTTCGCTCTGCTCAGGGCAGGCTCTGAAGGTCGGCGCCACCTTCAAATTAGGACAACACCACACTCTTCGGAGGTATTGCATGGTCATGAACCTTCCCAATCAAACTTTGACTAGCCGCCGTACTTTCATTAAAACCACCGGCAAACTGGCAGCCGCTTCGGCCTTGGCCAACGTGGCCATTCCCGCCGTCCACGCTGCCGGCAGCGACCTGATCCAGATAGTCCTGATCGGCTGCGGCGGACGCGGCGGCGGCGCGGTGGCGAACGCGCTCTGTGTCAAGCGCGGTCCGATTAAGTTGGTGGCTATGGCGGACGTATTCCCGGCGCGGCTCGATGCGACCTTTGCCCGATTGAACCAGAAGTTCGCGAGCCAGATGGATGTGCCGCGCGACCGCCAGTTTATCGGCTTTGACGCCTACAAGAAGGCGATGGACTGTTTGAAGCCGGGAGATATCGCCATCTTCGCCACGCCCCCGGCGTTCCGCTGGGTGCATTTTACTTACGCCATCGAGAAGAACATCAACGTCTTCATGGAAAAGCCGGTCACCGTGGACGGCCCGAGCAGCAGGCGGATGTTCAAGCTCGCGCAAGACTCCGAGTCCAAGAACCTTAAGGTTGGCGTGGGATTGATGTCGCGCCATAGCCGCTCGCTCGAGGAACTGGCCAAGCGCGTTCATGATGGCGCGATCGGCCAAGTTATCCTCGAACGCGGCTACCGGATGCACGGGCCCGGGGGATACTTCTCCTCGCTGCCCAAGCCTGCCGGGATCACCGACCTGCTCTACCAGGTGCAGCGCTTCCACAGCTTTATCTGGGCCAGCGGCGGCTGCTTCAACGATTTCTATATTCACATCGTCGATCACCTTGGCTGGATGAAGAACGAGTGGCCGGTGAAGGCCCAGGCCCTGGGCGGCCGCCATTACAAGCTGAGTCCCGAGGGGATCGCCTACGTAGACCAGAATTTCGATACCTACTCAGTGGAATACACGTATTCCGATGGCACGAAGTTCTTTTTCGACGGGCGCACCATCGCGGGCTGCCAGGAGATCTATGCGAGCTACCTGCATGGCTCAAAAGGGCTGGCAGTGGCTTCGAAGCACGGCGACTGCGGGCAGCCCTCGAGCCTCTATCGGACTCCTGCGACGGCCGCAGACATGATTTGGGAATCCCAGGTGAAACCGGACGAGCTCGACCCTTATCAAAACGAATGGAATGATCTGGTGGACGCCGTTCGGGACGACAAGCCCTACAACGAGACCAAACGGGGGGTCGAGGCCAGCCTCGTGTCCAACATGGGCCGCATGGCCGCTCATACCGGCCGGGAAATCACCTTGGACGAAATGCTGCAATGCGAGCATGAAATGGCGCCGGATGTGGACAAGTTCACGATGGATTCCCCGGCCCCATTGACTGCCGATGCCAACGGCAGATATCCTGTGCCGCAACCCGGCATCGTGACTACACGCGAATATTGAATGGCTGCGTTCTGTTCGCTCGAAGCGAGTGGCAGAGCCGCAATTCAAAATTCAAGATTCCAGATTCCAGATTCAAGAAAGATCTTTGCACAACAGACAGAAATCTTTGCACAACAGACAGAAATCTTTGCACAACAAACAGATCCCACAGGGTAGAAGCTGTTTCAAAACCCTCTGTACCCGATCGCAGCGGGGATGGTCGACTGCGCGTGAAGCCGTGTTCCCCGGAGGGGAACAAATTGAGTAGCCGGGGGTGAAACCCCCGGACGAAAGCCCCACACTCGACGTTTCCGGGGGCGTTGCCCCTGGCTACTCATGTCCAGCCACTGCGGGGCTGAGGGCTCGCGGGCGCAGTCGTGTGGCCCACAATCTGGTGGGGTCCATGTGTTAGACTTTACACTTTAGACTTTAGACTTTCGACTCTGGACTTCACTGTGCCTCCTCAACTTCCTCGCGTGGCGATCATCGGCCGGCCCAACGTGGGCAAATCCACGTTGTTCAACCGCATTTGCGGGCACCGGCGGGCGCTGGTGGGAGACGAACCGGGCATGACGCGCGACCGGCTCTACGCTCCCGCTGTGTGGCTGGGAAAGCCGTTTGAAGTAGTCGATACAGGGGGAATGATCCCCTTCGAAAAGGACCTGATTGCAAGTGAGATTCTGCGCCAGGCCCAGGTGGCAATCGAAGAAGCTTCCCAGCTCATTCTGGTGGTGGACGCGCGGCAGGGAATCGTGCCGCTTGACGAGGAACTGGTGCATCTGTTGCGCCGCACCGGGAAGCCGCTCTCCCTGGCCGTGAACAAGGTCGACCTGGCCCAGCATTCGCCCCTGGCGGGGGAATTCCACCGCCTGGGGGTTCCCGACATCTTCCCTCTTTCTGCCGAACACGCGCTGGGCGTCGACGATCTTCTCGAACACATCACCAAAGATTTTCCAACCTCCAGCGAGACGCCTGAGGAGCCGGAGTCGACTCCCAGGGGCGATTCACGAACTGGCCCTACAACGATCAATGTGGGCATCATCGGCCGTCCTAACGTGGGTAAGTCAACCCTCCTGAACAACTTGCTCGAGCAGGAACGATCGATCGTTTCGCCGCTGCCCGGCACTACGCGCGACGCCGTGGATGCGGAATTCGAACGCGATGGCCGGCGCTTCCGACTGATCGACACGGCAGGGATTCGCCGCAAAGGCAAGACCAACTTGCTGGCAGAGAAGCTGAGCGTGATTCAGGCGCGTAAACACCTGGAGCGCTCTGACGTGGCGCTGCTCATGCTGGACGGGCCGGAGGGCCTTACAGCCCTCGACGCGCACATCGGAGGATACGCGCACGAAAGCCGGCGTTCGGTCATCATCGTGGTCAACAAATGGGACGCAGTCAAAAACGGGAACGCGAACGATTACTATCAAGCCATAAGGCGGCGCATGAAGTTCCTTGATTATGCGCCTATTCTCTTCATTTCCGCCCTGCGCCGCCAGAAGTTAGCTGGTTTGCTGGAAACGATTGCACAGGTCGCAGAGGCCCGCAAGCTGCGAGTCGCCACCTCTGAAATGAACCAGTTCCTGAAGGAGCTGGACTTTGAGCGGGCTCCCACCCCGGCCAGCAAACCCACACGAGTTTATTACCTGACCCAAGGCGGGGTCGCTCCGCCTGTGTTCGTGGCCTTTACCAATCGCGCCGGCAAACTGCACTTCTCCTTTGAAAGGTTCCTGGAGAACCGCATTCGGGAGCGCTTCGGTTTCCTGGGGACGCCTATCGTGATTAAGTCGCGTAAGAGTCGCTGAGAGCTACTGTCCTGGTTTGATCGTAGCGCTGGGCTTCAGGCCAGCATTTGCCGACCCTTCGCTCTGCTCAGGGCAGGCTCTAAAGGTCTGGCGCTACGCCAACTCGGACACGACCCGTAGAGAAGTGGCTTTGGGAAGAAAGGTATACAATGATATACTAACCGCAGTTGACTGAATTTATGGGAGCCAAAGTTTTCATTTGCATAGAGTTTATTGGGTCCCGAAAGGGAGTCACGGTAAATGACCTGGGAAATGGCGGGAATCCGTATAATCTTTGTAATCATCATAATCGCAGCGTCATTCCAACTGCAGCCCTTCGGCCTGTCAAGGCCGTTGGCCACGCTATTGGGTGCTTGCCTGGGATTGTTCTTCGTCTTCTTTGAGATACGGTTGGAAAAAGCCAGCCTGAAACGCCTGATCGGAGCCGGCGCAGGATCGATTTTTGGGATTCTTGGGGCGCTGATGATCAGCCACATGCTGAGCGTCACCTCGCTCGAAAAAATCAACCTTTCGTTTCTCCAGGTGACGCTGCTCCTTCTTATGGCCTACGTAGGGTTGGTGCTGGGCGCCAACAAAGGTGATCTGCTGAACCTCTCCGCCCTGGGTGGTCTGTTCAGCGCCGAGGCGAAACCGAGGAGGAACTTCAAGGTCCTGGACACCAGTGTCATCATCGACGGCAGGGTGGCGGACGTTCTGCGAGACGGGATTTATTGACGGGACACTGATCGTCCCGCAATTCGTCCTCCGCGAACTGCAGTTGGTGGCGGATTCTTCCGACCAACTGAAGCGCAATCGCGGCCGCCGCGGCCTGGACATTCTGCAGCGCATGCAGAAGATGGGGACTATTGTGGTCCAGATTGTCGATGAAGACTTCCCTCAAATGCGGGAAGTGGACATGAAACTCATCGAGCTGGCCAAACAGAATGAGGCGAAGATCGTTACCAACGACTTCAACCTCAACAAGGTGGCCCAACTTCAGGGCGTGCCGGTGCTGAATATCAATGAACTGGCCAACGCTTTGAAGCCTGTCGTGCTCCCCGGCGAGGCGATGCGCGTGTTTATCCTAAAGGAAGGTAAGGAGTATAACCAGGGGGTCGCTTACCTTGACGACGGCACGATGGTGGTGGTGGATAACGCCAAGCGGATGATTTCCAAGACCATCGATATCGCCGTGACCAGCGTGTTGCAAACTACCGCGGGCAAGATGATTTTTGGTAAGTTCGAGGACCGCAAACCGGTAGCCGTGGAACCGGTTCATCAGTAGGCCGTAGCAAAGGCACTCTTGCCGGTGCGCGATCCCGATCGGCTGGATCGAGACCGACAGACAAGAGTGCCTGTGCAACTACTCTTATGAGCGTTGTGGCCATTATTCCCGCCGCGGGGTGGGGAGTAAGAATGGCAAGCCCCATACCCAAGCAATTCCTCTCGCTCGAGGGCGTTCCGATCTTCGTTCACACGCTGCGGAAATTCGTCGCCTGCGAAGCGGTCGACGAGATTTATCTTGGCCTGCGGGCGGAAGATAGGGAGCGCGCTCAGAACGAAATCGACCGCGGGTGCCTGTCGAGGCCGGTGCGCATGGTGGAAGGAGGACCTTCGCGGCAGGAGACCGTGGCGCGATGCCTGGACGAGGCTCCTCCGGACACGGAAGTGGTGCTGGTCCACGACGCGGTGCGGCCCTTCATCGATCTCGAGATGATCCCCCGCGTGATCGACGCAGCGCGCGAGGACGGCGCAGCGATCCTCGGCATTCCCAGCGTGGATACGGTCAAGAAAGTGCGGCGCAACAAGATCCTGGGGTCCGTGCCTCGTGAAGGGATCGTGCTTGCGCAAACCCCCCAGGCCTTCCGGTATCAGATAATCCGTGAAGCTTACGACCGTGCGGCGGCGGACGGCTTTCACGGGACCGACGACTCGAGCCTTGCAGAGCGGCTGGGCTACAACGTCACCGTTATAATGGGCTCGGACCGCAACATCAAGATTACTAAACCCTCGGATTTGCCCCTTGCCCGCCTCTACCTCGCACAAGAACGCGAAAGGCAGGAAGCTGCAGCAGGATGACGACCTCAAAGCAGACGGTGAAGCGGCAAGAGGTGAGTTCCCTTCGCACTGGGCTGGGGAATGACTTGCACCGCCTCGTCGCGGGCCGCAAGCTCATTCTGGGCGGCGTACACATTCCCTTCGCAAAAGGTCCGGCGGGCCACTCGGACGGCGACGCGCTGGCGCATGCGATCTGCGATGCACTGCTCGGCGCTGCCGCGCTGGGTGACATTGGCCGGCATTTTCCCAACACCTCCCCCAAATGGCGCGGGACTTCCAGCCTTCTGTTCCTGCGACATGTCCGCGATCTTCTGCGAAACGCCGGCTATGCGATTGTGAACGTTGACGCGACAGTTGGCCTTGAACGTCCCAAACTTTCCACTCATATCCCTCGAATGCAAGACAAGCTGGCTCGAGCGCTGGGGCTTGACGCCGGCCATGTCAGCGTGAAGGCCAAGACCGGCGAGGGCGTGGACGCGGTTGGGCGGGGTGAAGCCGTGCGGGCTGACGCGGTGGCGCTGATTGTGAAGCTTGGTAATCTGTCATCCTGAGAGCGTGTGACTTTTTCAAATTTGCGTGGCACTGACAGTCAGAGCCAACCGTCCAACCTGTCATCCTCAGCGACAGCGAAGGATCTGCAGTTCGCCGAGCGTGGTGAAATCAAGACAATGCAGATCCTTCCTTCGTTGCACTCAGGACCGCCTTCGGCTCTCCTGAAAATCACTCCCTCGGTGTCATTCCCGCGAAAGCGGGAATCCATTGGACTGGCAATGGGTCCCCGCGTTCGCGGGGACGACGACGCGGATTTTCATTGCCTCGGGTGGGCCAAAAGCCCATGGGAACTCCTCAGGATGACATGCTAAAACATGTTGATGCGGCCTGTGATCGCTAGTGAGGGTGAGTCCGCTGGTCGGCTGGTCTGGCCGCCGCTGAACATCGCTCACCGCGGGGCGAGCGGAGAGGCACCGGAGAATACTCTGGCGGCTTTCGATCTGGCGCTGCGGCAGGGCGCAAATGGAATCGAGTTCGAACGTCCACCTTTCTTCCGACGGGATTCCTGTGGTCATTCACGACCCGCGCCTCGACCGCACCACCTCCGGCGGCGGCTGGGTCAGCGAGCATCGCGCCTCTGCCCTGCGCAAATTGGACGCCGGCTCCTGGTTCAACCGGCGTTTTCCTGAAAAGGCGCGCCAGCTCTATCTTGCCGCCAAGATCCCGCTTCTTTCCGAGGTGCTGGCGTGGGTCCGCCAGCACAGGTTGCTGGCCTTTATCGAAATCAAGCGAAGTAGGAGAGCCTATCTGGGGATCGAGGCTAAGGTGGTGGAGGAAATCGAACAACAAGGAGTCCGCAGGCTGGTGACCATAGTCTCGTTTGACCTCGAGAGCCTCCGACGGGTCCGGCAGCTCAACAGACGCGTTCTCCTGGGACTGGATGTTTCCCGCTCGCTGCTTGCCATCCGCCGCGTAAGGTCCGTGGCCGGCAATGCCGTCCTTCCCCACTGGGCGGTTGCGTCGCGAGGGTTTATCCGCCGCGCGCACCAGCACTCGATTCGCGTTATCCCTTGGGCCGTCGACCCGCCGGCGCGCATGGAACGGATGATAGCTCAGGACGTTGATGGTATCATCACCAATTACCCGACGAGGCTGGCGGAAGTCCTTCGAAGGCAGGAGTCAGAAGACAGTAGGCGGGAGTAAAGAAGCTAGTGTCCAGAGTCAGAAGCTCGTCAACAAAGTCTTTCTCATTTGCGCCCGTTTATCGGAGCCCCGAGAGGGGCGGCATAGAGTAGCCCAGGGCGAAAGCCCTGGGTTGGATGACCCTCACCCCGCCTTCGGCACCCCTCTCCCGCTGAGGCGGGAGAGGGGATGGGGGTGAGGGTTGGATCCCGCGACCCACGGCTTGCGCCATGGGCTACACGCTGCCGCCCGCTGCGCGGGCTGACATGCAGGTAAAATGCTGAAGGTCATTTGTGAAAAGCGAAAAAACGAAGAGATTAGCTAAAAAGTATGTGGTTTCCGGACGAGTGCAAGGAGTCGGTTTCCGGTTCTTTGTCGAGCGATGGGCAGGACAGCTGGGCATCTGCGGCTACGTCAAGAACCTCTGGGACGGGACCGTAGAGGTCTATGCCATCGGAGACGGCGACTCCCACGAGCAACTCAAGCTTCGGTTGGCGGAGGGGCCTGGCGCCGCGCGCATCTCCGGCGTCAGTGAATCCGATGAGGCTGTAGACAAGCGCTACACGCGTTTCGTGATCGAAGGCTGAGGGGGGGAGTCGACAGTCGAGAGTCAACAGTCAAGAGTCGAGAGTTGACAGATAACTGTGCTGTCTCGTATTTTCGACTGTCAGCTTTGGCTTTTGACTGTCGACTGTAAACAGTCAACTGTCGACTTCTTCAAGGAGAAACTCTGGTGGACTTAAAGAGCTTGATTCGCGAGGTTCCGGACTTTCCCAAGCCCGGCATTCTTTTTTACGACATCACGACGTTGCTTAAAGACCCCGTAGGGCTTCATTCCGCCGTGGATGCGCTGGCCAACTGTTTTGTTGGGCGCAGGGTTGACAGCGTGGTGGGGATTGAGGCTCGCGGTTTCATCTTCGCGCCGATGGTGGCCTACCGCCTTAACGCCGGATTCGTTCCGGTGCGGAAACCCAAAAAACTTCCGGCGGCCACGGCATCTGCTACCTACAACCTCGAGTACGGCGCCGACTCGCTTGAGATCCACCGCGACGCTATTAGCCAGGGACAAGAGGTGTTGATCATTGACGATCTGCTGGCCACCGGCGGCACGGCGGCGGCCGTGGCGCAGCTGATCGAATCGCTCGGCGGGACGGTTGTGGGTCTGGGATTTCTAATTGAGCTCGGCTTCCTCAAGGGTCGCGCCAAGCTTGGCAAATACGAGCTGCACGCTGTACTCGAGTATTAGCTACCTGTCATTCTGAGGCCCCCGTTCTTCGGGGGCCGAAGAATCTCCGCAGTTGTTCCTTAAGACCCGCGGATTACAAGAGTCAATAAAACAGCTTCATGGTCTTACGAGTCTGCGTGAAAATCTGATTTAGGGTGTCATTCCGAGCGAAGCGAGGAATCTCGCCCTGAGTGTCTTTCAAGCCAGTGCGAGATTCCTCGTCGCCTGCGGCTCCTCGGAATGACACCCGAAACTGGGGTCTCACACAGACTCTTACGGTGAGCGAACTGCGGAGATCCTTCGCTGCGCTCAGGCTGACGACGATTGTGCCGGGCGGTCCGGGGGCTCAATGGCTTTCAGGATTTCATCGAGGAAACGCTCCTCGGGCAGGGACCCATCGATTGAGAAACTCCCGTTGACCACGGTTTTGGGAACGGCGTGGACTCGATACTTGCCGGTGCATTCGGGAAACTCCGTGGCCTCGATGGCGTCGGCGCGGACGTTGTCGTTCTCGATAGCGAACTGATATGCGAGGCGCACGGCCTGCGGACAGTGGGGTCAGGTAGGAGTAGCGAACACTTCGAGGTGGAGGGGCTGACTCAATTGAGCGAGCTTTTCCCGGCTGGCGGGAAGCAAGCCCGAATCACCCTTTGAGACTGCAAGAATTGCATCGAGTATCGTAGAAAACTCGTACCCCGCAGGTAAGCCGTAAAAGCGAATGCCGTAATCCTTGCTGTTCTGAATGACGGTCGCGGGAACCTTGTCTATTGCGTACTGCGCCACTTTTTCTTTATCGAGCAGGAAGTTGAGGATCTCAAGTGAGAGCTTGTCAGAAAGGGGCGCGAGTTCCTTCATGAGCTGCAAGGTTTCAGCGCCGAACTCAAGGTTCAATTCCTGCGTGAAATGGATGATGGTTACGGGATTTACGACCTCTTGAAGTCGTTTGCGGATTTCGACGGCATCCGCGTCCTGGATCAGTCCCATGATGATCGATCCTTTAAGGTTCGTTATCGGCGTCAAAGCCGAACTTCTTCATCTTGTAGCGAAGCGCGTCGCGGGAAATATCCAGGAGTTTGGCAGCGTGGGTTTGGTTTCCCCCCGTTTGCTTCAGCGCCAGGCCGACCAACTCCCGCTCCACCTCTTCGAGCGAGGTCCCCTGTCTCGGCAATTCCAGGACAGGAATCATCCGTCCGGAGGCGAGCGGGCGCCAGGAGGTCGTGGTGGTGGTGGTCACAACGGGTGGCGGGTCCGCGGACACGCAGTCGGCGACCACCGCGGGGGGAAGATTTTCAAAACTCTGCGAATGGCCCGTGACTTGAATCGGAAGGTAATTGGGGCGGATGTAATCGGCGTCCTCGAGAATCATGGCCCGCTCCACGGCGTTTTTCAGTTCCCGAACGTTTCCGGGCCAGTCGTAAGCCAGCAGCAGGTTACGAGTTTCCTGGGCGATGCCCCGAATGCTCTTTCGAAACCGGAAGTTATAACGCTCGATGAAGAAGTCAACGAGCGGAAGCACGTCTTCCTTCCGGTGTCGCAGGGGAGGCATGAAGATTGGGATGATGCTGAGACGGTAGAAGAGGTCCTGGCGGAAGCCGCCCTCCTTGACGGCTTGTTCGAGATCGCGGTTCGAAGCCGCGATGACCCGCACATCCACGCCGATGTCCTTCACTCCGCCGATGCGCCGGATGGTCTGATCCTCCAGGACTCGCAGCAGCTTCGCCTGGAGATAGGTAGACATTTCACCGATTTCATCGAGAAACAACGTCCCGCCGTCGGCGACCTCAAAGAGCCCCTTCTTCAGGGCTTTGGCGTCGGTGAACGCCCCGCGTTCGTGGCCGAAGAGTTCGGCTTCCATCAAGGTTTCCGGGATGGCCGAGCAGTTGATGGGCACAAACGGCTTGTCGGCGCGCACGCTGTCGTAATGGATCGCCTTGGCCACCAGGTCCTTGCCGGTGCCGCTCTCGCCCTGAATCAGCACCGTGGAGGCTTCGCTCGCCGCTACCTTGCGCACGAAGTTCATGAGCTCGAGCATGCGCGGCGATTTGCCCACCACCTCGTGGTAACCGGAACGCTTGCGGACCTCCTCGCGCAAGCCGTCGCGCTCGGAGCGCAACATCGAGCGGTCGATGGCGTTGGCGAGGGTAATTTGCAGTTCGTCGAAGTCCAGCGGCTTCTTGATGAAATCCAAGGCGCCCAGCTTGATCGCAGTCTTGATATCATCAAGCTGGGGATCGCCGGTGATCATAATAACCGGGATGGAAAGGTTGTTCTGTTTGATCTCGCGCAGGACCTCAATGCCGCTGAGGTCGGGCAGGCGCACGTCAAGCAGGATCAGGTCGGGCGACTCGGCGCGAATTTGCGCCAGTCCTCCCGTGCCGGATTCGGCCTCGAGAGCGGTGTAGCCCCACTCCTCGAGTTGTCGACGGACGGACCAGCGGATCAGTTTCTCGTCGTCGACGATCAGAACCTTCTCATTGGGCATAGATTTCTTTGGGTTCCTCGACTACCTCGCGCATGGGCAAGCGAATGATAAACCGGCTGCCTTTTCCCGGCTTGCTTTCCACGGTCAACGTGCCACCGTGCTGGCGAATGATCCGGCGGCAGAGCGACAAACCTAAACCCGTGCCGCCCCTCTTGGTGGTGTAGAACGGCCTGAAGATGCGCTCCAGTGACTCGGGAGGGATGCCGGCGCCCGTATCGCTTACAGAGATCTCCACCAAGTCGGCCTGCCCTGGCCCGCCGGGAGCATCCATCTTGGCAGCGATCGTGATCTTGCCTTCCCCTTCAATGGCCTGCACACCGTTCAGAACCAGGTTCAAGAGTACCTGGTGGAGTTGCTCTGAATCCATGCGGAAAGCCGGAAGGTCCTGGGGGACCTGTACGGAAAACTCGATGCGTCTTAATCCAGTCTGCTGCCGGGCGAGGTGCAGGGTTCGAGCAAATGTCTCTTTCAGGTCAGCGCGGCCGAACTGGGGAGGCTTGGGCCTGGCATAGGCGAGCATGTCGTTCAAGACCTTTTCGATTCGCCGTACCTCTTGCCGCAAATCCTCCAGCACCTCCCGGTCCGGGTGGTCCTTGGGAAAGTCCTTGGTAATGATCTCGATCGCGCCGGCGATTCCGGCCAAGGGGTTGCGGATCTCGTGGGCGATTCCCGCCGCCAACTCCCCCATCGTCGCCAGATGCTCCGCCTGCAGCATTTCGGCGTCATGAGCCCCGTGGCAATGATCGCAGAAATCCTTCCAACGGGTAGCCAAGCCGCGGATCTCACTTTCCAGGCCGATTGTGCCACCCTGAAGGTGCAGGGGCATGGTTAGCGTAAAGTAGTTTGGGGCGATTTTCCTGATTGCCGTGCGCAGTTCATTGAGCAAAGCCCAAGACCGCCGCTCCTGGTAAATGAGCACGCCCCCTGCGGCGCACAGTGCAGCGAGCAACGCAATGCCCAGCCCAATCTGGAAGCTCAAGCCACGGCGCAGCCACTCGAGAGCCGTGAGCAGGATAATCCCCGCCAAGGCAGTGATCAAAACCGCCAGGTTCTGCCCGAAGGTCGGGGGAAACCTGAAGACGCGCTTTGCCGGGCCCCAGTTCAAAGTTTTGACGTATCCTTCCCGCAGACCTAACAGGTTGCTCGAAAACGCCTGCCAACCGTCATGCCTAACCGCGTAGAGCCGACTTTTAGGTTGGTAGATGCTGACCTAAAGCCCAGCGCTACTTCAAGGACAGGGCGCTGCTGAACCGCATGCGTTTCCGAGCATCCTGCTAAGGGTCCAATTTTAGCACACGGACGGGCGTGTGGCCAGAAAGCCCGAAAGATTTTTCCACCTTATCATTGACGTCGGGGCGGTTCGCGAACCGCCCCTACCACGTATTACCTCCACCCCATTCGCTCGCGTAGGGATGTGATGTGCGCGATGTGGTGCCGGCCATGCCAGGCGACCAGGCTCAGGTATTTCTCCAAGGTCAATACTCCTATCTCGGGGTGCCGGAAGGTGCGCGCAAAATCCTGAGTGCGCAAAGACCTCAACAGCAGCACCCAACGCGAGTGCAAGGATTCGAACAGGGTGAGGGAAAGTCCGATAGGGGCCATGCGCGCATCCTCCAGGGCTGCCCAAAGCTCTTGGTCGTACGGTTTAATGGTCGGCTCATCTTCCGTTAAGGCAAGCCGGAAACGGATGTAGGTATTCATGTGACTATCGGGGAGATGGTGCACCACTTGCCGCACCGTCCAGCCCTCCGGCCGATAGGGGGTGTCCACCTGCTCTTCGGTCAAACCTGTCACGGCCTGGCGGAGTTGCGCCGGCGCCTTTTCGATCTGAGCGATGAATTGCGCCCTCTGTTCGTCAGTGATTTCTCCTCCCCACTGGTACTTTCCGATCGGGTATTGCAGGTCCATAGAACCACGCCTCCTTTGGCGAATCTCTCTTGCCTCTTGCGCGCCATTTTCTGTCTTGGCATTGTACCCTGAAATGCGACTCAGAATGATCACTGCCCTAGGGTCCCGAAGGGACCCAAGATCATTAGCCGTAGGTGAAACCTACGGGCGGGCGGGGCAAAAAACAGCATCCGACCCTGAAAGGGTCGAACATTCGACCCCTGCGGGGTCGGAGAAGATCAAAAGGTGGGGGCTTCATCTCCGTAGGTTTCACCTACGGCTAATGATGTTAATGCCCTTCGGGCATTTGACATCGTTCCCGCACGCTTATCCTAGCGCTTATGGGCATCCTGCCCGCGTAATCTCATGGCCAAGGTGGTCAGGCCTCTTCAATCTGAAGCACTCCCTGCGGGGGCCGTAATACAGTAAACTAATCGAGGGATTGTCCAATGGTCAATTGCCGGTTCGATTCGAGCGGTTTCTGCACCTTCCTGGCGCTCCTTTCGACGTTCGTGGCGTTGCCTGCCCGCGTCGCCGGACAGCAGGACAGCATGATCCACCGGCCTCTCCCCGATATCAAGCAGTTGCTGAGCGATGTGCAGGAGAATCAGAAGCAACTCGAAAGTCTGGTAGACCAGTACAGTTGCACCGAAGACGAGGATGTCCGCGAACTCGACAAGAACGGGCAAATAAAGAAAACCATCGTTAAGGAGTACATGGATTTCTATCTGGGCGGGGAGTTGGTAAGGCGAGAGGTGAAGAAGGATGGGAAGCCTCTAACTCCCGACGAGCAGAAGAAGGAAGATGGCCGCATCGAAAAGCGCATTCGCGACTACGACAAGAAAAAAAGTGAGGGTGATGACGCCTCCAAGAAGAAAGAGAGAATTGACGTCTCAACTTTCTTGCGAAGCTCGAACTTCACCCATCCCCGCTGGGAGCAGTTTCGCGCACACGAGGTGATCGTCTTCGATTTTGCACCCAATCCGGCCTACAAGCCCCGGAACAAAACGGAAGACCTTTTACACAAGCTGGAAGGGGCTCTGTGGGTGGACGACCGGGATCGCCAGGTGGTGCGCTTAGAAGCCCACTTGAGCGACTCCTTCAAACTTGCCGGCGGCCTCCTGGCCTCCATTCGCAAGGGATCTTCGCTGGTGATGGAACAAGCCAGGACCAACAATGAGGTTTGGCTGCCTTCATACGTCGAAGCTCACTTTTCCGCACGCCTGCTCCTCGTCTCGAGTTCCCTTGGCGACTACACCTCAAAGTTCAGCGACTATAAGAAGTTTCGAGTGGAGACTGTCACGGGGAAACAAGCGAAGTGAAGGGATTAAGGCTGGCGCCGAGCGCCCGTTACATGCACAAGAAGGAGATCGATGCGTATGAAAAAGAAAATCCCGACCTTTAAGAGCGACCGTGCGGCGGCGGCGTTCGTTGACAAGGCCGACCTTACCCAATACGACCTTTCAGGAGCGACGTTGACCCGCTTTGAGATCAAGCCGAAAGACAAATCAATCAACCTGCGTCTCTCCGGCGAGCTTTACCACGCAGTACGCAAACGCGCCGCCCGCGCAGGTGTTCCCTATCAGCGTTTCATTCGCTTGACGCTTGAACAGGCTATCGGCGCACCGAAATAAACACCGTTGCGAAAAGGGTCCTTTGTGCAACGCCGTCGGCAGTGGCAGCATTGAGGATAGGATGTCCGAGGCTGCCTTGTTGAATTCCTAAGTCTTGGGGACCGCAGAGGTTCGCTCTGTGCCAGCCGGGGAGTGTCATTCCGAGCGCAGCGAGGAATCTCGCTCTACGCTTTTGAGTTTGTGCAGGTAACAGAACAGTGCCAGATTCCTCGCTGCGCTCGGAATGACACCGGTTTATGCGTACGCGTGCAATCCCGGCAGCAGGTAGGTGACGCCAAAGAACGTGAACATCACGATGGCGAATCCGATGATCGCGAAGTACGCGGAACGGCGCCCGCGCCAGCCGCGCGTGAGCCGCATGTGCAGATAACCTGCGTAAGTCAGCCAGGTGATGAGCGCCCAATCTTCCTTAGGGTCCCAACTCCAGTATGTGCCCCATGTCCGGTTCGCCCAGTAGGCGCCGGCGATGATCATGAGGGTTAGCAACGGGAAAGAAACAGCAACGGTTTTGTAGATCAGAGCATCAAGCGTGTCGGGTTGGGGCAGGGAATTGGCGATCGAGTCGTGTTTTCCCTGCAGCACTTCCCACGCCAGCGAAGCAAACAGCCCGCAGACAATCCCCGCCAGCAGGAAGGGGCTGGCCGCGAGATGCACGCCAAAACTCTGTCCCACTTGCGGAACGAAGTAAGGTCCTGAGTTGACCTTCACCAGGAGCAGCGCGAAAGCCAAAGCCTGCCCGAAGATCGATGCCAGGAAAAGCCGCTTCGCCCAGTTCGCCGATTGGCCCGGCTTCTCACTATACGAGTCGACCAGATTGAAGATCAGGGCTGCTGTCGCGAGCGCGAGCACAATCACAAACGGCCAACCCAGGGCAGAGATCGAAACCAGCAGCGGCTGTTTAGGAGCCACCATCACCTTCTCTTGAGCCCCGGCATCCCAAGCCGGGAGCAGGAAGGCGAAGCTGCTGTCGACCGAACCGAGGACGATCGCCCCGTAAATTGCTCCGATCAGCCCGGAAGTCCAACTGAGGAACGTGCGAGCGCTGACCCTGTCTTTGATGAGGAACAGCAACGCCAGGGCGAAAGAAATTGTAAAGCCTGCGTAGCTAAGCATCGCCAGGGTAACGTGAATCTGCAGCCAGGTGCTCTGCAGCGCCGGAACCAGGGGCCTGATTTCGCCCGGCAGTACTTGCAACAAGATGATCGCGAGCGTGGCCACGGGCAAAGTTATCGCGCCCAGGAAGGGAATATCAAGTTTCCACTCCGCCACTTCGTGCAACACCACTACGGCCCAGGAGAAGACCAGCACCATTTCATAGATGCCCGAAAGCGGGGCATGACCGGCGGTGACCCACCGCGCCGCGATAGCCACAGTGTGCATGAGAAGGCTGGCGCGCGTCAGGGCTTCAGCGCCCGCTTGCAAGTTGGACTGGCCGACGGCCAAAGAAGCGATGTGAAGCGCCGTGGCTCCCAAATATCCAACTAAAGCGAGATAGAGAAACTTCTCGCCGCTTGCCCACCCGGCACGCCCGATCAGATGCGGAACCGAAACGGCTATGACCACCAGCACCGCAACGCTGACGCTCAGAAGGATCCAGCCCCCGGCGTTGCTACTGCGGTGGTCATCGACAGTTGCTGTCAGAACTTTCGACATGATTTGTCTCCTGTGTCCGTTGTCCGTCGTCCGTGGTCCGTTGCCAGCGATCAATTTCTGCCGACTAGTCTTGGGTGTTGAACTCAACTACGGAGCGAACACCACTCAGGCTGCCTTCCACAACAGACAACGGACGACGGACAACGGACCACGGACGACGCTTTCTAGGCAGAAATCGCTTCGCCAATCTCAGCCTGGGCCGCGCTCAGAGCGATTTCCAACTCTCCTGCCAATTCGTTAAAACGCTTTTCAAAGCTCTCGCGATACTTGCTCGGCTGCCCGCCCAGTAGGAGGGCAGGCTGCCCTTTTCGATCGCGTCCGACGACACCCCAGATGCGCACGTGCGACATATACAGGGCCATCATCAAGCCTGCAGTCAGCAACAGGCACCCGCCCCAGATCAGGTTCTGGCCGGGCTGGTGCGCCACTTGCAGTCCGGTCATGTACTCCATCTCCAGGCCCCGAAGCTCGAAACTGATCCCCGAGGGATTAGGCGGAGCCATTTGCTGAGCCTTCGGGAAGACCCATACCTCCGTGTGCTTCCCGCTTGCAGAAGTCACGCCCAACTGGATCGCGGGGTTACGAGGTTCGTCGGATCGGGAAGATATCTGATTTCCGTCCAAAACGAAATCCGGGACGAACTCCGCCAACTCCACCGTCGCTCCGGAATCATTCAGGTGAGCCGGGTTGCCGGGCTGCAAACTGATCTGCTGCGCTGGATGCTGCTTTCCATCCTGTCCGGTCCAAGTGGCGTCGAAGACCAACTGGTGAGGTGTGCCGGTCGGGCCATAGCTCGCCTGGAAAAACCGCACGCCTTTATAAGTGAGGGGATCATTGACATAGATGGTTTTGCGGATCACCTCGTGGCCGTTGTCTTCCACAGCCAACAGGCTCCAGTACTGCTTGGGCGAGCCGTCGGTATACCGCTCCATGCCCACGCCGTCGCAGCGCAGAGTGAATCCCAGATCACGTGGTGCGCCCCCGGTGGTCATCGCTTCCACGGACTGGGTCCGGGCCCCAGGGGTTAAGCTCACGAACCCTTTGAAGCCCCACAGGCCGTCAATGATAGCGCCCACGAAAATGATCAGCAGGCTGGCGTGCACGATGTAGGGCGCCAAACGGGCCGTGCGGTGCTTCTCCACGTAGAGCGTCCCCTTCTCGAGGCTTTTCGGCTTTGGAGGATACCCAAGGTCACTGAGTCGCGACTCGGCGATGGCAAGGGCCTCAGCGGGCGAATGGAAGCCTAATGGTATCTCCCGCCGAAAGGGCAGTTGGCGAACATACCATTCGTCCGCCAGCGTGTGGGGCCGGGCGAACAATCTCCAGACTTGGGGAAAGCGCTCCAGCGACGCCAGCGTGATGTTGGCTCCCAGCAACCCCAAGAGCAGGATGAACCACCAGGTATGGAACACATCGAACAAGCCCAGGGCATTCAACAGCCGGACGGTTTGGGGAGCGTAGACCTGCTCGATCTGCCCTTCCTGGGTCATGGGTCGCTGCAGAATCATTGTGCCGATAATCACTGCCGTTCCCAGTGAACCCAGTAGGACCAGGCCGCACTCCAAAGAGCTGAGAAACCTCAAAAGCTTGTCGAGAATTGTTTGTTGATTTGCCACCATTTACTCCTGCCCCAAGCCCATTCAGTTCGCAGGTAGCCTGCCGCTGACAACCAGCAGACGGGCATTTGGGGTGCCAGCGAGGAAGAAAATGTCCTAATTCCCTAATCGATTGAAAACACGTAGGGACTGCACGTGAGATTCCGGGATTCAGGAATCCTCCTTTGGAAGTCCCTTTAGAACCTTGGGGCAAAAGTCGCACGAGAATGTGTGAACAGACTCAATTTGTCACTTTTTTTCAGAGGTGGAACTGTGCAACGCCTAAATTCGTCAACAGCTTCGGAAATTTGCCTGTGGACACAAAAATGCTGACAAAAAGGACAGCTACCTTTGTGGTGCTTATTTTCGAGGAGGCTTGAATGAAGACCATTCCGATTAACCGCAGTTCAAACGATATTTTTGTCAAAGAAGTAACTCCAGGGTCTAAGCCTGTCGCCGTCGACGGCGAGGCTACGCCCATGGAAGTGCAGCCGACCTTTACGATCGCGTTCACGCTGGGCACTCGTATGAAGGATTTGCACGACACCATCATTCGCACTGTCCTTCAACAAACAAGGGGCAACAGGCTGCGGGCGGCTCAATTGCTTCACATTAATCCCCGCACCATCCGTCGGCGTTTGGGCAAGAAAGAATCGATCGGCACCGTGATTCGCGCCGCGTAGCATTATCCCGCGTGATGGCCGTGGGCGCTTCCTGCTGACAGCACGAGTTCCCCGGCCCTTGTCGTGAAGATTTTCGTGACAGTTTGCAGCCAGTGAAATATCAAGTGCGGTTTGCGGTTCCGGCTGCGCTGTCTCGCTTGGAGCCAGCCTCTTCCCGCCCCAGTGAAGAGGAACCCTGCCAATTCATCGTGATACCTTTCCAGGGCACGAAGAACCCGCTGCCTGTCGGCGCCGCGTCGTGCCACCCGTTTCTACTGCCACAGGCAGCGCAAGCTGCTTCTGCGCGCTCAGAAGAGTTGAGGCGCTCCGCCCTCGCGCGCGGGCGGCCATTGAGGTCGCAGTCGCCCTCGCGCCGTGTGCCCGGCACGAGCATGAGCAGGCAATAAGGCGGGCGATAAGCTGACAGACTGTCGTTCAACCACTTCATTTTCACCATACTGCAAACTATGCGGAGATTGGAGCGCCACGTGCTCACACTAACGACGAGTTGCAAGTTGCCTCCATTCCGCAGTTTCGAAGATTCGTCGGAGTCGAGTTTAAGATGTTGAGACAAGCCAATGGCCAAGATCGGATTCAGATTGCAGAAGATGGCCAGGATTCTGCCGGCAGGGAACTCACCGGACGAGTACTCGTCGTCGATGACGACCCGCACTTCTTGAGGGTGCTGGCGCGCATCCTTTCGGGCGAAAATTTCCTGGTCACCTCAGCGGCAGGGGCATGCGACGCATTGGAACTACTGAAAAGCGCGCAGTTCGACCTGGTCATCTCCGACCTCCGTATGCCGGACTGCGACGGCCTGAGCTTCCTCGAATCTCTCCGCGGGAGCGGCAATACCATCCCGGTCATCATCCTCACGGCATACGGGGAAGTTGATACGTACCTGGCGGCCATGAACGCCGGGGCGACCGAGTATCTGAATAAGCCAATCCAATCCGACGAATTACTGAAGACCGTGCGCTCCTGCCTGCGCTCGGTCTTCAGTAATTCGTCGGATTGGATTGGCTTATTCAGATACTCGGTCGCCCCAGGCGTTCATGGCCGCCAGGTACGTATCAACTTCCGTATGCCGGATGAGGATGATGACCGGGATGGTATTGCCGCTCCCGCGGAGAAATTCGAGGAACTTCAGGCCGTCGCAGTCCGCATACGGAGGTCGATGACCAGGTCGAACTGCGCGCTTTTTGAGTAGTTCCAATGCGTCATTTGCACTAAGGTGACCAGGAAATTTTCGCCGAAAGGATGCGCGCCAGCACCCTCAAGAAGTGCATCATCAACAACGAGTACTCGTCCGGTAGTTCCTGCCGGCAGAATCCTGGCCATCTTCTGCAATCTGAATCTTGGCCATTGGCTTGTCTCAACATCTTGACTCCGGACGATCTTTCGAAACTGCGACAACTTGCAACTCGTCGTTAGTGTGAGCACGTGGCGCTCCAATCTCCGCATAGTTTGCAGTAGAAATGAAGTGGTTGAACGACAGTCTGTCAGCTTATCGCCCGCCTTAGTCCTGCTCATGCTCGTGCCGGGGCAACTGCGATTCAATGGCCACCCGCGCGCGAGGGCGGGACAGGCTCAACTCTTCTGAGCGCGCAGAAGCAGCTTGCGCGTCCTGGCAGTAGAAACGGGTGGCGGTTCAACGCAGCGGAGCCGTTGTTTCGGTGCCCTGGAAAAGTTGTGCGCGATCAATTGGCAGGGTTCCTCTTCACTGGGGCGGAAGAGGCTGGCTCCAAGCGAGACAGCGCAGCCGGAACCGCAAACCGCACTTGATATTTCACTGGCTGAAACTGTCACGAAAATCTTCACGACAAGGGCCGGGGAATTCGTGCTGTCAGCAGGAAGCGCCCACGGCCATCACGCGGGATGAACGCTACGCGGCGCGAATCACGGTGCCGATCGATTCTTTCTTGCCCAAACGCCGACGGATGGTGCGGGGATTAATGTGAAGCAATTGAGCCGCCCGCAGCCTGTTGCCCCTTGTTTGTTGAAGGACAGTGCGAATGATGGTGTCGTGCAAATCCTTCATACGAGTGCCCAGCGTGAACGCGATCGTAAAGGTCGGCTGCACTTTCATGGGCGTAGCCTCGCCGTCGACGGCGACAGGCTTAGACCCTGGAGTACTTTCTTTGACAAAAATATCGTTTGAACTGCGGTTAATCGGAATGGTCTTCATTCAAGCCTCCTCGAAAATAAGCACCACAAAGGTAGCTGTCCCTTTTGTCAGCATTTTTGTGTCCACAAGTCAAATTTCCGAAATTTTTGTTGACGAATTTAGGCGTTGCACAGTTTCACCTCTGAAAAAAAGTGACAAATTGAGTCTGTTCACACATTTGTCGTCGAGCCCCGAGGCTACTAGAGGGAGACCCAAAGGAGGATTCCTGAATCCCGGAATCTATGGCCGTCCCTACGTGTTTTCAACGATTGGGAATTAGGACGTTTCTTCCTCGCTGGCACCCCAAATGCCCGTCTGCTGGTCGTCAGCGGCAGGCTACCTGCGAACTGAATGGGCTTGGGGCAGGAGTAAATGGTGGCAAATCAACAAACAATTCTCGACAAGCTTTTTGAGGTTTCTCAGCTCTTTGGAGTGCGGCCTGGTCTACTGGGTTCACTGGGAACAGGCAGTGATTATCAGCACCAACAATGATTCTGCAGCGACCATAACCCCCAGAAGGCAGCGACAGTACTACGCTCCAAACCGTCCCAGCTGTCCTGGGCTTGTTCGATGTGTTCCATACCTGGTGGTTCATCCTGCTCTTGGGGTTGCTCGGAGCCGACGTCACAGCTGGCGTCGCTCAACTGGTTTCCCCAAGTCTGGAGATTGTTCGCCCGGCCCCACACGCTGGCGGACGAATGGTATGTTCGCCAACTGGGCTTCGGCGGGAGATATCATTAGGCTTCCATTCGCCCGCTGAGGCCCTTGCCATCGCCGAGTCGCGACTCAGTGACCTTGGGTATCCTCCAAAGCCGAAGGCCTCAAGGGGACGCTCTCAGTGGAGAAGCACCGCACACCCCTCGGCGCCCTACATCGTGCACGCCACCCTGATCATTTTCGTGGGCGCTATCATTGACGGCCTGTGAGCAAAGGGTTCGTGAGCTTAACCCCTGGGGCCCCGGACCCAGTCCGTGGAAGCGATGACCACCGGGGGCGCACCACGTGATCTGGGATTCACTCTGCGCTGCGACGGCGTGGGCATGGAGCGGTATACCGACCGCTCGCCCAAGCAGTACTGGAGCCTGTTGCAGTGGAAGACAACGGCCACGAGGTGATCCGCAAAACCATCTATGTCGAATGATCCCCTCACTTATAAAGGCGTGCGGTTTTTCCAGGCGAGCTATGGCCCGACCGGCACACCTCACCAGTTGGTCTTCGACGCCACTTGGACCGGACGGGATGGAAAGCAGCATCCAGCGCAGCAGAATCAGGGTTGAGCCCGGCAACCCGGCTCGCCTGAAATGGGTCCCGGAGCGACGTGGCGGAGTTCGTCCCGATTTCGTTAAATGAGATATCTTCCCGATCCGACGAACCTCGTAACCCCGCCGATGCAGTTGGGCGTGACTTCTGCAAGCGGAGAGCGCACGGAGGTATGGGTCTTCCGAAGGCGCAAATGGCTCCGCCTAATCCCTCGGGGATCGTTTCGAGCTTCGGGGCCTGGAGATGGAGTACATGACCGGACTGCAAGTGGCGCACCCAGCCCGGCCGGGACCATCTGGGCGGGTGCCTGTCTGACTGCAGGCTTGATGATGGCCCTGTATATGTTCGCACGTGCGCATCTGGGGTGTCGTCG
Organism: uncultured Acidobacteriota bacterium; assembly: GCA_963838915.1. Taxonomy (GTDB): domain Bacteria; phylum Acidobacteriota; class Terriglobia; order UBA7540; family UBA7540; genus CAVROP01. The sequence goes on from CAWIUZ010000315.1 coordinate 23,196, forward strand.
GACGCGATCGAAAAGGGCAGCCTGCCTCCTACTGGGCGGGCAGCCGAGCAAGTATCGCGAGAGCTTTGAAAAGCGTTTTAACGAATTGGCGGAGAGTTGGAAATCGCTCTCGAGCGCGGCCCACTGAGATTGGCGAAGCGATTTCTGCCTAGAAAGCGTCGTCCGTGGTCCGTTGTCCGTCGTCCGTTGTCTGTT
>CAWIUZ010000316.1:0-43079 GCA_963838915.1 uncultured Acidobacteriota bacterium
CGCCAGCCGGCGAGCTTGCGGGTCCAGGTCTTCCTGTGCGGGGCGATCCTGGGCCGCGCCGGGCATCGCACGGTGCTGCATCTGTCCTCCGCCTGGGGAGGTCTCGAAACGCGCAACCCTTTGTTCGACAAACTCTTGCACTATGAAATTCCAACTTCGCGCAAGTTGGAATTTCAACCGCCAGCGACAGGGTAAACGAACGGCTCGATGACGGCAGTTAGCCCTTCAAATCGCAGTTCAACTTACGAATTCGGGGTTAACCTGCGGCTGCCCGCCGGCAAGCCCTTCGGGGTTGGCGGAAGCACCTGTTCCAAACCTCGAGGGGTTGGTGTAGAATGCGCCCGTTCGAATGGCGTGGAATTGTAAAACCCGTCTGTGCTAGATTCTGTCGTTGAGTCAACTGCCGCTCGCGCACCGACATTGCCATTTTTCCCATGGCCTCACATGCCGTCAGCCCAAAAGGCGTAGGCGCGATGATTACTCTGCCTTATGAAGCTTGCGAGTTGTGTTCTTCTCTTTTTCTCTATTTTGATTCTGCCTTGGACCGTGGTCGCCGAATCAAGGCCTCTAGGCGCCCACACTACTTTAGTTATCCCGCGTGTATCGACCCCACCCAGGCTGGAAGATTTTCTTTCGATGAAACCTGATTCCAAGTGGGAAGGCAAACTGGCCAAGGTGGAAGGGTTCACTCAACGCTTGCCGAGCGACGGTCAACCTGCCAGCCAGAGAACCATTGCCTACCTCGGCTACGACTCGAGCAATCTGTACTGCATCTACGTGGCTTTTGACTCCGAGCCGGCACGCATCCGCGCCCACCGGGTTGCCCGCGACACGTTTTACATGGAAGATAAAATCGACCTTTTCCTGGACACCTTCCACGACCACCGGCGCGCCTACGTTTTCACCGTCAACCCCTATGGCCATCAGTTGGACGGCCTCTGGACGGAGGGCCCCCGCAGCCAGTTCGATGGCACCTGGGATGGGGTATGGCAATCGCGGGGCAAACTCACCGAGGAAGGCTTCGTCGTGTGGCTTGCTGTTCCCTTCAAGACGATGCGCTTCCCGAAGACAGAGAAGCAAACGTGGGGCATCGTATTCGTGCGCTGGATTCCCCGCAACAACGAATCTAACTGTTGGCCCTGGATCTCGACCCGCATTGAGGGGCGCATCAGCCAGGAGGCTACGTTGACTGGCCTGGAGGGAATCTCGCCCGAAAGTCGCGGTCTTCTGACCCCCTACGCGTACGCCCGCACGTACCGGACGCTCGATCAGACGGACCCGGCCAATGCCGTGTTCGACCGGAAAACAGTTGACCCCAAAGTCGGCACGAATGGGCGCCTGGTATTCAAGGACTCCTTCAACCTGGACATGACCGTCAACCCCGACTTTTCCCAAGTTGAGGCAGACCAGCCCCAGATCACAGCGAACCGCCGGTTCACAGTCTATTATCCGGAGAAGCGTCCTTTTTTTCTCGAGAACTCACACTACTTCGAGACCCCCATGAACCTGCTGTTCACCCGGGACATCGCCGATCCGCAGTTCGGGTTGCGCTTAACAGGCAAGGCGGGGCCTTATGAAGTCGGGTGGCTGACAATCGATGACCGGTCACCCGGTGAGTCGGTGCCGCCAGGCAATCCTCTGTTGGGTGACCGCGCCGGCTTTGGCGTGCTGCGCATCAATCGCGACCTCTTCCGTCAATCCTCGGTGGGAATGATCTACACCGATCGGGAATTCGCTGGCACGTACAATCGCGTCGGCGGAATCGACGCGCACCTCAAGCTGCGGAAAAACTGGTGGTTGACGGGTGAAGCGGTTACCAGTGAGACCACGATCCCCGGCAGCCCGCGCACCGCCGGACCCGCATACAACGCGCAACTCCGCTATGACAGCAGGACCTTCTACTCGAATATGCAATTCAATGATCTGAGCCCCGGCTTTAATACGCTGGCGGGATACATTGAGACCGATGCTGTGGACCGCCCGGTTTACGTCGGGCGGACGATTACACAGCCGCCGTTGCGTATCAACATGCGCGGCGTGAGTGAAGTGGCCATGTACCGGTTCCGGCCCGAGCACAAATACCTGGTGTCGTGGGGTCCGACGGTTTTTGTCAACCCCCTGTGGGATCACAGTGGTAATCGTCTGGACATGTATCAGGACTACACCATGAGCTGGGAGTTCAAGGGCCAAACCGCATTTGAAACCTATTGGCAGCAGGACGAGGAGATGCTGCGACCGCGGGACTTCCAGGGCCTTCCGCAAAACGCGGTTTTTTCGCACCACCGCGACGGACTTTATTTTGAGACGAGCCTGATCAGCCAGGTGTCTTTCAAGGCCGACTATTCCCAGGGAGCCCAGATCAACATCAATCCACCCGCCGGCCAATTGCCGTTGCTTTCCAACGTGAACCTGGCCAGCGTGGGCCTTGTGCTGCGCCCGGGAAAGCATTTGCGCATCCAGAACACTTACCTTCTGGAGCGGCTCACCGATCGGGCCACGGGCGCGAGCGACTTCAACAATCACATCGTCTTCTCGGAATGGGTGTATCAGTTCAACCAGAGATACTCAATCCGCGTCATTCCTCAGTACACTGCGGTCCTGGCGAATCCGGCATTCAGCTCCCTTAGCACCACGAAGAATTTCAACGGAGATTTTCTTTTCACTTATCTGGTGAATCCCTTTACGGCGCTCTATGTCGGCTACAATGGTAATATGGATAACCTTCAGTTGCTGCAATCCATGGGGGGCAACGGAATTCTGCGGACGCCGGGCCTCTACCAGGATGGACACCAGTTCTTTGTGAAGCTGGCGTATCTGGTCAAGTTTTGAAGGCGCTGGGGCAGGCATTGACTATTGACCGTTAACGCATGAAGCTCTTGACCTCTGCATTCGCGATTTTGACTCTCGTTTGCTCGGCGGTGGCGCAGCAGACCCCGGCCGAAAAGGCTCAACTCGCCAAGCAATTGATGGCGTCGGGGCGTGCAGGTGAAGCGGTTCCCATTTATCGCGAACTCCTGCGGGCGATGCCGGATAATCCCGGCTTGGCCCTCAACCTGGGCCTGGCGCTGGACATGTCGGGCGACAAGCGAGCGGCGATTCGTGAATATCAAGCAGTCTTGAAGCTCGATCCCCAATCATTTCCGGCGCTTTTGCTGATGGGCACGGCATATCTGGATCTCGGCCAGCCGTCCGAGGCGATAGGTCCGCTCGAAGAATCCGTGAAGCTCCAGCCGGGAAGTCAGGACGCGCAGGCGACTCTGGCGGACGCAGAGTTGGCGCTGGAGCGGTTCGGGAAAGCCGCCGCGAGGTTCGAGAAACTCTCTCAGCAGGATCCTTCGAGCCCCAAGGTGTGGTACGGCCTCGGAGCTTGTTACGAAGGCCTGGCGCAAAAAAGTTTTGATGACCTCGCCGCCGTGGCGCCTAATTCTGCTTACTGGCTTTACCTCGTGGCGGAATCGCGTTCTGCCAACGACCAATCCTACAGCGCGTTTTATTTCTATAAGCAGGCGCTGGCCGCCATGCCATCCTTACGCGGAGTTCACTCGGCCATCGCCGGGATTTACAAGCAGACCGATCATGCGGACTGGGCGGCCGTTGAAGAACAAAAGGAAAAGGACCTTCCCCAACCGGATTGTGCGTCGGAAAAACTGGAATGCGATTTCGAGGCGGGGAACCTTCCGGCAGTTGCCGAGCAATCGGGAAAGGACCCGAAGACGCTCTACTGGCGAACCCGCGCCTACAACCAGCTTGCCCTGTCTGCCTACGAGCGATTAGGAAGGCTCCCGCCCTCGCCGGAAACCTACGAACTGCGAGCCCGCATTGAATCCAAACGCCGGCAATATGCGCAGGCGGCCAAGGACTGGCGGCAGGCACTTCAACTTGTTCCCGGGAATACGGCCTTCAAGCGCGGACTAGCGATGGCGCTCGCTCAGTCCGGCGATCTCCTGGAAGCGGAGAAGCTCTTTCGCGAGCTTCTTCAACAATACCCGGGTTCGGCGTCGTTGAATTATCTTCTGGGCGACGTCATGAGAAACGGCCAAAAGCCGCAGGAAGCCATCGCCTACTTGCAGAAGGCTGTAACGGCCGATCCTAAACTCCTCGCCGCACAAAGCGCCTTGGGGCTTGCCTATCTGCAAGCGGGACAGGCTGCGAACGCCATTCCGCACCTCCGGGCGGCTTTGCCCATTGACGAAAACGGAACCTTGCATTACCAGTTGGGTCGCGCCTACCAGGCGCACGGAGACCGGGATCTGGCGCGGGAGATGTTGAAGGCCTACCAGGAGATGCAAACCAAGGATCAGGAGAGTAAGAAGGAAGTAGAGAAGAACGTCACTATTACGCCGCCCTCGCCGTGACGGCTGCGCGAGTGCTCGATTGCGTTAAGCGGCGATGCCACTGAAGGCCCCCGGAAGGGCGGGGCTTTAGAGTCTGTGTGAAAACCTCAATCAGGGTGTCATTCCGAGCGAAGCGAGGAATCTCGCTCTGAGTACTTTCCAAGCACTCGCTCATGCTCGCCGGCAGACGGGCACCGAGTAGAAACCATGAAAAGACGATCGTAGGGGGACGGCTTGCCGTCCCCTCGCTGGAGGGATCTCATACCATCCGGGGTAGGGCAAGCCCTACCCCTACATCTATCCAGGGCCGCTATGCGGAGCGTTCCGGCTCGCGCACTTCCAGACGCTGGTCAGCCTTAACATCGCGGAGCGTCTGCACGACGCCGCTTGGCCAGCGAATTTCGATCCTGTCAATCGTCGCGGTCTTGCCCAAACCGAAATGCACTCCGTCGTGGCTGGACGATGCGTAGGCAAGGGCGGTAGTCATGTGGTTGACCTGCTTGCCGATGCGCACCCGCGCCCCAATGCCGTCGCGGTTGCTCTTGGTTCCCACCAGTCTGAGGTTGATCCAATGATTATCGTCCGGGCCAACATTCTGCCAAAGCTCCGCCGGGTCTTGAAGCGATGAGACGACCATGTCGATTTTGCCGTCGTGATTGAAATCAGCAAACGCACACCCCCGGTGCGCGCGGGGAACCTGAAAGTCGCTTCCCACTTCCGGCGACACGTCCCAGAAAGTCCCGTCGCCCAGATTGGCGAAAATGCTGTTTGGCTGGCGGTAGTGATAGGCGGCAAACTCCTCGACGTTGTCGTCCGCGTGGGAATTGGTGCTTACGAGGTCTTTCCACCCGTCATTGTTCAAGTCGACGATTCCCGCACTCCAACCCCCCCGCGCGGAAGACAAGACGGATAAGCGGCTGGTGGACGATGCGTCTTCGAACATGCCGCCACCCAAATTGTGAAAGAGGGGAAACGTTTCATTGTTCAAGTCGGTCACGAAGATGTCCGGAAGGCCGTCATTATCGTAATCGCGAAAGTCCGCGCCCATATTCGAAACGGTCTGCCCGGAGTTCATCAGCGCGACGCCGGCCTGCAGCCCGACTTCTTCGAAAGTGCCATTGCCGCGATTGTGGAAGAGGAAGTTGGCCTGGTTGTCGTTCGTGACAAAGACGTCCATGAATCCGTCGTCATCGTAATCGGCGAAAGCGATCCCCATGCCGCGCCCCTGGTGTTTACCAATCCCTGACTTTTCGGTGACGTCCTCGAAGGTGCCGTCGCCTCGATTGCGATAAAGCGTGTTGGTGAGGCCCTGGAAATATTCGGGGTGGCAATACACGCGAAGGTTGCGTGAAGGATCGCCGCAAAAGCGGTTATTGTCAATCGACCATTGCGCGTAGTTCACTACGAGGAGGTCGAGCAGGCCGTCGTTGTTGTAGTCGAACCAACCGCCGGCCACGGCCCACTTGCCGCTCTTGATTCCCGCCTTCTCCGTGACGTCCTCGAAACGGCCATTGCCGAGGTTGTGATAAAGGATATTGCGATTGACGCCCGCCACAAACAAATCCACGTGGCCGTCGTTATCATAATCCGCAGCGGCGGCGCCCATCGAGTAACCCTCGCCCGCCACACCGGCCTCTTCGGTGACGTCTTTGAATCGCATTCCGCCTTCATTGCGAAACAGTCTGTTCCAATACTTCGGCGATTCCTTCCGGAGCGAAGGTAAAGCGGCGCCATTAGCGAAGAAGATGTCGGCGAGACCGTCGCCGTCGTAATCAAAGGCCGCCACGCCGCCGGTCATGGTTTCAATGAGATGCTTGAGCGAGGTGGGGCTGTTCTCCACTTGGAAATTCAAGCCCGCCGAGCCGGCAACGTTGCGGAAACGGATGGGTGCCAGGGAGGCCGCCTTCTTCGCTCCGAGGTTGTCGGCCGGCCTGTGCGCAAGGAGGTTTGTCCCTGCACTTGCGAAAGGCAGTCCCAGCAGCAATCGACGGAACGCCGCTCGACGGCTTATCTGCATGGACCCCATTCATAAGGCACAGCCACGAAGAATGTCAAGGGGTGCGAACGTGAAACTCCCTTCCCATAAGAAGGCACGCAGGACTTTTCTGGAAATATGGGACCTCGGAATTCCTGGATGCCGGAACTCTGTGCTGCCCGCCTTACGTCGCTCCTAGTTCGGCAACGACCAAATCTGATTCGGCTGATTGTGTCCACAGGCCTGCAGGTCCAGGCTCTCCGGCTTGCCGTTGGGACCAGCGGCGCTGAGGCACTTATGATCCTTGTTGTCGACCAGGTTGCCGGCCAGAGTGTAGGTCCAGGACTGAGCGTTCGCGGAGGCACATGCTTGCATCGCCGGCTTGCCGTCAACTACGGCAAGACAGCGCCCCTCTGCGGACTTCAAAGCGCCGCTGGCGGTAACCGTCCAGGTCTCTTCAGGAGTGCCGGCACAGTTTCCGACATGCCCGGGCGCCGCCAGACAAAGGCTGTAGCTTGCGATGTCGCGGCGCCGTCCCGTGGCCACCATCGTGATCGTGCCAGTGCGTGCCGGCTTGCCGCAGGAGGGTGCGCGATGGAGTCGCCAGATCGCAGTATCGTGGCTGGCGACGTCGACTTCAAGCGTGGATGCCGCGGATTGCTTCTTGCCGCTCCACAGGTCTTGCGCATCCAGGCGGCATTGCGGGTTCGTCGCAAAGCCGAAGTCAGCCGGACCGAGTTCGACCCGGATGGGATCAGCACTGCGGTTCAGCACAGCGACCGCATCGTCGCCGCCCCAGAGCGGTTTAAACAGGATGTCCGTGGACGGACTTCGCCGCACCAGGGTAGCCATGCGGCCCAGCGCATCCTGATCGATTGCGATGACTGCTTTATTCCCGAGAATCGCAACCGCCTCCGGACTGAGCTGGGCGACGTTGGAACTGAGGATCAACGGCGCCGACATCATTGACCACAAGGCGAAGTTGCTGCGAGTTTCTGCCACGCTCAGGCCGTCGTCCCCGCCGATGACGAAATCGGGATCGTTCCAATTGCCGGGTTTCTGGAAGCGGCCCAGCGGGAGGTTGTAGGCGTAGTTCCAAAGTACGCTACGGAAGCGCGGATTTCCGGGCCGTTTCGCATGATAGTTCGCCATGTCGTCACCTTCACGCCAAAGCTGGCCGTAGCCCCCGATCCAGCTCAGTACGTCGTACCACTCCGGGGTGTCCTGGAAATACGCCGGAGCCGATTCAGAGAAGACGATCGGCCGCCCCAAGGCTTTTAACGCTGCGCTCTGGGCCGCGTAAGCTTTGCGGTAGACTTCGTTCTCGCTGCTGCCTTTGGGTACGTAGAGATTGCAGCCATCCAGCTTCAAGTAATCCACTCCCCAAGAATCGAATAACTTGGCGTCTTGGAGGAAGTGATCCGGGCCGCCGCCTTTTGGCTCGCCGCTGCCGGCGAATCCGCCGCAGGTCGCATACCCTGCGTCCTCGTAGATGCCGAACTTCAGGCCCAGGGCGTGGACAGCGCGGGCAATCGGCTCGATTCCGTCCGGAAAGCGTCGCGGATCGGCCTGCAGATCACCCCGCGGATCACGATCTTTCTGCATCCAGCAATCGTCGATCGTCACTGTGTCGTACCCGCGCGCGGCGAGTCCTGTCTTCACCAATGCTTGGGCGTTGGCAAGAATGTCCTGGGCGGTGTAATTGCACTGGTAGTGGGCCCAGTCGTTCCAACCCATGGGCGGTGTGGCGGCCAGCAGTCGCGAGTCGCCGGCAGGCGCGGCAACGATGCGGTTCGCCCTACAGCCGGCGCAGGCCAGCAGGACGAGCGAGACGATAACGAAGAGGAAGCGTTGCCGACTTGAGGCACAGGCAGTCATGATAATTCTCCACAAATGAAATCTCTAACCGCAAAGGCAACTCCGACGCCAGAACACATGGGGCAGCGAGATCAGCGAGGTGTTGGGCATCTCAGGGAGCTTTTCCACAATTCGGCAGCAGGAAGCTCTCCGGCCGGCGATGGCAGGACCAACTCCGACCGGTATGACTGAGAACTCAATCTACTGCCGCCATAATAGGCCCCAGCCCTGGCAAAGTCAACGCGCGCGCGGAGCCAGTCCCGATGCCGCCGAGCGTGGTGATAGCGGGCACTATCGGTAATCACGCCCACCCGTCGAGTCGTGCCCGTGCCGCGCTCCTCTTGACTTGGATGTAAACAGCCTGACCGAGCACGAATATCGACTATCTCAACTCCATACAAAATCCCGCACGCGTTCCGGTGTATAATGCGCGCCAGTCACGCTACGTCCTGGCCCGAAACTTCTGAGCACATCAGGGGCGTCGGGCACGAATGGAGTTGTTCATGAATACCCGGTTTTCCTTCCTGCCAAGTCGCTTGTCCGGCGCCGTTTCCCGACGCCGCTTTGTAACGGGAAGCATGGCTGCGGCTGCTACTTTGGCGTTGGCGCATTCCGCACCAGGGCGGAGCACTGCATCCACAAACCGGCAAGGTGCGATCAGACTCGGCTTGGTTGGCTGTGGCGGGCGCGGTAGCCTGATTGGCCGGCTCTTCAAGGAGCACGGCGGCTTTGAACTCTTCGCCGTGGCAGACTACTTCCAGACGGTGGCGGATGCCGTCGGCGATGCGCTGGGCGTTGAGACGTCGCGACGCTTCTCGGGCCTCTCGGGCTACCAGAAGGTGATCGACGCCGGTGTCGAGGTCGTTGCCCTCGAGAACATCCCTGCCTTTATGCCGGATCAGGCTACGGCGGCGGTCAAAGCCGGTCTGCCACGTCTACATGGCCAAGCCTGTGGCGGCGGATGTGCCCGGCTGCCTGCAAATTGAAGCGGCGGCAAAACTCGCTGGCCAGAAAAAGCAGTGCTTCTTCGTCGACTACCAGATCCCCACGGACCCGGTCAACATCGAGATCGTCAAGCGCGTCCAGGACGGCGGCGTGGGGACGATCGCGCAGTTGGCCACGACGGGTTTGTGTAACGGCTTTAACGATCCACCGAAGACGGCCAACCTGGAGAGCCGCCTACAGAAGCTGATATGGGTCAATGATATTGCCTTGGGGTGCGATTACATCGGCAACTTCGATATCCACGCAGTCGATGCCGCGCTGTGGGTGATGGGGCAGCGGCCGGTTGCGGCTGCCGGCTCATCGCAAGTTGCTCGCCCCAACGCACATGGGGACGGGCACGGCGTCTGCTCGGTCATCTACGACTACGCCGACGGCACTGTTCATAATCATTTCGGTCTGGGGTTGCCCGACATAAAGGACGGCACTCTCGACTGTCACGTGTATGGCACAACCGCGAACGCCGTTATCAGCTATTGGGGCAAGGCGTTCCTACTCGGTGGCCCCCGGGAATACAGTGGCCAAGTCGAGAACCTTTACCACGATGGCATCGTTCGCAATATCGCGACATTCTACGAGAACGTGACCAATGGACGTTTTGAGAACCCAACCGTCAGGCGGGCGGTGGATAGCGCTCTCACCTGCATCCTGGGCCGTGAAGCCGCCAGCCGCCGGATCCGTCTGACCATGGACGACTTGATCAAGGAGAACAAACGTCTGGAAGTAGATTTAACCGGACTGAAGGCGTAACCCCAATTGGCGAAGAGAGAAAAATGCCGAATTGACAAGCCGCAGACAAACGCAAAGAACCCGTACCTCTGCTCATGCGGGCTGTTGCTGCGTCAGGCAATGGAGCGTGCCGAAACCCAGCACCAAATCCACGGCATGGATGCCCACTACGATACGATCCTTGAATAATTCGCCGAGGAGTCCAAGCGCCAAGCGGTCTTTGGGATCGTTGAAGGTGGGCACCAGCACGGCATGATTGGCGATATAGAAATTTGCATAACTCGCCGGGAGTCTGCCACCGTCGAAAAAGATCGCGTCAGGCATGGGTAGCGCGATGACCTCTGGTCTCGAACCATCCTCAAGCCGCAGGTCCTGAATGCGGTCCCAGTTTTCGTTCAGCGGGCCAAAATTGGCGTCCTCGGTATTATCCTCCTTAATGAGGACCAGGGTCTTTCGATCGACGAAACGGCAGATGTCATCGATGTGCCCGTGCGTATCATCCCCCGTCACGCCACCTGCCAGCCAGAAGACGTTTGTCGCACCCAGGTAGTCGTTGAGCGCTTTTTTATAGCCTTTCCGATCCAAGCCGGGATTCCTGACCTGGATATCCGGGTGCAAATAGCACTCTTCCGTCGTCAACAATGTTCCGCACCCGTTGGCTTCGATTCCACCCCCTTCGAGGACGAATTCGCGGTTGCCGATCTGCGCGTCAAAGATGCGCTTACGTAGGTGTCTCGCCGCAACTTCAGGCACCTGGCGATCTTTCTTCCAATCAGAATACTTGGCCCAGGCATTGAAATGGAAATGGACGATGGCGGTCTCCGTCCGTCTTTTCCACTCGCGCCGAACAAATATAGGCCCGCTGTCCCGCATCCAGCCGCGATTTGTTGGGTGCCTGATGAACTCGACGCGCGAAGGGTCAGCTCCCGCACGCTTGAGGTAACGCCGTGCAGTCTTCTCGCCGGCCGCGGAGTTGACCAGCATCCTGATGCGTTCACCGGGCGAAATCTTGCGCACGATTTCGCCATAGACCCAGCGAATAATGTCGAGCTTGTCCGGCCAGTCGGTGGGATTATGAGGCCACGCGAGCCACGTCGCTTCGTGCAGATCCCACTCCGCAGGCATCGAGAAGCCCATTGAAAACGGCGTATTTTTAGAAGGTTTCATTCTGTTCACGTTGGTGTTCCAGATAATTGTGTCACAACTGAGGTTCGAGGTGAAAATCGCCACTGCCGCTCACTGCGTAGCGCTGACCTTTAGGTCAGCATGTGCCGACCTAAAGGTCGGCGCTACGAAGAGCCGCGTTTCTCATACGAACCGCGGCACGCGCTTCCCCCCTTCGACTCGCTGTGATAGTCTAATTCGGTTGGCTCCCCGCTTTCAATCCGAGCAGTGATCATAGCCGTCAACGGAGGAATTTGATTCGATCATGGCCAAAGCCCAAAAGTCCCACCATCGTTATCGCGAAGACATGTCGGAGATGCCCGATTGGATGAAGAAAAAGAAGTGCCCGAACCGCGACCACTACCTCGCCGGAGAGCGGATTCTCCCCAAAAACCTGACCGGCAAAGAGAAGCTCGCTGACATCGTGGACAATGTATTTCTTGCCTACAACTCGGCCCGTCTTAAAGAGGGCTGCAAGCTGTTCGTGGAAAAGATGCTGGAGCCGGATGTAACGATCGGCATGAGTATATCGGGAGCGCTGACGCCAGCCGGCCTCGGGTGTTCTTCCATCGTTCCGCTTATCAAAGCCGGGTTCGTGGACTGGATCGTCTCAACGGGCGCCAATTTGTATCACGACATGCATTTTGCCTTGAACTATCCGGTGCGTGTCGGAAGCTTCAAAATGGACGACACGGAGCTGCGCGACAACGATATCGTGCGCGTTTACGACGTTCTGCTCGGTTACAGCGATTGCCTGATGGCCACGGATGAAATCCTGCGCAATATTCTGATTCAACCGGAATTCCAGAAGGAAATGGGCTCCGGCGAACTGCACCATCTGCTGGGCAAGTACGCAGCGGAGTGGGAGCGCAAGGCGGGCCTGAAGGACGTCTCGGTGCTGGCCGCTGCCTATCGTGCAGGCGTGCCCTGCTACACCTCATCGCCCGGCGACTCAACGATTGGGATGAACGTGGCGGGCGTAGAATTGCGCGGCAACAAGCTGCGCGTGAATCCGTCGATTGACGTGAATGAGACAACCGCTTACGTTCTCGCTGCCAAACGTTCAGGAGGCAAGAGTGCCGCAGTTTTATGGGGTGGCGGTAGCCCCAAGAACTTCCTGCTCCAGACGGAACCTCAAATCCAGGAGGTGCTGCGCATCAAGGAATTCGGGCAGGATTATTTCCTGCAGGTCACCGATGCCCGTCCGGACACCGGCGGACTGAGTGGAGCGACCCCCAGCGAAGCTGTAAGCTGGGGGAAAGTGGATCCCGACCGCCTGCCCGATGCAGTGGTTTGCTACACGGACACGACCATCGCCATGCCGATCCTCACGCACTATGCGCTGGCCAGGCACCCACGGCGGAAATTGCGCAGGCTTTACGACCAGCGCGGTCAAATGATGGCGGCGCTGACCAGGGAGTACTTCACGCACAACAAAGTGAAAATGCTCGACGGCACGGATCCTGTGCTTGATTAGGGGAAGTCGAGGAGTTAAGCAGTCGAGGAGTCGAGGAGTCACTGACTGAAAAGAATTTCTCTTCGGCATCTCGAACTCCTCGACCTCCCAACTCCTCGAGTCGTTGACTTCTCAACTCCTCGACTGGAGGGCGTATGGCCACAACCCGGCAACTTCAAGCCATCGCGGCGCAGCACGGCACACCCGTTGTGGTGATCGATCACAAGGTCATCCGCCAAAACTACGCCCAATACAAGAGGCACCTTCCGCGGGTTCAGGCGTATTACGCGGTAAAAGCGAATCCGGCGCCGGAGATTGTCCACACTTTGTACGGCGCGGGAGCCAGCTTCGATGTCGCCTCGCTTCCCGAGTTCATGCTGGTTTATGAAAACATAAAACAGCTTCCGCCCAAGGATCAGCAGGACTTTATCTGGGACAAAATCATTTTCGCCAATCCGACTAAACCCAAGGAGACGCTCCAGGCGCTTGACCGCTACAAGCCCCTGGTTACCTATGACAACCGCAACGAGCTGCTGAAAATCAAACAATACGCCCCGCACGCCGGCGTTGTCCTCCGCTTGCGAGTTCCCAACACCGGGTCAATGGTGGAGTTGTCGTCCAAATTCGGCTGTGACCCGGGCGAGGCAGTGGATCTCGTCTGCGCTGCGTTCGATATCGGATTAGAGGTCGAGGGGCTGAGCTTTCACGTGGGCAGCCAATGCGCCAACTTCGAGAACTTCGTTCAGGCTCTAAATATTGCGGCAGCGGTATTGCGAGAGGCGAACACACGTGGCCATGAGATCAAAATCCTCGACATCGGAGGCGGCTTCCCCGTCGCCTATGACCGCCATGTGAAGCCTTTCAGTGCGCTCGCCAAAATGATTAACACCGAGATCGACAGACTGTTCCCGCGAAACATGCAGATTCTCGCAGAGCCGGGCAGATTTTTCGTTGCCACAGCCGCCACCCTCGTCGCCCGCATCATTGGCAAAGCTGTGCGCGATGGAAAGCTCTGCTACTTCATTGACGACAGCGTCTATCACACGTTCTCCGGCATCATTTTTGACCATTGCCAATATCATCTCAAGGCGTTTAAAAAAGGCGCCACCGAAATCTGCGCGGTCTACGGCCAGACCTGTGATGGTATGGACGTCATCTCGCAATCCGAGCAGCTGCCTGACCTCCAGATCGATGATCTGGTCTATTCGGAAAACATCGGCGCCTACAGCAATGCTTCGTCGACCTGGTTCAACGGATTTCCGCCTGCAACCGTCGTCCACATCAACCAGTAGAAGAGCGCGCTTGGAAGGTCTAACAGGCTGCGGAAAAAGTCCCCGGGCTGTCATCCTGAGCGCAGACTTCATGATCCTTCGGCTCACCACTGTGCATGAAAATGGCTCTTTGGAGGTAACTCCTGTATTTTCAACAAAAGCTTCCGCCATTTTCATAGCAGCGAAGGATCTGCATCTGCTTGTTTTCAACGAGGTACTGCAGATGCTTCGCTCCGCTCGGCATGACAGATAGACTTTTTCCGCAGCCTGCTAAGCACGTTGCAGCTTTCCGGTGGGCGTGTTGGCGGCCTTCGCTTGCGGGGGAACTGCCAGCTATCGTTATTCTAAATTAGTTTAGTGCCGTAACGTTCGAGCGTCCTTTGGTCGAACTCGACGCCCAAGCCCGGCGTGTCGTCCAGGTAAAGCACGCTTTTTTCGATCTTCGGCCTGCGAGTGTAGAGTTCGAACCATAAGGGATCTCGCTCCCGGTTCGCGAATGACTCAAGGATATAGCCGTTCGGGACCGAGGCCAGCAGATGCCCGTGGATATGAGGTTCGTGGTGGGGAGCCATCCAAACGTGCATCATCGACGCCATTCCTGCCAGCTTACGCCATTCGGTGATGCCGCCGTTGGCGTTTGCATCAAACTGCAGAAAGTCAATGGCCTCCGTCTCCAATAAGCGCCGCGCTCCCCAGCGGGTGATTTCGCTCTCCCCCGAGGCAAGAGGAATGCGAGTGTTCAGCTTCAGCTTTTTAAGCGGTTCCACGTCGTCGTACCAATGAAGTGGTTCTTCCAGCCAGGTGATATCCAGATCGTACAGTTTGTTCGAGGCCTGGATGGCACTGCTCACATCCCAGCCCTGGTTGGCATCGAGCATTAGTTTCACCTTGGGTCCCACAGCCCCACGAACGGCCTTAACCCGCTGGTAATCATCATCAATGGTATAACCACCGCTGATACCTCCGACCTTCAGCTTGACTGCGTTGTACCCTTGCTCGACGTACCCTTGAACCTCTTCAACCAGATCCGGGATACCCTTGCCTTCGCGGTAATAGCCTCCCGTCACATAAGCCGGCACACTCGTTCGGTAACCACCCAGGAATTTGTAAAGCGGCTGACCGGCAGACTTCGCCATGATATCGTAGAGGGCAGCGTCGATCGCCGCCATAGCTTCGATGAGGTCGGTTCTGGACCAGTTTCGTTTCGCCAGTTCCCGGCTGTAGGTAATTGCAAACAACTTCTCCCACACCTTCCCCACCATAAAGGGGTCTTCGCCTACAACCAGATCGGCAAGGCCCTGGCGAAATAACTCCGCCCCACCGCCGGCGCCCTCCCCATAACCCACCACTCCGGCATCAGTGTAAATCTTCAGTATCAGCCGCCTGGCGACCGGCTTCATGCCGCCGATCGGAAAGATCGACATCCAGAAACGGTCTGACAGCGGTCTGTTGAGGAGGATGGCCTCGATCCGGGTTATTTTCATAGAGCGCCCGGCACTCTGGCCGCTAACCGCCTGGGGGACGTTCGCAAGCATGGTTGCCGGCACCGCCGACGCTGCGGCGGATAAGAATTCCCGGCGACGAGTCGTAGTCATCAGGCCTCCTTGGTTGCTGGTCGCTCGACGGCAAACAATCTAAGTATATCGAAAGTCCCGGAGGTGCGTGTTCATTCCTCAACTTGAGGCAGGAGCATGGGCTGGGTCAACTTGCGAAAGAAGGCCCATCGGCACTCGCCACAAGCCAGTTCCCACAGCCACGCGACACGCCCACGTGCTACACTGCACGGCTGGGAGGCCGACTATGACCAACGAAGTCACTCGCCGACATTTTCTATCCGCCGGAGCCGCGGCCAGCATCGCTGCTTTGCCGGCTCCAGGCATGCTCGCTGGAGCTGAGGCGCCCGCTGAGAGGCCGAAGCGCAGGTTCTACGCAGTCCTGAGCCTCGGGCGTCTCGGTTTTCATGCCGGTTTTCCTCAGTCGCTTGAACTCACCGTCAAGCACGGTTTTGAAGGCCTGGATCCTGATCCTAACTACTTCGCTTCCCTGGGTGATGAGGGAATCAAGCGTCTCCGGGACGACCTTCAAGCGAAGAATCTCAAGTTGGGCGCTGCCGGTCTGCCGGTGGAGTTTCGCAAGGATGAGGCGACTTTTAACGACGGGTTGAAAAAGCTTCCGGCGACGGCCGACACCTTGCGGCGAGCTGGCGTCTGGAGCGTCAGCACTTGGGTTGCCCCTTGCAGCAATGACCTCACATACCCGCAGAATTTCCGCCAGCACGCCTACCGCTTGCGCCAGTGCGCGCAGATTCTTGCCGATCACGGCCAGAAACTCGGCTTGGAGTACGTTGCGCCGAGAACCCTTTGGCGCAGCCAGCGACATCCCTTCCTCCACACTCTGAGCGAGATGAAGGAACTGATTGTTGCAATCGGCACCAACAACCTGGGCATTCAGCTCGATAGCTGGCACTGGTTCAACGCGGAAGAGACGGATAAGGACCTCGCGGCACTTCGAGGCTCGGATGTGGTGACCGTGGATCTGAACGATGCGCCCCGCGGCCTCTCGCTGGATCAATACCAGGACGATCACCGTGAGTTGCCTGTTGCCACGGGCGTCATCCCTGTAAAGGACTTCCTGAACTCGCTGGTCCAAATAGGCTACGACGGTCCCATCCAGGCCGAGCCCTTCAATGCCGCCTTGCGTGCCATGCCACTCGACCAGGCTTGCAGCAGCGCCTCCGCGGCCATGAGGAGGGCTTTCAGCCTTCTGTAACTGCGTGCCCGTTTTGTACCTTGCGGGAGTTTCGTGCCCACAGCCAACCTGCCACATTTTTCACGCGACATCAGGGGAGCCCACAAGTGGCGCCCCTACGTCGATTGGCGTGCCCTGGCAGGCTGCGGAAAAAGTCTGTCTGTCATGCTGAGCGGAGCGAAGCATCTGCAGTATCTCGTTGAAAAAGCAAATGCAGATCCTTCGCTGCGCTCAGGATGACAGCCCGGGGACTTTTTCCGCAGCCTGCTAGACCGGGAAGAGGAGTAGAATGGCGCGCGGTGTTACAATTCAATCTGGGTCAACGCTCATTCCGGCCTAACGGGGGAGGATGGATGATTCGTCTCGCGAAGTGGCTCACGTTCTCTTTGCTCTTATCTGTCTCGACGGTTGTTGCGCAGGAGGCGACGGAAGGCCGCCTGATGCGCTTTCCTGATGTTTACAAGGACAAGATCGTTTTCAGTTACGGCGGCGATCTCTGGTTGGCCTCGACCTCGGGAGGCGAAGCGCGGCGCATCACCTCTCATCCCGGCCTCGAGTTGTTCCCGAAATTTTCGCCCGACGGCCGCTGGATTGCCTTTTCGGCGCAGTATGACGGCAACTTCAACGTCTACATAATTCCGTCGGAGGGCGGTGAACCGAAGCAACTGACTTTCCTGCCGGACCCCGCGAGCATGCCGGAGCGCATGGGTCCGAACAACATGGTCATCACCTGGTTTCCGGACAGCAAGCGCATCTTGTTTCTCTCCCGGCGCGACACGTTCAACGATTGGTTCGGGCGGCTCTTCAGCGTGAGCATCGAGGGCGGCCTGCCGGTGCGCCTGCCGATCGACAAAGGCGGGCTTACCTCCTTTTCACCCGATGGCACGAAGATCGCCTACAACCGCATCTTCCGCAACTTCCGCACCTGGAAGCGCTACAAGGGCGGCATGGCCCAGGACATTGCCATTTACGACTTTAAGAACAACACCTACGAGCGCATCACGGATTACCCGGGCGCGGACACTTACCCGATGTGGCACGGCGACACGATCTACTTCGGCTCCGATCGCGGTCCCGAGCAGCGCGTGAACCTTTACAGCTACAGTCTGAAGACGAAACAGACCCGCCAACTCACCGACTTCAAGGATTACAACGTCAACTGGCCCAGCCTGGGGCCCGACTCGATCGTCTTTGAAAACGGCGGATTTCTTTACCTCTTCGATTTGAAGTCCCAGAAAGCTCACAAGCTCACGATCAACGTGGCAGGCGACCGGCCCTTGGCGCAAAAGCACTGGGCGGCGGTCGGCCATTTGATCACCGACTGGGACATTTCCCCTGAAGGCAAGCGTGCTGTCTTCACTGCCCGCGGAGACATCTTCACGGTGCCCGCCAAAGAAGGCAGCATCCGCAACCTGACCCAAACCCCGGGCATCCAGGAAAAATTTGCGGCTTGGTCGCCCGACGGAAAATGGATTGCCTATTTTTCCGACCGCACCGGCGAAGACGAGCTTTACATTACTCCGCAGGACGGATCGGGGAAGGAAGTCCGCATCACTTTCGACGGCAAGATGCATCGGCTGCCTGCCGTCTGGGCGCCCGACAGCAAGAAGCTGCTCTACGCCGACAAAGACACTCGGCTCTTCTTCGTGGATATCGACGAGAAGAAGCCCGTCGAAATCGACAAAGGCAAGTACGCCGACCTGACGGATTACAATTGGTCCCCCGACGGCAAGTGGGTCACTTACGCGAAGGCCGCGGAGAATAATAACGGCGTGATATTCCTCTACTCCCTGGCCGACAAGAAAATCACGCCCGTTACCACCGACTTTACGAATAGTGGGAACCCCGTGTTCGATCCCGGCGGGAAGTACCTCTATTTCCTCTCCAACCGCGACTACAACGAAGTGTTGGGCGTGTATGACCTCGAGTTCGCCAATCCGAAGGCCACGCGCGTCTACGTGGTGACGCTGCGCTCCGACCTGCCCTCGCCCTTCGCTCCCAAGAGCGACGAGGCCGGCCCGAAGAAGCCCAAGAAGCCGCCCGAAGAGAAGAAGGACGAGAAGAAGGAAGAAAAGAAGGCTGAGGAAACACCCCCCGTCCGCGAAGTTCCCAAGGATTTCCACATCGATCTGGCGGGCATCGGCGACCGGGTAGTGGCTTTGCCGACTCCACCGGAAAACAGCCACGCCCTGTATGCGGCTGACGGCTTTGTCTACTACGCTACGTCGCCCGTCGGCGGCCTTTCCGGCCCCTTGCCGGGTGAAGCGCCGGCCGTCCACGCCTACGACATGAACGAACGGAAGGACAGCGTTTTGATCTCGGGGGCCGACAACTTCACAGTTTCTTTTGACGGCAAAAAGATCCTCTATGTCGCGCCCCCCTCCGGAGGCGGAGGAGGAGAAGGCGAGCCGGTGCCGCAGACCTATGGCATCATCGACGCCAAGCCAGAAGGCCAGCCGCACCACTCCGGCGATGGCGCTTTGAATGTCGCTTCCATTCGCCTCGAAGTCGACCCGCCGGCCGAGTGGAAAGAGATGTTCAACGAGGCGTGGCGCCAGGAGCGTGATTACTTCTTCGAACCGGCCATGAATGGCGTCAATTGGGAAAAGGAGCGTGAGCGCTATGCGCCCCTCCTGCCTTATGTTGCGGACCGGTACGACCTGACCTACCTGCTGGGCGAAATGGTCGGGGAACTCTCCAACTCCCACACTTATGTGGGCGGGGGCGACTACCCCAACTTGAAGCCCGTCAACGTGGGCGTGCTGGGCGCCGACTTTGAGGCGGACGCCGCACAAGGGCTCTACCGAATCAAGAAGATCTACACTGGAGAGAATTGGGACGCCGCGCTTCGCTCGCCTCTGACGGAGCCCGGAGTGGACGTGAAAACGGGTGATTACCTGCTGGCCGTAAACGGCAAGCCCTTGCGCGCCCCCCAGAACCCATACCAGTGGTTCATCAACACTGTCGGCGAGAACGTCACCCTCACCGTCAACTCCAAGCCCGCTGACGACGGTGCGCGCAAAGTGGTAGTGAAGCCACTGGGCAGCGAGTACGCTCTGCGCCAACTCGATATGGTCAACACCAACCGCAAAAAGGTGGATGAGGCGACGGGCGGGAAAGTGGGATACATCTACATTCCCAACATGGGCGCCGAAGGGTTGAACGAATTCGTGAAGGAATTCTTCCCGCAGATCCGCAAAGAAGGCTTGATCATCGACGTGCGTTACAACGGCGGCGGCTTCGTCGATCAGCTTATCTTCGAGCGCCTGCGTAGGATTCTGGCGGGAATGGGCTCAGCTCGTAACTTCGAGAGCGGCACGACTCCCGACGTAGTCTTTTACGGCCACATGGTCTGCGTTACCAATGAGTATGCCGCCTCGGACGGGGATTATTTCAGTTATTTCTTCAAGCAATATAAGCTCGGGCCACTTATCGGCATGCGCACCTGGGGCGGCGTGCGGGGCATTCGCGGCGACATACCCTTGATGGATGGCGGGTACATTACCCGGCCGGAGTTTTCGCTCTACGGGTTGAACAGCGAATGGCTGATTGAGAATCGCGGCGTCGCCCCCGATATCGAAGTGGATAACCGCCCCGACCTGGTCATGCAAGGGCACGACCCGCAACTCGAAAAAGCCATCGAGGTGGTGATGAAAGAAATCCAGGAACACCCCAGAAAACTGCCTCCGCGGCCCGCTGATCTGCCGGCCTACCCAACCGGGCCAGGGTAGAAAGCAAAACCACAGCCCTCTCCATGGGGAGAGGGTGTCCCGCAGCCGGTGCGGGTGAGGGGTTACTACCCGTCGGCCAACGGCCCGCAAACAGGGGACGGCAAGCCGTCCCCCTACATCGCCTCTCCCTGTCGGCAGATTTGCGGTCACAGATTTTCTCTCGGCCGATAGTAGGCTAGCTTCTCCTGCGCGCTTAACCTCCGCTCCATGCCCGCCGTCTTTGCGACGAGTTGTCATGGGTCTTCAGCCCACTCGAGCGAATGAAAATCAGCGTCGTCCCCGCGAAAGCGGGGACCCATGGTGAATCGGAAAAAGATGGATTCCCGCTTTCGCGAGAATGACATGACCCGCGAGTAGGGACGGTTCGCGAACCGCCCCTACCAACCCGATTCACGGGAATGACGTGATTTTCGGGAGGGCTAGCATTGCGTTGAGGCGCCATTAGGCATATATTACCGGCAGCGTTGAAGCCCTCATTGAGGTGCTTTATATGATCTCATGCCGGGTGGCGAAAAATGCTGATGACGATGCGAAATCCTGCCACTAGAACTGTCTTCATTTCAGTTGTGTTATCGGGACTCTTGCCCGCTTTTTTGTGGCCGCAGATGGGGCCCATGCCCACTAACCCCGCGATGCCTTCCATCCGCAGCGTGGAGAAGCACCGCTGGCACATATTCGGTCAGGTCGTCGATTTCAGAGGTGAACCCATTCGACAAGCAAACGTGCACATCGATTTGGGCTACGGCATGAAGTTGATCCGCGATGTGCAAACGGATTTTCAGGGGCGGTTCTCGACGGAGTACGAACTCGAGTTCACCACGTACAAGACAGTAGTCGCGAAACTCTCAGTGGATCGCGAAGGCTACCACGCCGCGCGCGAGATCGTGGATTTTGGGAACGGGGACAAGACCTGGGAGATCACGATCACAATGCGGGAGGACACAGGCGACACGGAGGAGTTGGCCGAAGAATCGCTGGTCAAGGAGCTTGGGCAGGAGCTAAAGACCGACTTGGACACTGAGAAGAGCGTCGGATCCGGGCGCAAGGACCTGGCGCGAGGGATCGAGGAACTGCTCGCGCGCCAGGAACCCCTTAAAGCGGTGGACTCCCTGAACGATGCCACGAAGAAGTCTCCGGATTGCGTTGATTGCCGGATTCTCCTGGGGCTCGCCCGGCTTGAGGCGGGTGGCCTGAACGGCGCCGCGCGCGAGTTTACGGAAGCCATGAAGGGTGCGGATGCGAAGAACAACAACCTTCAGCGCGCCCGATTGAACCTGGTCTTCGGCGTGCTTGAGGATTGGAAGGGTGAGTACGCGAAGGCCGCTGGATTCCTGATGCAAGCCAAAGCGCAAGCGCCCAACGATCCGCTTATCTTGCGGGAACTGGGCCGCACGCTCATCCTTCAGAAAAACCTTGAGGCCGCCGAAGAGTCCTTGGGTGAGGCGATCCGCGCGGGGGATTCCCAGGAATCCAAGATCCTTCGCACGCGCGCGCTGCTGGATGATGGTGATACAAGGGCCGCCGCGGCGCAACTCAAAGACTACATGGGCAAGCGGTCTCCCAGCGAATTCCCGATGCCCGTGCGCAACCTTCACACCGAGATTCTGGCGAGGCAGAAGCTCGAGTCGTCCTCGAAGGTGTCTTCCGTCCTGAACCAGCCGCTTCCCACTTTAGCCGCCGCAATCCCCGAGCTTCGAAGTGTGGAACCGGC
The DNA here is from genome assembly GCA_963838915.1 of uncultured Acidobacteriota bacterium. Classification (GTDB taxonomy): domain Bacteria; phylum Acidobacteriota; class Terriglobia; order UBA7540; family UBA7540; genus CAVROP01. The sequence goes on from CAWIUZ010000316.1 coordinate 21,979, forward strand.
GGCGAACCAGGATCAGCTCGCCGCGATTCTTGGAAGGACGGGCCAGGACGTCCAGGCGTTTTTCCAGAACTTCGCGAACACCATGTCGGAGGAGCAGGTTCGCGAAGCGCGCCTGGGAAAGAAGGGCGAGACCAAAGACCTGATGGAAGAGAACTTTCAATACCTGCTTCTCGCCAAACCGGAGAAGTGGGGAGTGGGCCTCGAGGAATATCGTACCGATAAGCATGGCGACCGCACAGGGTCGAAGGGCCTGGATGCCGGTTTCATGCTGACCTCCGGTTTTGCTTCCGCGTCTTTGGTGTTTCATCCCTCCTACCAGTCGGGCGCAAGCTTCCGATTGCTGGGCCGGCAGACCGTGGCGGGACATCACTGCCATGTCGTGGCTTTCGCCCAAACGCCGGAAAAAGCGCAGATGGTGGAACGATTCAACACCGATCAGGAATCGATCCTGGTGCTCTTCCAGGGAATAGCCTGGATTGACTCGAACAGCTACAAAATAGTTCGCCTGCGGAGTGATTTGCTGTCGCCGCAACCCAGAATCCGCCTGGAACGGCAAACCACCGAAATCACTTACGAGCCCGTGCAGTTCAGAGAAGTAGCCTCCGCCATCTGGCTGCCTTCCGAAGTGGCGGTCACCGTCGAGTGGAAGGGGAGAACCTTCCGGAACTCACACACCTACTCGCGTTTCAAACTGTTCAACACTGAGGTGAAGGAAAAGCGCGGAACCGAGCCAACTCCACCTCTGTGAGATTCATTGGCCGCCTCGCGTTCCAGGGGGCCGTTCTGGCCGCGCCCGGACAACCGGGAGGGGCATAGGCGCTAGAATAATCCCATCGCCCCACGGCAAGCCCGTCAGCCGACGGGCGCAAGAATGTGGCCCACGGCGACAGCCGTGGGATCACGGCACACAGAGAGCATACTGAGCCACGTAGTGGCGACAGAAGATCTGGGATTATCAAGACTGCTCTGTCGCCCCTCCCGGGGCTTTTCACGCGCACCGGCCCTGCTTTCTCCCCACGGCCGTCGCCGTGGGCCACATTCTTGCACCCGCCCGGGCGGGCTCCGGAAGCCGATCGAGCCTATTCTCGCGTGTATGACCAGGAGCGGCGTCCCTGCGCTGTCACGCTCGGCTTGCGCGAAAAGGCGACAAATAGGCCGAAGAAGTTACTTTCTTTGCGATTTTAATCTCCTATCCGCAACCCGCTACCCCCACCAATCGTCATAAGCTTAAGAGGCATCTCTGCGTAGACGGGGCACTTTCCGTCCGCGCCAGGTGTTTTGTATGTATGGCATTCCCATTGCTATGACTGTCAGGATGCCATTCGCGTGCGGTTGGAAGTTGCCGCCGCGTAACTTTACCAACTCGCAAATCTGACGGGTCAACAGGGCTAAACCTATAGGGGTGTAGCCTCGCTCGCCATGAAGAAGGGTGGAGGTTGATAATGAGGACGGGAGCTTGCCGGCATTCTGGGGACCTCGATCCTGCATCGGTTCTGAGCTTGGTGTGCACAAGCCTGCTGGTCATAAGCGTGGTCGCGGTAGGTTGGGGCCAGACGCCGAGCAGCCTCTACAAAGCCACCGGCACGGTGCTGAGTACCGATCCCACGGGCTTCACCCTCCAGACCGATGCGGGAGTACGTCTTACGATTGTAGTGCCCGGTAATGCCCTGCTTGTGCGGGTTGCTCCCGAGGAAAAGACGTTGAAGAATGCCACCAAGATCGGCGTAGCAGACATTGCGGTGGGCGACCGCGTTTTGGTGCAAGGGCAGATTTCAAGCGATCAAAAGACCCTGACTGCCGTCCGCGCAATCGACATGAGCAAGGCTGCTATTGTGCAGAAGCACGCGGCGGAAGCCGCGGAGTGGCAGAAAGGCGTAGGAGGACTGGTGAGTGCCGTCGATCCTGTCGCCGGGACGCTTACAATCACGACGACGGGGTTCGGAGGGTCAAAGAAGCTTGCAATTCACGTGACCAAAGACACAACTCTGCGCCGATACGCTCCCGACTCGGTGAAATTCGACGACGCCAAACCTGGCACGTTTGCGGAGATCCAACCCGGCGACCAGCTTCGCGTTCGGGGCACGCGGAGCGCTGACGGGAACGATTTTGCCGCGCAAGAAATAGTCTCGGGAACCTTTCGGAATATCGCCGGCACCATCTTCTCGGTTGATCCCGGCCAGAACACGCTTACCGTCACGGATTTGAAGACCAAGAAGCCGGTGCTGGTGAAGTTTACGGCCGACTCTCAAATACGCAAAATGGAGCCGCAGATGGCGCAAATGATCGCCATGCGACTTAAGGGCGGCGGACAGGGCGGAGCAGCCGGACAAGCGAGTGGCGGCGCCCCTGGAGGCGCTGCACCTGGCGCCACTGGGGCGGCAGGCGCTCCTACCTCGGGCGGCGCGCCAGGCGGCGCTTCCGGCGGCGGACGGCCCGGGGGTTCTGGAGGATTTGGAGGACCAGGAGGCGCCCGCACCGGCGGATCTCCTGACTTCCAGCGCCTGCTCAGCCGGCTGCCTCAGGCGACGCTGGCCGATTTTAAAAAAGGCGACGCTGTGATGATCGTCTCGACTCAAGGTACGGACACGGGCGGAGTAACGGCGATTACTCTACTGAGCGGCGTGGAACCGATCCTGACCGCCTCACCGTCCGCCAGCCAGGCGCTCTTCTCGGGATCCTGGAATCTGGGCGGGCCGGCCGGCGGAGGCGGGGAGGAAGGGACGCAATAATGCAGTGCCGATCGAAGTCCGAGGCGCAGGAGGGTGTGACGAAATTCTATGTGTCATCGTGAGCGCAGCGAAGGATCTCTGCAGTTGTACGCAAATCGTCGAACCACCGAGAACTTCGGAGATCCTTCGCTGCGTTCACGATGACAGGCGGTTAATTGTTTCACGCCATCTCGCGCCTGAGCTAGGCTCGAATCGGAGTTGGTGTTTCGTAAGCAGGGGCCTCGGCCCCATTTAAGCAGCAAGAAAGCAAGAAAGTGCCCGTCGTAGTCACCCCGCGCAAGCGGGGAGTCCACACAAGGTCAGAAAGACCTTTATCTTCGCATCCGCGGAGATGTAAGTAGAAGTGTGATTCCAGGAGAGACGTGATGCGACTTCGGTTGTTTGGAAAATGCTTTTATATCTTCTTGGCGTTCATCTTGACGCCAGTTTTTGCCAGCCCTTTGTTTGCACAGGCTGCTCCCGGCACGTTGCGCTGCCAGGTAAACGACCCCTCCGGAGGGGTGGTGACACAGGCAACGGTTCTTGTAACTTCTGAGGCAGGACAAACCCAAGCCGTAGAAGGGAACAAGGACGGCGTTTACGAGTTCAAGGGGCTTGCTGCCGGCAAGTACGGTGTGAAGGTTATCGCCAAGGGTTTTGGGTTGTACGAGCAGCAGGGAATCGAGGTGAGCGCCGGCCAGGTTCAAAAGCTGACCATCGCGCTTCAGCTCGAGGAGGAAGTGCAAAAGATCACGGTCTCGGGCGAGGCTCCGACCGTGAGCGTCAATCCCGAGAACAATGCCAGTTCGCTGGTCGTCTCGGGAAAGGAACTCGAGTCGCTCTCCGACGACCCGGACGAATTGCAGTCGGAGCTTCAGGAATTGGCCGGACCGTCAGCAGGGCCAAACGGCGGCCAAATCTATATCGACGGCTTTACGGGCGGCCAACTTCCCCCCAAGTCCTCGATTCTCGAGATTCGAGTCAACCAAAACCCCTTCTCGGCGGAATACGATAGGCTCGGTTATGGCCGCATCGATATCACCACCAAGCCGGGCGCCAGCCAATTCCACGGCCAGGGGTTTGTGAGCGGGAACACAGTTTCATTCAACACGCGGAATCCTTTTGTGAGCCAGGAGCCGGACTACCATTCGGAGTTCTACAATGGGAGCATCGGCGGACCCATCAGCAAGAAGGCGTCGTTTTTCTTCAGCATCTTCCGCCGGGACCTTGACGACGCGAACGTAGTGAGCGCCTTCGTCCCCGTGGTTGTGAACGGCTCCGTCCTTGCCCCTACTTCTGAATTCAGCAACCAAGTGCCGTTCAGTCAAGCCGTACTGAATCCCCGCATGCGCATGAACCTCGGCCCGCGCGTGGACTACCAGCTCAGTTCGAAAAACGTCATGACCGTGCGCTACCAGTACTGGGGGAATAACGACACCGACGACGGAATCGGGCAGTTTACTCTTCCTTCCCAAGCCTACAACGCGAATGGCTCTGAGCATACCTTGCAGGTGGGTGATACGCAGGTGATCAGCGACCGGACGGTGAACCAGGCTCGCTTCCAATACCTTCATGACAGCAGCAACCAGGCGCCCGTGAATCTGGCGATCAACGGCAGCAACAACCTGATCGGCCCTCCCGTAGGATGTCTCTTACTCGCCGAACCCTGCCAGGTCTCGGCAGCCGGGGCGTTCACGGCGGGCGGCAATACCCAGGGAATACAGACGGACACCGAAAACCACTATGAATTCCAGAACTTCACGTCCATCAACCTGGGCAAGAACTTCATGAGGTTCGGCGGGCGCGTACGCGATAACGATGAGACGCTAGGCTCGATGCAGAGCTTCAACGGCTCGTTTGCGTTTTCCTCGCTGACCGCCTATCAAATCACGCGGCAAGGTGTGCAAGCCGGTTGGACGGACGCTCAGATCCGGGCGGCGGGGGGCGGGGCAACTCTGTTCTCAATCAATCGCGGCACTCCTTCCTTGAGCCTCAATTATGCCGACCTGGGCATTTACGGCGAAGACGATTGGCGCGCCCGCCCCAATATGACCCTCAGTATGGGCTTGCGCTTCGAGACGCAGACGGGCATTCATGATCACGCCGACGTCGCCCCGCGTGTGGGTTTGTCCTGGGGCCTGGGCAAGGGAAGGTCTCCGAAGTCGGTCCTGCGGGCCGGCTTTGGCGTTTTCTACGACCGCATCTCACAGACCAATTTGCTTATGGCCCAGCGCCTGAACGGTCTTAACCAGCAGAGCTATACGTGCAGTAATCCCAGTTTCTTCCCTGCTCTTCCGACTAATTTGAGCGCGGCGGGATGCCAGAACGCATCGAATATCGACCCTCTTGACCCCAACCTGCGAACGCCTTATACGGTTCAGGGCGGCGCAGGCCTGGAACGCCAGTTAAACAAGAATGCTACCGTCTCGGTCACGTATCTCGGCTCACACGGTGTTCACCAGATTCTGAGCCGCGACATCAATCCGGTGTTCGACACCGAAGGAGACCGCGCCCGCTCAAGCTATGGCAACTTGACCAGTGTAGCCAACATCTATCAGCTCGAGTCGGTGGGCATCTTTAATCAGAATCAATTGATCGCGAACTTTAACATGCGCATGGGAGCCAAGCTGAACTTGTTCGGCTTTTACACACTCGGTTACGCGAACGGCAACACCAGTACCACGATGAATCCTTACGATATCGCAGAGGACTACGGGCGCGCGGCCTTCGACATTCGTCACCGCGTTTTCATCGGCGGGACGTGGACTGTGCCGCACGGTTTTGCTTTCAGCCCCATGATCGTGCTCAACTCCGGTGCGCCTTTCAACATCTTCATGCCCGTGGCCGACCTCTACGGCACGGACGTTTATAACAATCGGCCTGCCCTTGCCAGTCCCGGCGCCACGGGGGAGAATATCGTGGCAACTCGATGGGGCACCTTCAATACTTTCCCCGGCCCGAGCGACAAACCTATTGGGCCTTACTATGGCACCGGTCCGGGCCAATTCACCACGAATCTGCGAGTCAGCAAGACGTTTGGATTCGGGAAGAAGCCTGAACGCGCCGGCAGCGGGTCGTTGGGTGGTCCAGGCGGACCCGGCGGCGGGCGAGGTCCTGGCGGCGGACTCGGAGGCCGCGGGTTGGGAGGAGGCGGCGGGATGGGCGGGTTCTTCGGCGGAGGCGCGGCAAGCAACTCGCGTTACAGCCTCACCTTCAGCGTCAACGCGCGCAACGTCTTCAATAACGTAAACCTTTCGGCGCCTTACGGAGGCATCGGCACAACCTACTTCGGCCAGTCGAATTCACTTATGGGTGGATTCTGGTCTTCGGCGGCGGCGAATCGCCGCATCGACCTTCAGGCGGCGTTTAACTTCTAGCAGTCGCTCATGCCCGGCGGCTGAGGGGCACACAGAAACCATGAAAAGATGATCGTAGGGGGACGGCTTGCCGTCCCCTGGCTGTACGGATCTCACACCATCCTGGGTAGGGCAAGCCCTACCCCTACGCATTTTCAGGGCAGTCGCTCATGCCCGGCGGCTGAGGGGCGGGGTGGTTCGCGAACCGCCCCTACCCTCCGCAGCCACGCGCTCGAGAACGGCAGGCCACGTTACTGCACTACGAGGTTAACGGCCGTTTGGCGGACGACAGTCGTCTGGGTTCCAGTGGTTATTCCTACGCCTGCGGTTGAGCCGGTATAGGTACCTAGGATCGTTATGGTGTAATTCCCTGTCGGAGTGCCGTTGATGGTCGAGGGCTGAATGACGTTCGTATAGATCTGCTCGTCACAACTCACCCAGAACACCGCCGCAAGAGCCAGCATAGCCAAAGCTAATTCCGCGAAGATGAGCCTGCGCCGGCTGCCGGGTGCGCGCCGCCTCAGTTTCCCACGAATCAGAAAGACAGCGATCAGCACCAGATTGCACGCTGCCCATAAAGCAAACATCATCGGAGTTGGCGGAGGAGTGCGCGGAGGGGCGGCTCGGGGCAGCAGGTGACCGTTGGTCGTGGTCGACTGCGCCGTAGTGCTGATCGAGAGCTGAGAGCTGACCGCGGCGCCATTTATGGGCGTCAATGACGCCGGGTTAGCAAGGCATAGCGCCCCCTGCGGCAGCGTCGATTTAACGCAACTGAGCGTGACCGCCTGGTTGAAGTTGTTGACGGGCGAGACCGTGACCGAATAGATAGACGTTGCTCCGGAGGTTATGGTGTTGACGGACGGAGTGGCCGAGATCGAGAAATCCCCGAAGTACACGGACAAGGAGAGCGTCGATGTCTCGTTCCCGCTCGTGACGTCAGATCCATTGACGGTGAAGATGTAGGGGTTGGGGCTGGTAGGCGAGAGTCCCGAGAGTGTTAGGATACTGCTACTCGGCACGGTGGTCGAGTTCAAAGCGATATTGGATGGGTTGAAGGAGCACGTGCCGGGCGAGCAGGAGAGAGCGACAGTATCCGTGAAATTCAAGCTCGGGGGAGCAGACATATTGATAGCAAACGTCGTCGCCGCAGTGCCGATGGGGAGATACTGCGTGGTGGTCGGCGAACTCAGGGTGAAGTTGGGGTCTCCAGTTCCTGTTAGAGCGATGCTCGAGGAACCACTGGTCACGTTATCAGTTACGGTCAGACTCCCCTTGCGAACGCCCGTATTGGTCGGCGTGAAAGTGACCTGGAAAGTGCAACTGCCACCCACGGCCATGGTGAACGGATATGCAGGGCAAGTGTTCGTTTCCGCAAAGTCGCCGGTGGCCGCAATATTCGTGACCGTCAAAGACACTTCGCCATTGTTCGTCATCGTTACGTACTGCTTCGCACTGGTGGTGTTCAAGATCGTGGCGGGGAACACCAGGCTGCTGGGTGAGAACTGCACCTGCGCAATGCCCGTGACACCGGTGCCGGTGAGCGAGACAAGATGAGGGCTGCCGGAGGCATTGTCGGTGATGGTGAGCAACTCGGTCTCGGGAGCCAACACCGTGGGAGTATAAGTGACGTTGATCGTGCACGTACCGCCACCCCCCGGGAGGGTTCCTACGCAATTGTTGGTCTCAGCAAAGTCGCCGGTCGTCGCCACCCCCGAGATTTGGAGCGGGGCGGTGCTGGCGTTCAGAACAGTTACAACGGCCGGAACATTCTCATTGGTAACATTCTCGGTGGTGTATTCGGTTACATTTCCGAAGTTAATTTTCTGCGGGGTCAAGGCAACTGCCGGAACGCTATTGTGAGAAATCTGCGAAACGAAGACGCCGGAGAGACCCGTACTGTTCCCCGATTGCCCTTGATAAGCGAGGGCGATAGAGGGGAAGTTCTGAGAGAACGTGGACCCAGCAATGTAAGCGTTGGCGTTGGTGTCCACGGCGATAGCGTTTCCAAAGTTTCCGTTCGTACCCGCAAGAAAGGTCGAATACACCAAGGAGGTGCCTTGCGGATTGAGTTCAGTAACGAAAGCATCCTGGCAAGGGCTCGCCCCACATGAACCGCCAATGTAACTCGCCTGAATGGCGTTGGCGGTGGGAAAATCACTCGACTCCGTGTAGCCGGTCACGTAAGCGTCCCCTGCGCTGTCGACGGCAATTCCGGAAGCCACGTCTGAATAACTGCCGCCCAGGAGCGTGGCATAAAGGAGCGAAGTGCCGAAATGGTTCAGCTGGGCTACGAAGGCCACAGGGTACCCCGGAGCTTGCTTGGTGGTGAATGTTTGATACGCCCCGGGAGTGGTGGGAAAAGTTGAAATGGGATTGCACAGCGTCGTAATCGTCGTTGCGGGAGTACACGCAGTATAGGTGCTTCCCGCAATGTAAATGTTGTCTGCACTGTCCAGGGTGATCGCCCAGGCTCTATCGTCCCCGCTTCCACCCAGGTAGGTCGAAAACTCCAAGCTCCCGCCTCCGGGACTCACCACGGCGATGAAGGCATCCACGCTGCCGGCGTTGGCGGTCTGGAAAGCATTGTACACGGGGAAGTTGGTGGAGAAGGTAAAACCGGTCACATACGCATTATCGCCAGAATCCACGGCGATCCCTTGTCCTGAATCAGCGCTGCTTCCCCCCAAATAGGTGGAGTAGACCAACTGTTGGGTTTCCGGCAGGTTGGTGTCGATCTCGGCTACAAAGGCATCTCCGTTGCCGGCGTTACCGGACTGCACCGGCTTTACGGTGGGGAAATCTGTCGATTGCGTAGAGCCCGTCACAAAGACGTTCCCCGAGGGGTCTATAGCCAAGGCCAGCCCGTAATCGATATCACTGCCTCCGAGATAGGATGAGAACAGCAGTTTGGAACCGCTAGGATCCAATTTGGACACGAAGGCGTCCGAATTACCGCCGTAGGTGGTTTGAAAGGCGCTGGCTGTGGTCGGGAAGTTTGCGGAGGACGTGCTGCCCGTAACGTAGACATCCGCCGACGAATCCACGGCGATCCCCTGACCGATATCGTAGTTGTTGCCCCCTAGGTACGTGGAGTAGATGATCGCTTCGCCGTCATACCTCAGCTTGGTGATGAATGCGTCTGTGTCGCCTCCATAGGACCCTTGATAAGGGGGGGGTGAACCACCCTTGGGAAAATTGGTAGACGACGTGCTCCCGGTTATGTACGCGTCGAAGAGAGCGTCGAGGGCGATCGCATTTCCGGTATCGCCTCCGCTTCCGCCCAGATAGGTTGAATAATACAGGGAGGGATCGATAATCAGCGGCTGACGCGGGTCATAATTGGCCACCTTGAAGCCAACCCGGTTGTGCCCCCGAAGCACGTACGACGCTCGAACGTAATGCTTCTCGGACGGGTTCGATTGGTCGGTCTGATAGGCAAGGGGCCGATGAAAAGTCATCTGGCCATCGGTCGAGCTGAAAACCAAATCGCCGTGTGAGTCGATTGCCGCCTCGCTGCCTTCGAAGCTCATCCCCAGGGACTGCGGCGCGATGCCCGGTGACAGAACAAAGTCGTACTCGAGTTGCTGCTGATTTCCATAGTAAACAAGGTCCACCCCGGGACGAATTTGTTCGAACCGGACCTTTTTATAGGTCGGAATATTGGTGTGCCATCGGCTGGGGTCGCTGCCGATAAGATAATTGCTCACCCCGGGAAGCCGGTCGAGAGGATGGACAGCGGCAGAAGGATTTGCACCTTCGATTTTCATTGAAAAGACGCGAGTGGATGGCTTTGGCTGGGACTTTTCCGGGAACCGCCGATCAGGCCGGGAGGATTCGAGCCCGAGCGTCGCCTCGTCCGGACTCAGCAGGATCGTGTAGCCCGGGCCTCGCGCCACGAAACTGACGCTTGAGTCCGCTTGGCCTTGGTTCGCTTCAAAGCTCATGGGCAGTGCGCCATAGGATTTCCAAGCTTGAGCTTTGGTCATCCGCGAACTCTCGGCAGGCGACGGTTTCCCGGCGGGTTTATTGCCCCCGGGACTCAACACAGTGAGGAGAATTGAAATCAGTAAGGAAAAGAGACTCAGCATAGCCACCTTCGGGTTCAGAAGTAGAGTTTGACTGCAAATTGTAAAGCGCGCGCATCATTCGGGTTGTCCCGCGTAGAATTAATCTGTCCGAAATTCGTAAGGTTCAGAAAATCCAGGTTGGTGGGTTGTGCAAAGAACGGGTGATTCAAGACGTTGTAGGCTTCCGCGCGGATCTCAACCCGAACGTTTTCCCTAATCTGGAAGCTCCGTCGCACAGCCGCATCCAGCCGGATAAGGTTCGGGCCGTAGACCTGCGCGGGACCGCCTCCTAGAGGGGCAGTGTTACCCTGCCCCGACGTAATGACTACGGGCGGATTGTAGAACGACGCGGGGTTCCAGAACTGACTTGCGTTGTGCGGGCCGCCGCTCGCGTGCGCTCCTTGAACCAACAAAGCGTCGCAGCCAAGGCCGGCGGCGGTGGTAATGGTGCAAGGAATGGTCAAGGGCTGACCGCTCGCATAAGTGAAGATCCAGTTGAGGGACCAGTTGCCGACGACCTTCCCCTTGATGTCACCCTTCTGGCCTAGGAATTGTCTTCCCGGCCCGAAGGGGAGATCGTAGTTGCCGCTGAAGTGCCCCAAGTGCCGAACTGCAAAATCCGCTTGCTGATAGTCACGTCTGATGCCGATGGTCTGGACGGAAGCAGCGCGGTAGGCTTGTTGGCCATTGAGGTTGAAAAAGTCCAAAGCATCCGTGTGCGTCGTGCTGTAGGTATAGTTGCCAAGGAAACTGAGCCCGTGCCCGAAATTATGCGTGTACTGCAGCTGGCCGGCATTGTACTTACTGTCTCCCTCCGTTTCGAGGTAGCTCGTACCATAGGCAAAGCTGAGGTAAGGCTCATAGGCCTGTGCCTGATCGAAGGGCGGAAGCAGTTCTCCAACCTCATTCGTTCCCGGGTTTATTAAGAGATGGTGGGCGACGGTGGTCACCCAGGTGAACTCCAAAAGATCATTATTCGAGCGTCGATCTTGAACGTTTAAATTGAAATTATTCGTGTAGGGATTCTTGAAAGTATGTTGGATGCCCTGCAACACGAGGTCAGTTGCCGAAGCCGCCAAAGATGTGAGTGGAACGGGTGCGAGCCCCTGCTCCAAGGTCGCGTAAGCCAACGTCGACGGGTAGGTGATGGGCGTGCCGTCATCAAGGCTCCTGTACTGGTAATTGACCTGGAATGGGTAGTTGCCGCTCAGAGTGCCCTGGCTACCCTCGTTCATCATTCCGCCATAGAAAAGTCCGTAGCCGCCCCTCACCACGATCTGCGGGTTGTACTGATAGGCGAAACCGATGCGCGGGCCGATGTTAAGCCGCTGCGAGTCGATAATGCCGCCACGGTGCGGGTAGTTCAGCTTGATACTATCGTTGGTGAGCGTGCTGGTAAAACTGGTGGAAAGTGTGTTGATGTAAGTGGATGTGCAGGTAACTGGATACAAGGCGCCGCAGGGGAGGGTATCAAACCCGCGGCCGGCAGGAATCAGGTATTGAGCCTGCCCCTGGCTTCCCGGAAGAAAGTTCGCCTCTGCGCTGAAGTTCTCTTTCCAAGGTTGAAAGTATTCCCACCTTCCCCCGATGGTGAAGGTCAGGTCAGGGCGATACTTCCACTCGTCCTGCAAGTAAGCCGCGTAATAGAGCCGCCAGTTGTCATTATCGATGGCGCTGATATTGGAGGCATAAACCCGGTTAGGTCCACCCACATCATTGAGCCCGAAACGAACCGTGGAGGCTTGAGGGAGCAGAACAAACTGCGCGCCGCCGGTCGAGGGATCGAGGGAGTTCGAGATGGATGTGAAGTTGCCCGAGAAACCAAACTCGCCGCGGGAGTAGGGCGGCTGGTTGACAGCGTTCCTGACGTTGATGACTTCAGCTCCGCCTGTGATAGTGTGGTTCCGCCGGGTCTTGGTGAAACCCTCGCTCAGTTGGTAGGTGAGGTTGTAGTCGATAGCCGGCGTATACGGGGCGCTTCCCAGGGGCGAATATATCCCGACATCGATGGCCGGCAGGCCGCCATTGCCGGTGAACTGGGGAACTCCGGATATTCCAAGCAGGGCTGGAATATCTGAGAGGTCGTTGGCGTAGGCTTGCACCCGCTGCAATTCCACATAACTGCCCGCCAGCCGGATATTGTGGATCAGCGTCGTGGAAGAGGCGTGGTTGAGGCTCGCGACGGCGTTCACTGCCGTGTCGGTCTGCGTGTAACCCCCGCCGTCTGCATAGCCCGAGAAGGGGCCCAACTGTAACTCGGGATTATTGAGATAGCTGACACGCACAAACGACTGATTGCGATCGTTCAAGTGATGGTCGACGCGCACATCAAACTGGTTGGCATCGCCCCGGCTAAACCTGTTGGTAGTGTAGTTGTTGTAGATCGTCGGAATGGTGGGGGTGGGATACAGGTTAAGGAGCCCCGCTGCCACCGGGTCCACGCGATTCGCGCAGACCGTGTTGGCCACGTTCTTGCACTGAACGGGATCCCGCACGTAGCCTGTGGTGCTGGCGGTTAATCCCGTAATCGGGTCAGCTTCGCCGGTTGCCAGCAAGCGTGTCGTGGCAGGGTCGAAAACTGTTCCACAGGGCACGGAGCGCCCCAGCACATCCGGACCGGTAGTGCATTTCGGCTGGCCGCCGGTCAAATCCGTGAAGTCCGTATACCCGCTGCTTCGCTCAGCATCCGTCGGCACCGTCCCCACAAAAGGGATCCCCTGTCGATACTTCGTTCCTTGATAATCCGCAAAGAAGAAAGTCCGGTTTTTGCCATTGTAGACGTTGGGGATGTTTAGAGGACCGCCCAGCGTCGCGCCGTATACGTTCTTGCGCAGCTCCGCCTTCCGCAAGGCCACAGCGTTATCAAAGTAATCCGCCGCACTCGTGTAGTCGTTGCTGAAGTAATCCCAGGCGCTCCCATGGACCTCGTTCGTTCCGGCTTTTGTAGTGGCGTTGACCACTGCCCCCGCCGCTCCGCCAAGGGCCGCGCCGAAAATGGTCTGCACGCGAAACTCGTCAATCGCGTCCATGGCGGGAAGCACTTGGTAGGCAGTGTTGGGAAGGAAATCGAGAAAGCGGTTGTTGTCATCGGCTCCGTCGAGGATATAGTTGTTCTGCGCAGACGGAACTCCGTTGGCCACGAAACTACCCGTCGCCGCCAGATTAACCGGCACCTCGGCGATGGGCCCTTTGCCCGTGAGCAACTGTGCAGGGGAAGGTGTTTCGGGAACCAACTGCGCGATGGGCCCTACGCCCGCAAACAACTGCGCCAAATCGGTGAAGTTACGGCTGAACACGGGCAGAGTATCAACGACCAAGGGGGACAAGACTTTATCCGCTGCCGCGTAAGTGTAAGACGCAGTCGATCCTGAAGAAACCGTGGCGCCGTTCGCGGCTTGAGAAGCCACAAGGCGGAAATCGACGACCGCTTGATGCTGGATCTCGACCACCACGCCGGACTGAAAGGCAGGCACAAACCCTTGCAATTCGACGGACACGGTATAAGTGCCGATCCTGACAGGCGCGAATATGTAAGTGCCGTCTGCTCGAGCATAGGTAGATTTCGTGATGGCAGTCGCTTCGTTCTTTAGGAAGACCTTAGCGCCGTTCGCTCCGTCACCGGCAGGGTTTCTAACGATACCTGTGACGGATCCAGTATCGACTTGCGCCAACGCGCCTCCGCACCCGAAGACTATACAAAGCAGGAAGCCACCCGTTTGTATCAACCTAATGAATCTTGAGATTGCTTGTGTCAAAGATTCCTCCAGTAACCCCTTGCGGTCGAATACGCCGGACGCACGCGCAGTTCGACGCCTAAGACAGGACGGTTACATTATCGTTTCCTTGGCTCTTGCCTAAGACTGAACCTGTTCTTCGTTGTGATGATTTACTCAGCCGTGGGGCGCTCACTCTCCTAGCCCTGGCGGCGCCGCTTCGACTCGAATACTCCTCTGACGTTTCAGCCCGGTGGGGCAAATTATGGATTTTAGCCCGAACCGGAACCCAGTGACAGGGATAAAATGTGCGACTGGGTCAAAATACTGGAATCAATAGTGTTGTAAAGTCGTTGGAAGGCGATAAGCAGAGACTGGTTATCCCGCCTCTTGTTAGGTTTGTGTAAATGTTTACTTACACCAACTTAATATCAACCCTTTGGCACCTTCCGCTTCCCCTCTCCTCTGGAACCTCCAAACACGGGGAGGACTTTCAAGGCCCTTGTAGTTATCTTATTCGGACCTTAGGCTTTAGTTGGCGACGCTCGCCACGCCGCGTGCCTCGCACCGGACTCATTCATCGATGCCGTTGCGATCTCAAGCGTGCGTGAGCACGCAACGCAATCCCGCAGATGCGGGATCGAGTTGGCATCAAACTCCTTTACTACCTGCATCCCGCTGCTCTTAGCCTGGCGTGCTTTTGGAGCTCATCCGAGAAACTTGTAGCCGAGCCTTATTATAGTCTGAAAAAACTGTGGTTGGCTAGGGTCAGCCTCGAGTTTGCGCCGCAGAGTGAAGACGTGCACGTCTACGGTCCGCGTCGAAGGCGCGCCGCCGTACCCCCAAACTTCCTTCAGAAGCTCCTTTCGCGACAAGGTGGCGCCACGGTGTTCGACGAAGTATTTGAGCAATTGAAATTCTCGCGCCGACAAAGCCACCGGGGTTCCGTGCCGAAAAACCTCGGCGCGGCGGAAATCCACGCGGATGGCGCCGAATTGATATATCGCCCCCGGCGCCGCTCCCCCGCCGGGAGCGCGGCGCAGATGAGCTTCGATCCGGGCCAGCAATTCCTGTGTATCGAAGGGCTTGGTAACGTAATCATCCGCCCCGATTTTAAGACCCAGAATTTTATCGATCGTCTGACTGCGCACGCTCAGGATTATGATGGGCGCTGTGATTGATTGCCGGCGCAGTTCCCGGCAGACTTCGAGGGCGCTTCTTCCCGGGGGTACAAGATCCAAGATGATCAAGTCGAAGTAATCACGCGTGGCGCGTTCGAGGCCCGCTTCCGCATCCGGAGCTAATTCCGCGTTGTATCCTTCGCCGCGCAGACTTTCGAGCAGCGCGGGCGCCACTTCCCGATCGTCCTCAACCAGAAGGATCTTCCTAGTTCTCCGGCCGTTTCCTGCCGCCCGCCGGCCGGCTTCCGCCGCTTTGGCGCGCTCTGTCGCCGCCTTATCCATATGTCCAGCAAACTAGCCTATAATCGCTCTCGCGGCGTGTCAAGGGCAAAACGCGCAGGAGATTCTCCGCTCTTTGACCACGCGGCTCGCGGCGTCTACCTTCGGCAGCTTGCAGTAAAGCCGCTTCGCACTCTCATTCTGAGCGAAGCGAAGAATCCCGGCAGTTGAAGCTTCAACGAACTGCAGAGATCCTTCGTCTCCCCGATCAGATCGGGGCTCCTCAGGATGACAATCAAAAGGGGGCCGCAGCCGGTTTAGGCTCGTATCTTGGCGACCTGGGTTCTACGCTATTCTCGACTCTCGACTAGGGCAGCAGCGGCTTGACCGCGTTTTCGAATTCCTGGTACGCCGTCGCACCCTCCCAACTGTTCACCAGCCTCCCCTCGCGGTCGTAAAGAAACGTGGCCGGAATTCCTCCACCCCAGCGCGGATTGATCGAGTTCACCAGCGCCTCGAAATCATTGAAATGCTGCCGATAGCTTCCAAACTCCGCGCCCTGCGACTGCAAGAAGCGCTGAACGGCAGGAACGGATTCCGGCTCGTCCATGGAGATCGCCACTAGAGACAAGCCGCGACTGCGGTAAGCATTGTGAAGGCGGACGAGGTTGGGGAATTCTTCCCGGCAGGGATCGCACCACGTAGCCCAGAAATCGACCAGCAGAACCCGGCCATGCTGCTGGGCTCGCACCTTTTCCCAGCCGGCTTCATCCAGATCAACAATTCCCTTGGGCGGGGGCGGTTCAGGTGGAATCACGGAGCGCGAACAGCCCGCGCAGAGGAGCAGAGCGGCCATGGCAAAAGCGACGGCTTTCGTTCCGCTAACCGGGAAGGGACAAACTGATCTGGAATTTGTCATCTGAACACTCAGGGTCCTTGGAGCGAATTGCGTCCAGCCCCAAAGGGGCGGCCTAGCCCAGCCCAGGCCATCGGCCCATAAGCGTTAACCTAAAGAGGTGAGGGCTACGAGAGCCGCGGAGCGGCGCCAGAAAGTAGCCCACGGCGTAAGCCGTGGGACCTCGTACGGCGTTCATCTCCGCAGCCCCGGAGGGGCGACAGAGACGGTTGCCGGCGGATCTGTCGCCCCTCCGGGGCTTATGTAAACCGGGGCCGCTCCACGATCCCACGGCTTACGTCATGGGCTATTCTCTGTCGGCCCTCCGGGCCTGCTAGCGGTCACTCAGGCCTGCACCGCCGTCCCGTCGAGGTATTAAGTTAACGCCATGGGCCGCTGGCCTGGGCTGGGCTAGATCGCCCCTTCGGAGCTCCGCACCTTCTAGCTCACCTTGACGCGTTTGATCGAACAGCCGAACGCCTTTGTTTCGGTCACCTCAGCGGGCTTGCCGTTGAGGACGTCTTCGAGTGCCGGGCGGAGTTCATCGGCATTGGTCTTATCGGGATTGTTAGTGGGCTGGTGACTGTTCCCAAGCGCCCCGTGATACCGCAGCGTCCAGGTACTGTCCGCGAGGAATACTTCGGGTGTTACGTGCGCCCCCAATTGGTCGGCAACGCGGTTCCCCTCGTCTTTGAGCACCAGGAAGCCGAGGCCATGAGCCCGCGCGTGCTCCGCCACCTCGCTGACGGGTTCGGTGCTGTTGGCGTTGATTCCGACAAACGCCACGCCACGGCTTTCATACTCGTGCGCTAAGCTCGCCATGACATGAGTGAAGGCGTTCGAGTAAGGGCAGCGGGTGGCGATGAAGATAACCACCACAGCTTTCTTGCCCTCAATATCGTATAGCCGGTGCGGCTTGCCGTTGACATCCGGGAGCGTGAAATCCGCCATCTTCTCCCCCACCTGGATCTTCGCGGCAGGCAATTCGCCTGCATTGCAGGCGCTCCACAAGAGGAACAGCCCCAATCCAAACACCAACGCGATCTTGAATCTGCTCACGCGTACCTCCAGTTGTCGTTTCTCTTAAACCCTGAACCAGTCAATTATAGCAGGCTTAGATGTGGCGCGGACGTTGGGATCCATGGACCTGCGCCTCGACCCCACACGAGGACGGACCCTGGCGGTGTAGGGGTAGGGCTTGCCCTACCCTCGTCGGGGCCAGCAGAAATGCGGGGACGGCAAGCCGTCACCCTGCGGGGGGTTATCAACTGATTGGGGAGGTGACGCTTACTTCGCCTTTCCTTCCACCTGTGCTAGGATGGCGAATGGCGCAGGTTCGAGACCCGGGTCTCAGCGCAGCGGGCAATCTTCACGTGGAAATCAGAAGGTACATCCCTTGAGCGAACGAACCAACCAACGGAGGCGGATATTAAGCGGCATGCGCCCCACCGGCAAACTGCACCTCGGCAATCTGGTGGGAGCGCTTCAAAATTGGGTGAAGCTGCAGGATGAGTATGAAAGCTACCATTTCGTGGCAGACTGGCACATGCTGACCACGGGCTACGAAAACACTCTCAGCCTGCGCCAGGACACCTGGGAGATGGTGGCCGATTGGCTGGCCTGCGGGCTCGATCCCCACAAGGCCACGTTTTTCATTCAGTCACGCCTGCCGGAACACGCGGAACTGCACTTGTTGTTTTCAATGGTGACGCCGCTGAGCTGGCTGGAGCGCATCCCGACTTACAAAGAGCAACTCGAAAACATCACGGACCGTGATCTGCATACCTACGGCTTCCTGGGTTACCCCCTGCTGCAAGCCGCGGACATTCTGATGTACAAAGCGCACGCTGTCCCCGTAGGCGAGGACCAGGTGCCGCACGTGGAATTCACTCGAGAAGTCGCGCGGCGATTCAACCTTGTCTTCGGCGAACTGGAAGCGGTTTCCGCTGTCCAAGCAGGCCCTGGAGCATCGGGCGTCGTTGACCATGGGCCAGACCCGCTCAAGGACCTCGTAACGGACCACTGGCGGGAAGAACGGTCGCTGGAGGCGAGGGCGGAATTCCTAAACAAGGGCCTCGGTACACTGCGAGCGATATTCCCCGAGCCCGAAGCGCTGCTCACTTCCGCACCGCGCCTGCGGGGGACTGACGGGCGCAAGATGTCGAAGAGTTACAACAACGCGATTTTCCTGACCGACGCGCCCGAGGTGGTTTCGAAGAAGCTCGCAACAATGATGACCGATCCGGCTCGCAAGCGCCGCAGTGACCCCGGCGATCCTGACGTCTGCCCGGTGTTTGATTTGCACAAGGTCTTCTCCGCGCCGGAAACGATCGAGCGCGTGAATCGCGAGTGCCGCACGGCGGAGATCGGTTGCGTAGATTGCAAGAAGCTTGCGGCCGGGCACCTGAACGCATTTCTCTCGCCCATTCAAGAGCGCCGCAAACCTTACGAGCAGAATCCGCAGCAGGTGTGGGATATTCTCGAGGCGGGGACTGAGAAAGCCCGCGCCGTAGCCCAGGCTACGATGCAAGAAGTGCGAGCAGCGGTGAAACTGACGTAGGGGCCGCAGAATGTGATTCGTTATCGCGGCGCGTTAGCCCGGGCTGTCATTCTGAGCGAAGCGAAGAATCTCCGCAGTTCGCTTTTTTACCGGCCAGACTGCAGGGATTCTTCGCTTCGCTCAGAATGACAACGCAGGTGACGAAGGCGGCAGCAGGCTGCCGTGCTGCTAGGGTGTGGTTCAATGATTGATGGGAATCCAAAAATCGGCACTGACGAAACGCTGGCGAATGCGGCTGAGGCGGTCGAAGGTCCGATCGAACCGGCTCCGGGAGAACAGCCGACCGAGGTCGCAGCGGAAGGTGAGACGGTGCCGGCGCGAAAGCGCCTGACGCATCGCGGGGAGCCGCCGCCGCCCATCAAGGCGGGCCTGTACGAGGGCCCGCTGGACTTGCTTCTCGATTTGATTCGCAAGCAGCAGATTGACATCTACGACATTCCGATCGCCAGGATCACTCAACAGTACCTCGACTACCTTCACATGCTCGAGGAGTTGAACATCGATGTGGCCGGTGAGTTCATTTTCATGGCTGCGACGCTGATCCACATCAAATCGCGGATGCTTTTGCCGCCCGATCCGAACGCCCCGCCGGAAGAGGAGGAAGACCCGCGCGAAGAACTGGTGCACCGGCTGCTCGAGCACGAGCAGTTCAAGAACGCGGCGCAGATGCTCCAGTCGAAGCGGATGGTCGAGGAGGCGATGTGGTCGGCGCCGGGCATTGGCGAGTTCGCGGAGGCCGAAGATGAGCCCGGCCTCGCGGTTTCCGCTTTCGACCTGATTTCGACCTTCCGCGAGATCCTCGAGCGCGCCAAGAAGCGGCCGCAGATTCAGATCCGGCGCGAAGGGGTGACGGTGGCGCAGATGGTCGAGCACATCAAGCAAGTGCTCCACTCAAGGTCAGGCCCCGTATCATTGGAGGAACTCATCGCGGGCTACCTTTGGAGGGAAGCCCTCATCGCGATCTTCCTGGCCCTGCTCGAGCTCGTGAGAGTCCGGGCGATCCTGCTACGGCAAAAGGAGCTGTTCGCTTCGATCACGATTTCCAAGGGCAAGCGGTTCGAAGAGATTCTCTCCGCCACGAATGCCGCGGCGTTGCAGGTTGGGTTGGAGGAAAGTCTCGGGTAGCAATCGGAAGTCCGTAGTCCGTTGTCCGTGGTCCGTCGCATGGTGTCATTCCGAGCTGGTTCGCTGTCATTCTGAGCGAAGCGAAGAATCTCGCTCTGATCTTTCGCCCTCGGTCCAGCTCGAGGCAGGGCAAGATTCCTCGCTGCGCTCGGAATGACAGACGAAGACGGGGACACCGGGCAACGGGGACATCGGGCAACGGACAACTGACAACGGACCACGGACGCCCTGCAGAGTTCTAAATGCTCAACGACGAAACGTTAAAAGCTTTGATCGAGGCCATCATCTACGTTGCGCCTGAGCCTGTGCCGCTCGAGGCGCTCCTGAAAACCCTGGAAGGAGAAGAGCGCGAGCGGGTGAAATCTAAACTCGAGGAATTGATCGCGGATTTTCAGCAGGCGCAGCACGGAGTTCAAATCCGCGAAGTGGCGGGCGGCTACAAATTCTTCTCGAAGCCGGAGCATCACGACGTGCTGCGGAAATTCGTGAAGAGCCTGAAGCCTCCCGTGCGGCTCTCGAAGCCCGCCCTCGAGACGCTGGCGGTGATCGCTTACCGCCAGCCCGTGACCATGCCCGAGATCAACGAAATCCGGGGGGTGGACTGCGGCGGCGTCATCCACACTTTGCTCGAAAAGAAACTCGTGGTCACCTCGGGGCGGAAGAACGTGGTAGGACGCCCGATCCTTTACAGGACCTCGCGCGACTTCCTGGTGCACTTCGGGTTGAAAGACGTCGGGGAGCTTCCCAGCCTGAAAGAATTTGAAGAACTGGCCAAGCAAGCCCTGGGGTCAGAATGGGCGGCGGAGGCCGGGCCCCCGCAGCTAGAAGCTCCGCCGGTTGTGGAGTCCGAGACTCCCGAGGCGGGCGCTCCGCCTGCCTCTGAAGCGGCACCGCAAAACGAAGCGGCTGCCGAGGCTCCCGCGGTGGCGGAGTCGCCGTCGGAGAGTGTGGTCAGTGAGGGTGGAAGTCCCTCGCCACTGCCTCCAGGAGACGAACAAGAATAAAGTACGGGACTGCTGTCGAGTGCGTGTGAGAACCTCCTTCCGGCTGTCATTCCGAGCCCTTCGCTGTCATCCTGAGCGCAGCGAAGGATCTCGCTCTGCGCATTTTCAAGGCACTGCGAGATTCCCCTTCGCCTCCGGCTCGCCACGGTTCATCAAAATGCCCTCTCCCCCTTGGGGGAGAGGGTGGCCCGCGACGGCGCTGTCATCAGCTGGCGCGGGTCGGGTGAGGGGGTTCCGGTTCGCTGTTTTCATGGCGGCGAAGGATCTCCGCTC